>JAGVJQ010000091.1 GCA_020051015.1 Gammaproteobacteria bacterium
TCGTTTTTATATTTACTTGCACAATTAATTTCACGAAGAAGTCTAGGGTCTGTTGACAATTCGCTAGGTTAGGCATAAAGATTTAGGTAGCAAAACACAGAAAATCGAGGTGTGATGTCTAGCATAGTAGAATTATCAACAGATCCTATTTAATCCTAAACATTTTCGTAAGTAAGTATATATATATCCTATTAAAAATCATTGGAGTTCTTAAATGGCAGAACTAAGAATTGGACTGGAAGGTGTTGCTATTGCCGAAAGCGCAATCTCATCTGTAAATGGCGAAAAAGGTGAGTTAATCTATCGTGGTTACTTTGTTGAAGAGATCGTTAAAAATCATACTTTTGAAGATATTGTTTACTTGTTATGGTATGGTCATCTGCCAACAGAAACGGAAGCAAAAGAATTTCGTGCTAAATTAGCTTCACAACGCGAAATTCCTGATTATGTGAAAGACATTATTAACAAATTACCCAAAAATCTTACTCCAATGGCAGTATTACGTACTGCTATTTCAGCGATGACAGTACCTGGAGCTGATTGGCCACCAACAACCGAACAAGCATCAGTTATTTTGGCAAAAGCACCAACTATTGTTGCTTATTACTACAATCACATTAATGGTATTGCAGAACGTAAACCAAGAGCAGACTTAAGTCACGCTGCAAATTATCTTTACATGTTACATGGTGAAGTTCCTGAAGAATCCCATGTCCGTGCATTAGATATGTATTGGATGTTATCCGCTGATCACGATATGAATGCATCAACCTTTACTGCTCGTGTTGTGACCTCTACAATGGCGGATATCGTTTCCGCGATTACGGCTGCAATTGGTGCGATGATTGGTCCATTACACGGTGGTGCTCCATCTCACGTTGATGATATGTTAGACGCCATTGGCACAGAAGAAAATGCAGAACCATGGTTACGTGATCAAATCGAAAAAGGCGAACGCTTAATGGGCTTTGGTCACCGTGTTTATAAAACATATGATCCACGTGGCGCAGCATTGAAAGAAGTTGTAAAACAATTCTCTGGTGATAATCCATTATTCAAACTTAGTTTGCACGTTGAAGATGTGGCAGTTCGTTTATTAAATGAATATAAACCTGGTCGTAACCTCTATCCAAACCTTGAGTTTTGGGCAGCCGGTGTCTTACGTACGATCAAGTTACCACGTGAATTGTATACACCAAGCTTTACTTTGAGTCGTATTGGTGGATGGTCAGCGCAAATCATGGAACAATCAGCAAATAATCGCTTGATTCGCCCAAGTTGTATTTATACTGGTCCAAAGCCACAAGGCGAACACAAGAAAATGTAATTCTTTGTTTGTTTATAAAAAAAGCCGGGATTTTCCCGGCTTTTTTTTGCGTAACATCCTATTTGATCGTGACTCCCCTCGCGCTATCTATCCATGTAGCCCGTATTAGCGCGGCTAGAACATATAAAAGAGGCATTACTTATTATGTTTAAGATATAGAAAAATGCTATCGCGCGTAATACGGGATCGGTGGTTGTCCATAGCAAGATCCTGTATTACGCTCTTATGGTGAATGTTCTTGTTATTATCATTTTTTTGATATTTATTAATATCAAACTTCCAATTATTTTTTCCGCTTTAATACGGGCTACGTTACTTTAATACGGGTCACGTTACATCAGCACATTTTATATAAATTATTATGATAATAAAAGATATTGCAAAAACATTGTCAATAATTTAATATTTAAAAAATTAATATTTAACACATATTGATTGAAGATATTTATTTAGCTTAAACAAGGAATTTGCAATGAAAAAAATGTTATTAATAGGAATACTTTTATCTATTACCACTAGTAATGTGTTAGCAAGTACATTTACTATGGATAGTGAAGTTTTCTCGATACCAACAAAACGTGTCGACTCGATACAAGTTATTTTAACTGATGTGAAAGGGAATGTTTATAAATATGACATTCCTAATGGTACACCCTCATTCACCGTTGCCGCGCCCATATATCCATATAGTGTTATGTATCATGAAGAATTAACCACACCCAATAATACACAAAAAAATTGGACCACAACCTGTACAGATACCACCGGTGGGTATAATCACGAAGAATATTTATTTGAGCCTACATGGGACTATAACGTACATTTTACCCAACCGAATGGCGATGTGACACAGAATCCAGAATGTTATACTTATCATTCTTAAATATATCTAGTAGAGTAGGGTGGATTAGAGCCGCGAGGCTCGTAATCCACCGCTGCTGGATGATCAAATTATGCATATGTGGAAAAATCAACTGATGGTGGATTACGAGCCTCGCGGCTCTAATCCACCCTACAACGAACGAACAGAAATAATCTTTACATCTTTAACTTTAACATTTCCCAGTATTGGGCATAAAGCGCAACAGTTTGATCAGATAGATCCGTTTGGAATTGTCCATGTTTTAAAATCTCATGAGATGGATAAATCATCGGATTGTTACGGATCTTTTCGGGCATCAATTTTTGTGCTTCTAAATTAGGTGTCGCATAAAAGTATGCCATACTGCTTTGTAGAGCAATATCTGGGCGCATCATAAAGTTAATAAATTTAAGTGCATTTTGATAATGAGGCGCATCTTTAGGGATAGCAAAACAATCAACCCAAATTACAAAACCATCTTTGGGATAAATAAATACTAAATTAGGATTATTTAGCTGAGCTCGATATAAATCCCCATTCCATGTCATGCCCACAGTTGCATCTTCATCAGTGATAATAGATGCAGCAGCATCGCTGACAAATAATTTAATATTGGCGCGCAATTTTAATAACTGCTCGTAAGCCTGTTTAATATGCTCAGAATTATTATCATTGGCTGAATAACCTAATGACATAAGTGTCATTGGAATCACTTCACGGACATCGTCGAGAAGCAAGATTTGATTATCAAATCTTGGTTGCCATAAATCACTCCAACGCTGAATGGTATTAGGGTCAAAAAATTTTTTATTAACAAAAATACCAGTAACACCCCATAAATTTGGCATGCTATATTTATTGCCAGGATCATAAGGTTCATTCAAAAACTCTGGATCTAGATATTTCATATTAGAAATCTTGGTTAAATCCAAGGGTTCTAACATTTGTTCTTTGCGCATGCGGTCAACATAATAACTGGATGGCTCAATCACATCATAACCAGGATTATCAACGGCTTTTAATTTGGCATACAACGTTTCATTACTATCGTAAGTGGAAAAATTAACTTTGATTCCTGTTTCTTTTTGAAATTGTTTAACTACAGCATCAGGAATTTCACCTGACCAAGCATAAACATTTACCATATTATCATCAGCGAAAGCATAACAAGAAAAAGTCAACAAGAGTGCTGTCAGTAAGTTTTTTATCATGACTCTTTCCTCGTCAATTTTTGCGATAACACAACTAATAGCAACGTCAAAATAAATGTTACGCTACAAAGCGCATTTAATTCGGGTTTAACGCCAAGTCTTGCCATCGAATAAATCTTCAATGGTAAAATTTCAAAGCCAGGGCCAGAAACAAAATAACTAATCATGACATCATCAAAGGACAACGTGAAGCATAGTAAAATTCCAGAGATAATGGCTGGCAATAATAACGGTACCGTAATTTTAGTGAAAATCGTTAACTCACGTGCGCCAAGATCTTTTGCGGCTTCAAAGATATTCTTATCCATACCGGATATACGGCTGTACACAGTAACGACTACAAAGGGAATGCAGAAGGTAATGTGAGCCAATAATAAGCTCCAAAAGCCTAAGGGCATATTCAAAATGCTAAATAATAATAATAACGAAATACCCATGACAATATCTGGCGTTACTATTAAAATAAAAATCATGCCATTCAGCAATCCTTTTCCCATAAAGCGATAACGATAAAGACTTACGGCAGCTAATGTGCCAATAATCGTCGCAAAGGTGGCGGCTAAAACACCGATAATGAGAGAATGCAATGCCGCAATCCACAAACCACTATCACTAAATAGAGAGTGATACCAATTGGTTGTAAAACCATGCCATACCAAAGAATAACTTGAGTTATTAAATGAATAAACAATCAGTACAGCAATCGGTAAATAAAAAAACAAATAAATCAGAGCCAGATATATGGCATCGATAGGGCGAGTTTGTGATTTTTTCATAGAAAATCTTCCCCCGAACGATTTTTAGATGATAACCAATGAGCAACTAACATGATGCCCATCACTGCAGTTAATGTTACGCTGATGGCTGAACCTAAAGGCCAATTGTGGGTAAGTAAAAATTGATTTTCAATTAAGTTACCCAGTAGCAAAGCCTTTGCCCCACCTAATAAATCAGGAATATAGAATAATGTCATGGCAGGTAAAAATACTAAAATAGAACCAGCCAAAATACCGGGCAATGATAAAGGTAAAATTACCTTAGTAAATGTTCGCACTTTACCCGCACCTAAATCACGCGCCGCCTCAATGAGTCGATTATCAAATTTTTCTAAATTGGCATATAACGGCAAAATCATAAACGGTAATAAGTTATAGACTAAGCCAATCATGACGGCAGTATTAGTAAATAAAAGTTGTAAGGGGTGATGAATGATCCCTAAATGGATTAAAAAATTGTTTAATACCCCTTTTGTTTTAAGAATTGCCACCATTGCATAGCTGCGAATAAGTGAACTTGTCCAAAATGGGATGATAAGCAGTAATAATAACAAATCTTTCCAACGGCTAGTCTTGCGCGCCAAAATATAAGCAAAAGGATAACCAAGCAAGATACAAAACAAAGTACAAGCACCAGCAATATAAAATGACTTAAAAAAAACAATCACATATAAACTACTGAACAATGTCGTATAGTTGCTAAGCGTAAAATGGAAATTAAATATTTTGTTACTATCGGGTTGCATGAAGCTGGCGAACAAAACCAGCAAAAATGCAAATAATGCAAAAATGCCTAACCAGGTTGAAATGATTGCGACTGAAAAATTACGAAAGTTGTTATCACCCTTCATGTGGTAGTATCACCTCCCAACCGTTAACCCAGTGTAACCAAACTTTTTCACCCAGTGTGTAAACCAGGCTATCATCGTCTTCATCAAAAAACTCAGTGGTAGCCAAGACTTTGCCACTATCAAGACGAACCATTAAATCTACTGTGGTTCCTTTATAGGTGAAGTCTTCGACAATGCCACGATACATATTAGACGTATCAGTGACTTCGTTTGAATCGTAGACTCGAACATCTTCAGGGCGGACAAGGACAAGAGCTTTGTCGCCAACAGAGAAATTATGTTTATTGGGATAGGTGTGCGGCATACCTTCAATATTAACGGTAATTTTACCATCCGTTATCGATGAAACATTAGTTTCAAAAATATTAACTTCGCCAATGAATTTGGCTACGCTGAGGCAAGCTGGTTCTTCATACACCTGACGAGGGGTTCCGATTTGAGTAATGACCCCTTCACTCATGACAACCACACGATCAGACATAGATAATGCTTCTTCTTGATCATGAGTTACAAATATAAAGGTAATTCCTAGCTTGCGTTGTAGTTGACGCAACTCCATTTGCATGGTCTTGCGTAAACGATAATCTAACGAACTTAATGGTTCATCCAGTAATAAGACTAATGGTCGATTTACTACAGCACGAGCAATAGCAACACGCTGTTGTTGGCCGCCACTTAGCTGTGCAGGTTTGCGATTGCCAAAATTTTCTAATTTAACCATGCGTAGTGCTTCTTCCACACGTGGTTTGACTTCATTTTCAGGAATACCATTACAACGTAAACCAAACGCCACATTATCCGAAACAGTCATATGAGGAAATAAAGCATAGCTTTGAAAAACGGTATGAACATGACGTTCATGGGGCGGCAATCCTTTTGCATTTTTGCCATCAATATAAATATCGCCATTAGTCGGTTCTTCAAAGCCAGATATCATACGCAAAAGGGTGGTTTTACCACAACCAGACGGCCCTAATAATGTCAGAAACTCACCGTGTTTGATGGTAAGATCAATACATTTTAATACATCTTGGTCGTTAAAAGACTTAGATACGCCTTTTATTTCTACGACGGTTTTATCTGACATAGGCTAACCCCTGAACATAGCTCTGCAAAAGCGCAAAAGTAGAATATTTAGGGGGTCACGTCAAGCATTTTTTTCAAGAACAGACCTTAATCGATGTAAATGCCTTTGTCTTTCAACCAAGCAGCGTTATACATCTTGGATAAATACTTGTTCCCCGTATCGCAAACAAAGGTTACCACGCGTTTAGGCGTCGTTTGTTCGCGGCAATATTTAAGGGCCCCAGCTAGTAACGTGCCGGTTGAAGAACCACCTAAAATGCCTTCAAGACGCAATAAATCGTAGGCAGCCTGAAAAGCTTCTTGATCAGAAACATAATAACCTTTGCTAGCAAGGCTAATATCGCAAATACTGGGTACGAAGTCTTCGCCTATGCCTTCGACGAGCCATGAACCTACTTCCGTATGTTTACCTGTATTAATTAACTCTGCAATAATAGAGCCTTTAGGATCGGCAACAATAATTTCCGTGCTAGGAGATGTTTTTTTGAAGTAACGGCCTATGCCGCTCAAGGTGCCACCTGATCCAACACCACAGACAATCGCATCCACTTTATGGTTCATTTGTTCCCAAATCTCTGGAGCGGTCGATTGTTCATGAGCTAATGGATTTGAGGGATTATTGAATTGATCAATATAAAAAGCATTATCCATCGTTTCGGCCAAACGTTTAGCCATATCTTGATAGTATTCTGGATGGCCTTTGGTGACATCAGAACGGGTCATGATGACTTCGGCACCTAAAGCACGCAAATGAGCTATTTTCTCAGGACTCATTTTATCAGGCATAACAATCTTTAGATTGTAGCCTTTAAGTCGGGCTACCAATCCTAATGCAATACCAGTATTGCCGGCAGTTGCCTCAACAATAGTGCCACCTGGTTTTAATTGTCCAGTTTTTTCAGCAGCTTCAATCATTGATAAAGCAATTCGATCTTTAATTGAACCACCAGGATTTTGATTTTCCAGTTTGACAAATAATTTACATTTTCCGGTATCAAGTTGGGTAAGTTCAAATAAGGGTGTATTACCAATCATAGAGAGGGTATTTTGAAAAACG
Organism: Gammaproteobacteria bacterium; assembly: GCA_020051015.1. Taxonomy (GTDB): domain Bacteria; phylum Pseudomonadota; class Gammaproteobacteria; order UBA1113; family UBA1113; genus JABEVJ01. The sequence goes on from JAGVJQ010000091.1 coordinate 7,171, forward strand.
GATTGCATTTTTTCTTCCTAATATTTAAAGCTTGGCTACAAATCGCCACGGCAACTCAGTTGCGACCGAAATGCCAATGCGTGGAGTAACTGATATTTCAAATTGATTGACAGTATCCAATATAAATAATTCGCTTGAGTTTATCATATCAATAGCATTATGTCGTTTATCAATTTGCAAATAACGACATAATTTGCCAGGACCATTTTGATGGGTGTCATCAATAAGTAAGCCACGAATTAATACCGCAGCAGCAAATCCTTCCGGCTCGGTGACAATATTCAAGCAATGGTACATACCGTAAATAAAGTAAACATAAGAAACACCGGGTTGACCAAACATGACTTCAGTCCGCGGCGTTTTACCACGCGAAGCATGGCATGCAGCATCATCAATCGACCTATATGCTTCAGTTTCAGTGATGATGCCATGTTTTATACCATAGACTAAAGTTTTGCCGATTAAATCTTTAGCTACATCGATAGTATTACGATTAAAGAAGTCACGACTCAGCCGGTTTGACATTCATATTACCTTTAGGATGATTAGCTTTATGCCACCAAATTAATAAAATAAAACCAATTGCGGGTAATAAAATATCTGTATATAAAATACTACCAGCATTACCGGGCGCTAAATTATGTTGGGAGATAATTTGGTAAATATGACCACATGCAGCACCCCACAAAAACATGGCGGGCCCTAAAATAGCACAAAAACGCGCTTCGAAGCTACGTCGCCAAGCATAAAAACCAACTAAGGCAAATCCTAAGCTGGCAAAACCTACTTCGGCTTGGAAAGGGCTTTGTGCCCATCCAATAAAATGAGCGACATAATCACCATAAAAGACATGGACAACAAAATTATATAAATATCCCACAGCAATATTAAATAAGATAAAAAAAGCTAATATTTTTTCTATGACAAATGCATGATTAATGGACTTCGGCTTCATAATAATGGCAATAAATGCGAAGAGTAAACCAAGAATAAATGTGGTGATAGTAAAGTTGCTTAGTGCAAGCGTAAGGTACTTTTCAATCATGGTATTTCCTTATTTAGTAAACATTTCCTGTAAAATGGCTAACATTTTATCTGCAGTTGTATTATTAAGATGATCGATATAGGTTAGAAGGCGTGTTTGATCAATCGCACGAATTTGGTCAAGCACAATTTCGCCATCAATGCCTTTTAAAGTGATTGGTATTCTAGTGGGAAGTTGCCGTGTTTTTGATGTTATGGGCGCAATAAGATAGGTTTTCAAAAAATGAATTTCATTTGGAGAGATAATGACACAAGGACGTTTTTTTTGTATTTCTGCGCCAATGGTGGGATCTAAATTGGTCCAATATATATCAAATCGCTTTATTTTGTGGGCCATTCCCATTCATCCGTATCAAATTGATTACTGACAAAATCACTGTCCGATAAATTTTCTTTAGCTGCCTGCTTAAATTGTTTTTCCCAATCGGCACGAACAGCGATTAATGGCTTAACCAATAAACCGTTTTTTGTTACAAGAAGTTCAAGCTCAGTATCATTCAAATGACATTGTTCAATGAGTGCTTTGGGGATACGGATGCCATACGAATTACCAATTTTAACTAAATGCATGATTAAGGACTCATCGCGTAAATAATGTAATTACATTGTAGCACCATGCGGGTGAGTTTTCAAGCATGCAAATAAGTACTATAAGAAACTAGGCGATTATGCTATATTAAATTAATTATTCATAGCATTCTTTATGTAAAAAATTGATTTTTAAGGTTAATTTTTTATCTAGTTCGAGGTGGTTAATGGCAACTTACATTTTTGATTTCGATGGTACTCTCGCTGACAGTTTTGCCATTGCGTTTGAGATATTATTAACTCAAGCTTCTGCATTAGGCTGTAAGCAATTACATCCTAGTGATTTAGATAAAATTAAACAAATGCATGCGCGGGAATTACTTAAATATTTACATATCCCTTTTTGGAGAGTTCCTCGATTCGTCAAAAAATTACGTAAATTAGGTAAAACAAAAATAGCAGAGGTAACTATTTTTCCTGAATGGCATGAAGTACTCACACACTTAAAGAATAATAATCATACGCTAGGCATTCTAAGCAGTAATGCTCATGGTAGTGTGGAGATAGTTTTAAGAAAACATGGATTATATGAATTATTTGATTTTGTTATTTCAGGAAGATCCTTATTTGGGAAGGGGCGCTACTTAAAACGCTTAATGAAGCAATTTAATTGTATTCATGCTGAGACCTATTATATTGGCGATGAAGTGAGAGATATAGAAGCAGCTAAGGCAAATAAGATTCAGGCTATTGCCGTGGCATGGGGGTTTAATTCACCTAGCCGATTGCAGGCAGCGCAACCGACATTCATTATCCAACATCCAAGTGAGATATTAGCTCTTGCGGATTAATATATCCATTACACACCAACTAGATCATTCGTAGGGGCGTATGCAATACGCCCCTACGATAGATTGGTGATGGCATTAATCGACCATAGCGAAACTAGGGTATAGTGCTTGCTTAAAATCCCGACATTCGTTAATATACGCGCTCTTAATGATCCGGAGAGATGGCCGAGCGGCTGAAGGCGCACGCCTGGAAAGTGTGTATACGGCAAAACCGTATCGAGGGTTCGAATCCCTCTCTCTCCGCCAAATTTTGAAAAGATAGAATTCGTCGATTCATTTATAATTTTCCCGTTCGACAAATCGGCAGGAAGCCGATTTGCACGGGCGAAGCCCGCCCGAAGGGCGAAGGCCAGGGATGGCCTGAGTGAATCCCTCTCTCTCCGCCAATTTTCAAAAAAACTCCGCCAATCCTAACCAATCATCTGGATCCATATTATCCTCAACCGCCCAGCAAGCAGCCAAAATACATTGTACATAACTCCAATCTCGAATTCGTTGTGCATCAATACTTAAATTATCAGCAAATAATTTAATTCGGGTTTTAATTAAATCCGGATGAGTCTGTATTTCAGGGATAGGATTACGAATAAATGCTCCTACTTCATAGGCAGGCTCACCAATAACACCTTTCGGATCAATAGCGATCCATTTATTTATACCATTCGATAAAATATTGTCATGATGTAAATCGCCATGCAACAAAACAAGCTCGGTAGACGTTGCCAATAATTGTGTACGTAAATTTCTTGCTTGTTGCAAATGATATAATGGTAAGGGATGATCTTTATCAAGGGTTTTTAACCACTCTGCAATTGTAGGAAAGTTAAGATTGTCTTTAATGGGCGCGGAGTGCAATTCATGCATAATGGTGCAAGTAATCTCAACGGCTTCCTTATCTTGCTGTGGGAATAATTGCTTCAGTGATTGTCCAGGGATTGCTAACTCAAGCAATAATGCATTTTGTGCAGGAAGATATTCAAACAATTTAACGCAGCCATGACCATCAAAAGCACGCAATGCTTTTATTTCTCGTTGCATACCCATGACATCAAGACCCAATTTCAGAACGATAGCTTTGCCGTACTGAGCTCCAGCGAGCAGATAATGATAAGAATGTTCGCCTAAAGGTTGTAAATCTTGCAAATGTAATTGTTGTGCAAGTTGTTGGATCAAAGATGGCAACTGGATAAGCCACGTTTTGCCTTGTTGCCCCCAGATATTGATAATGTTATTTTCAAATGTGTCCATAAGAGGTATTATGCCAATAAAATCACTAAATGCACATTGCTTATGAGTAAAGTAAATCCAGAATCTATTATTATCGAACCTTATGATCCGACGTGGCCACAACAAGCTGAGCAAGAAATTGCTATGTTGAAAGATTGTTGCGCATTTCCATGGGTGATGGACATCCAACATGTTGGTAGTACAGCGGTGCCTGAATTAAATGCCAAACCGATTATTGATATTATGATAGGCGTGAAAAATATTAATGAAGCACGAGCATTAATTCCACTATTGGAAACCATGGGTTACATTTTTTGGGATAAAAATCCTAAACCAAATCACTTGGTTTTTATTAAAGGTATGCCTCCTTATGGCAAAAAGCGCACGCATCATGTACATGTATTTAAAATGGATTCATACGAGTGGTTAATTCACCACGTTTTTCGTGATTATTTACGTATGCATCAAAATACAAAAGTTGCCTATCAACAATTAAAAGAAGAATTGGCTGAAAAGTTTAAAGACGACCGTGAGGCATATACTGCAGCAAAAGCTGAATTTATAAAAAGTATTCTGCAATCGGCTGCAAAAAAATTAATTACATTTACATCTTTATCCAAAGTTGATTTTCCACTAGTTTATAATTGGTTTAATGAACCGCACGTACAAGAGTTTTACTCCTTGCGGTCCTGGACGTTAGATGAAGTCACTAAAAAACTGGCTCCGTATATCGACGGTAGTAAAAAAGTAAATGGTTTTATTTGTCATATTGATAAAAAGGCGATTGGCTATATTCAATATTACAATCTAGCGGATTATCCAATACCCGATCAAGATATTGCACAAGATGTCGTTATTAAGGCAGCTGGCATAGATTTTTTTATCGGTGATAAAGGTTTTCTGAAGAAAGGATTGGCTGGGATTATTTTAGAAGAATTTTTGCATCAGCAAATTTGGCCTCATTATCAATATTGCATTGTTGATCCTGATATACGCAACCAGCGATCGATTGATTTTTTTGCGAAACATGGTTTTAAGAAGCATAAAATAATTGTCACAAAAGATGTACTGCAAAGAGAGGTTAAGTTGCAGTTGATGATTAGAAAGAATTAGGTTGATTAGGAAATTAATATGATAACAGGCATGAATCACATTACGCTTGCGGTAAAAGACATTAAAAAGTCTTTTGAATTTTATCATCAAGTATTGGGTTTAAAACCACTTTGTTGCTGGGACAAAGGCGCTTATTTTTTAGTGGGTGATTTTTGGTTTTGCTTAAACGTAGATGATAAGCGTGAAGTTAACTCATGTTATACACATTATGCTTTTAGCGTTTCAGCCAGTGATTTTCAAACAATGAGTGAGAAAATAATAACATCAGGAGCAATCGTTTTTAAAGAAAATACGTCACCCGGTGAATCATTATATTTCCTAGATCCTGACGGACACAAACTGGAAATTCATGCTAGTGATTGGCAAACGAGAATTTTAACTAAAAAAGCAGAGCCTGGGCATTGGACAGGAATAGAATGGTTTGTATAATGGCATATTAATAATAATTTACCAGGCGTAAAATAATGAGCATACTTTCAATTCAATCACATGTCGCGTATGGCTATGTGGGTAATAAAGCGGCAGTTTTCCCATTGCAATCAATGGGTTATGACGTTTGGCCGGTTAACACCGTACAATTTTCTAACCATACAGGTTATGGCAAATGGACGGGCGAATTATTTACCGTACAACACGTTAATGACGTTGTCAGCGGCATTGAGCAATTAGGTGTAGCAGAACAATGCCAAGCTATATTATCGGGTTATCTTGGTAGTGGTTTAATTGGTAATAGTATTTTAGATATTGTTGGTCGGTTTAAAAAATATAATCCTAATTTAATTTACTTATGCGATCCCGTCGTTGGTGATATTGGCCGAGGAGTGTTTGTTAAATCTGAAGTATTAGAGTTTTTTAAATCACATTTACATGCAGATATTATTACGCCGAATCATTTTGAAGCTGAAATTTTATCAGGTAAGACTATTACAAACTTAAGTGACGCCAAACAAGTTGCAAATTATTTTCATCAACGTAATGTTAAAATAGTGATAATCACTAGTTTACGAATAGAAGAAGCGGCAGCGGATAAAATTCATGTTTTCCTATCACATAATGGTAATTCTTATTTAGCCGAAGCACCACTATATCATTTTCCCATCGCACCTAATGGCACGGGTGATTTATTTTCATCTTTATTTTTAGGCAGTTACTTGCAACTACACGATAATGCAAAAGCGCTTGAACAGAGCTTGGGTTTGATGGATACCGTAATGGCTGAAACATTTAAACATAATAGCCGGGAATTAAAAGTTGTAAATGTTGACTATCGACATTTGCCAATAGAGAAACGAGTAACTGTTAAAAGTGTATAGGCGTTGATGGGGTTGAGTTTCTCTCAGCCCCACCGGAGACCCTAATTAGGGGCTATCGTACTACCACAGTAGAAGGTGTTCTAACAACGGTTGGTTGTTGTTTAACCACGACTGTATTAGCTGGATGGCCTACATAAGTACGATTAGGGTAATTATATTCATTGGTACAACCCGTTAAAGTTACCAAACTCACTGCAGCAAGCACAATAAAAAGACATTGTTTCATAATAAAATCCTGTTGAAATGTGATTAACATAAATTTCTAAAACTCATGCGTGTTGAGTATAACATCGACTAGTTATAAAAAGAACAATTAATTAACAAATGCAGTTACCTTAATCAACTAAGTTCTTAACAAGAAATTTTTTCAAATCCGGTGCAATTCGCTTTAACTCATTAGAACCGCGGGTAATTTTTGCAATGCTGACATGTAATTCATCCGCCATTTGTCGTTGTGGTAATTCTTGTTTTAATAATGCTTTAATAATCAAACAGCGGGTAGAAACCGCATCCTTTTCCTCGGCAGTGAGAAAAAGCTCCAATAAGGTAGATAATGCTTTTTCATTTTTAGCCGATAAACATAATTGAATAAACTCATGCCAGCCTTGTTCGTTTGTCATGAAAAGTTGCTCCTATTTCCTATTAATTACCAATTGGATTTAACGCTTGTGCTAATGCACATAAGTTATCTGACGATACGCCATCTTCAATTGCTTTAACAAAACGTGAACCAATTACAAAACCATCGGCATATTTTAATACATCTGCAGCCATTTCACGATTTGAAATCCCAAATCCGACTACCAGTGGTAATGTAGTATTAGCTTTAATTAATTGAATTTTTTCTGCAAGATCAGCGGGTAATTCATTTTTCATACCAGTGGTGCCTTTACGACAAGCATAATATAAAAAGCCTTGTGCTTTTTCATTTATTAATTGCATTCGGTCTATGGATGTTGCTGGAGTAAGTACATAAATAGGTGCAATATCCCGCATTATGCATTGTTTATGAAACTCTTCTGATTCCTCAAGCGGGCAATCAACTAATAAAATTCCATCAATTCCTGCATCACGTACTTTATCAAAAAATGAAGGATTAATATTAGCTAAAATAGGATTGTAATAGCTAAATAAAACTAACGGAATATCACTCTGTTTTCTAATAGCCGTCGTTAACTTTAATATGTCGCGCATGGTGGTACCATTTGCTAAAGCACGCGTCGCAGCTCGTTGAATAACGGGTCCATCAGCAATAGGATCTGAAAATGGCACGCCAATTTCCAGAATATTTACACCACCTTTAATTAATGCTAATGCCGCATTAAGTGATTGTTGCATGCCACCATCACCTGCTGTTAAATATCCAACATAAGCCTTACCATGCTTAAAAATACTGTCAATGCGTTTTGCCTTATTCATTATTCGATTACCTTTTGTTGCATTAGTTGTGGCAAGTCTTTGTCACCACGGCCTGATAAATTAACAATAATAATTTGCTTTTTATCCAGGCTCGGTGCAATTTTAATTAAGTACGCAAGTGCATGTGCTGATTCTAACGCACAAATAATTCCTTCAGTTTTTGCTAAAAGTTGCAACGCATGAATTGCTTCATCATCACTGACAGCAACATATTCTGCACGGTGTGTGTCATATAAATCAGCATGCTGTGGCCCAATTGCAGGATAATCTAACCCAGCTGAAATAGATGCCGTAGTTGCGATCTGACCTTCTTCATTTTGCAGAATATAGGTAAAACAACCATGTAAAACACCGCGTGATTTCGCACGAAATCGCGCTGCATGTTCACCTAATTTCATACCATGACCACCCGCTTCAACGCCAATTAGTTTTACCTTAGGATTATCAAGAAAACCAGAAAAAATACCAATGGCATTGGATCCCCCGCCAACACAGGCGATAACTAAATCAGGTGCAGAACCATTTTGAGTCTGACATTGTTCTTTGCATTCTGTACCTATTACTGATTGGAAGTGTGCAACCATTTCAGGAAACGGATGAGGGCCCAATGCCGAACCAAGACAATAATGGGTATTATCAAATGACTCAGACCAATCACGCAGCGCTTCATTGACAGCATCTTTTAACGTAGCAGTACCATGATTAACAGGAACCACTTCCGCACCCATTAAGCGCATGCGCGCTACATTAGGTGCTTGACGTTCCATATCCGTACTTCCCATGTAAATAACACACGGTATGCCAAGATGAGCACAAGCAGCAGCTGTTGCTACGCCATGTTGTCCAGCACCTGTTTCAGCAATAATACGTGTTTTTCCCATGCGTTGTGCTAACAAACATTGCCCTAAGGCATTATTAAGTTTATGCGCACCGGTATGCAATAAATCTTCACGTTTAAGGAATATACGGGGACCACGAATTGTATTAGCAAAACGTGTGACTTCAGTCAGTGGAGTAGGGCGTCCAGCATAATTAGCTAATTTCTGTTTATACATTATTTCAAAATTTTTATCATGCTTTGCTTTATTCCATGCATCTGTTAACGCTTGAATGGGGGCAATCAATAATTCAGGAATAAACATGCCACCATATTCACCATAACGGCCATTATTTGATTCAGTTGTAATATGTTCGTTCACCGTTTTGTCTCCAATGAGGCATTCTTTACTGCCGTAATAAATTGAGTAATAAGGTTAATATCTTTTTTGCCAGGTGTTGATTCAACTGCACTTGAAACATCAACTGCGGTCGGATTTAATAATTGAATGGCTTGCGTAACATTCTTGATCGTGAGACCACCTGCTAAAAACCAAGGGAAATAATTGTCATACTTAAATTTCTGCCAATTAAATAATCTACCTTGTCCTGGCGTCATACTATCAAATAGTAAAAAGTCACGAGTTCTATCACATGCTGATAAGCCGCTTTCATTAATATTTAATAAGCGGCCATTAGTCGTAACTGGTTGTACATAAATTCGCTGATAATGAGATGGCAATAAATGATGCTGTTGTCTTGCTGGGCTGCCATGCAATTGTATTATTTTAATGTTGGCATCTTCACAGATTTGTTGCATTTCATCTGCATTTTGATTGACAAAGACAGCAACTGGCTCAGCACCACCATTTCTTGTCGCAATAACAATGTCTTTGGCTTGCATAGAAGTAACATAGCGCGAAGAAGCCGGATGAAATATCAGGCCAATAAAATTGGCGCCAGTATGAGCGGTTTTTTCTGCGATATCAGGTGTTGAAACTCCACATATCTTTATCAAGGTGTTAGACATCTAACTAACCTCCCTGACAAGCGCGGATAAAGTGTTGCGGATTATTTGATTTTACTAGCGCTTCGCCAATTAAAACTGCATTAAAACCAGCCTCTCTATATCTGACTGCATGCTCAGGTGTCTCAATGCCTGATTCCGCTACCGTGACAATATTATCAGGAATGAGCGGTTTTAGTTGAAGAGCTGTATCTAGATTAACTTCAAATGTTTTTAAATTGCGGTTATTAATGCCAATAATATCCGCATCGCTTGCTAAAGCAATGTCTAGTTCTACTTTATCATGAACTTCAACCAAAACATCTATGCCTAATTTCTTGGCATAATTAATAATGGTTTTTGTATTATCCCCATGTACGGCAACTATACATAAAATTGCATCAGCACCCGCAGCAATTGCTTCAGCAATTTGAATTTCGTCAATCATAAAGTCTTTACGCAAAACGGGTGGGCATGATTGATGGAGGCTTTTAATGACGGTAGTTAAATCATTAAGGTGACCACCAAAAAATTTTTCATCCGTTAAAATGGACAATGCATCAGCTCGACCGGCGACATATTGATTTGCTAAAAGTATGGGATCGGCAATGTCGGCTAATGCTCCTTTGCTAGGTGACTTGCGCTTGATTTCAGCAATGACAGCCAAATTACTTTGCTGTAGAGCACGCTTAAAATTACGAGTAGATGATCTTTTAATTTCACCACGTAATATCTTATTGATTGCATGCTCAGGATGAAGCTTCAATTGCTGTTGCAGTATTGCAACTTCAATTTGTTTTTGCTTAATAATAGGATCAAGCCGATTGATCATGAGAAAACTCCTTCCATCGATTGAGTAATTTCATAGCTTGACCACTAAAAAGCACATCTTTAGCATAGCTAATACTATCAGCTAAATTTGGGTACAAACCATAAATAAACAGAGCCATCGCTGCATTTAAAATTAACGTATCAGCTACGGCACTTTTATTGCCTTGCAGCGCATTAATTAAAATTTCAGCGTTTTGTTTACCATCACCACCTTGTAAATCTACTAATGAACATATTTCAAAACCGAATTCAGCTGGATTTAAGGTTGATGCATGAATTTGATTTTCATTAATCTCAACAATAGTGGCGGGGCCAATACAACTCAACTCATCTAAACCTGCACCATGGACAATGACAGAATGAGAAGTACCGAGCTTTTTTAAGACTTCTGCCATTCTTATCATCATTGTTTTGTCATACACACCTAACACATAATGATCAGCATTGGCAGGATTTAATAATGGACCTAAAAAATTAAGGCTTGTGGGAAAGCCAAGTTCGCGTCGCAATGGTCTTAATTTCAACATGGTTGGATGAAAATGTGGTGCATGACAAAAGCCAATACCAATTTCATCAATACTTGCACTAACTTGCTCAGGCGATAAATTAATTACAATTCCCAATGCTTCCAAGACGTCAGCGGAGCCAGCTAATGATGAAACAGCGCGACTGCCATGCTTAGCAATTTTCACACCGCAACTAGCCGCCAAAATAGCACTGCCGGTTGAAATATTAACAGTCTTGGTGCGATCACCTCCTGTGCCAACCAAGTCTAATATTTTATGCTTCGTTTTGACTGGAATCATCATGTTGCGCAAGCCTTTTACCATGCCAAATAACTCATCACTGGTTTCAGATTTAGCTCGCAATAATGATAAAAAAGCTGCTGTTTGCAAAGAGCTGGTATCATCTTTTGCAATTTCTTCGATAATTTTTTCACATAAATCCGTATCAAGATTCTGCATTTGTGTGAGTTGTGCTATACCGGCTTGTAAATGCATGTTTATTACCTTCTTTAAATAATTGTCAACAGCCACTAGTACAAAATGTTTTTAATAACATATTTCCATCAGGTGTTAAAATTGATTCGGGGTGAAATTGAACTCCGTATATGGGGTATTTTTTATGCTTAATACCCATGATTAAACCTGTGCTATTTTCAGCTTCGATGATTAAATCAGCAGGTAAAGAATTCTTATCTGCCATTAATGAATGATAACGTCCAGCTTTAAATGGTTTAGGTAAGTCACGATATATTCCTTGCTGATGATGGGATATCATATCAGCTTTTCCATGCACAATTTCAGGTGCTTGAATTACTTTCCCACCAAATGCAATAACAATCGCTTGATGTCCTAAACAAACACCAAGTATAGGAATATCTTTGCCTACATTTTTAATTAGCTCAACGCATATTCCTGCGTCTTCTGGTCTGCCTGGCCCTGGCGAAAGAATAATAGCGGTGGGTTGCAATTTTCTTATTTCGGTTATCGTTATTTTATCATTACGAAACACACGAATATCAGTGACATGTGAGGCAATAGATTGATAAAGATTATAAGTAAAGCTGTCGTAATTATCGATTATTAGAATCATAGCTATATTCCTTGATGTGCAGCACGAATGGTTTCTAGCATATTACGTGCCTTATGTCGTGTTTCATGTGCTTCGGCTTCAGGATTGGAATCGTATACAATACCAGCGCCTGTGCGTATGGTTGCTACACCGTCTTTTAGGATAGCCATTCGAATAGCAATACAAGTATCTAAATTGCCTATATGATCTAAACGGCAAATGGCACCACCATATAAGCCACGGCGTGATGTTTCAAGTTCATCTATAATTTCCATGGCTCTAATCTTGGGGGCGCCACTTAATGTACCCGCTGGGAAAGCGAATGAAAGGGCATCTAATGCATCATATTTGGAATCTAATTTGCCAGTGATGAGTGACGTGATATGACTAATATGTGAATAATGCTTTACATGCAGTAATTCTGAGATTTCAATAGAGCCAGGCTTACAAACTGCACCAATATCATTGCGTGCCAAATCAACCAACATCATGTGTTCAGCTATTTCTTTTTCATCTGTTAATAAGTCTTGCTCTATTTCTTTTTCAGTTTTAGTGTTATCTCGTCTGCGTGTACCAGCGATGGGATTAATACTAATAGTACCATCTTCAACACTGATGAGACGTTCTGGTGATGCGCCGATAATTATTCGATCAGCTAGTGGAATAAAAAACATATAAGGAGCAGGACTAATTTGACATAGTGCTTGATAAATAGTTAAGGGTGATACGGTATATTTTTCAGTAAAACGACGTGATAAAACGATCTGAAATGCATCACCTTGTTGAATGTATTGTTTTGCAGCAGCCACCATTTGCATAAATTGGGTATCATCCAAATCAGATTCATAAGCTTTTTGTTGATTATTTGTTTGATTAAATTGTAATGGCTGAAAAGATTGAGCAGATTGAATTTGTGTTACTAATTTATCAATGATTTCTTGCGCCGAAGTATTGTTATTGGTATTAGTATTAGATAAAACATTGATAGTAATTTTTTTATTTAAATGATCATATGTTAGTGTGGTTTGATAAAAGTTAAATAAAATATCGGGTAGCGCATCGCTAGTATGGCGATCGGGGATATCTTCAAACAAACGCACAGCGTCATAGGCAATATAACCGATGGCATGAGTTGAAGGTAATGCTTTATCATTGATAGTCGTTTGTTTTTTTAGTGCGCGAAGCACGGTGAATGGGTGTTCATGATGTAATGTCGTCAAACCATGAATCGTTTTATATGTCAGGTTTTTAGTGGTTCTGACTTGCGCATAAGATTCAATCCCAATGAACGAAAAACGATTATTATTGCTGGTTGCAGCAGATTCCAGCAAGCCAGCATCTGGATAAATCTTATGAATAACAGCAAAAACAGCTAATGGCGACAAATTATTTGCTTCCATAGTGTGGCTGACTAGCATCATTTTTTCGTTAATATTAAGCTTTGTATCGGTTTTTTGCTGTGACATGATAGCACCATCCATAATTTGTAATGTAATGTTACACCATTACATTAATCTATACAAGAGGGAGATGCAATATTTTCCAATGTAGCCCGTATTAGCGCGGCTGGAACATAAAAAAGAGGTATTACTTGCTATGTTTAAAATATAAAAAAATGCTATCGCGCGTAATACGGGATCGTGCTATGGGTAACCACTGTTCCCGTATTACGCTCTTATGGTTAATCATCTTGTTACTATCATTTTACGCCTTCAGTGAAATCCAAATTTACACTCATTTTTCCCGCTTTAATACGGGCTACATTTCTGAAATGGTGGGCACAAATAGTTATGCGATACCTCTTCGAGGGCAACTATTTTTAGCCCACCCTACATGTTAAGCGCCTGATTCAGTCGGAGGTTTTTCTGGACACTCAAATGAACCCACAAAAGTACCAGATGGAGTAACAGATTCTAACTTCACATCAAATCCCCAAAGATAATGTAAATGTCTTAACACTTCTGGTGTCGTGTCCGAAAGCGGTTTGCCATCTTGTTGGATATGTCGCAATGTCAACGAACGATCGCCACGTACATCAACATCATAAACTTGAATATTAGGTTCAATAACACTTAAATTATATTGACTTGATAGTAACTCACGTATTTTTCGATAGCCATCTTCATCATGAATGGCTGACACAATGAGTTCATTATTTTCTGGTTCATCCAAAATCGAAAATAATTTCATATCACGCATGACGTTGGGTGAGAGATATTGTGCAATAAAACTATCATCTTTAAAATTACGCATTGCAAAGTCAAGAGCAGCTTGCCAGGGTTGATTAGCAAGCTCTGGAAACCACAGCTTATCTTCGGCAGTTGGATTTTCACAAATACGTTTCATATCAGAAAAAATATGATATCCCAATGCATAGGGGTTGATGCCATTATAGTGCGGATCACTGTATTCACGTTGTTGGATGACACTGGTGTGATTTTCAATAAACTCTAACATGAATTCATCAGATAATAAGCCCTCATCGTACATAGTATTAATGATGGTATAATGCCAAAAGGTTGCCCAGCCTTCGTTCATTAGTTTTGTTAACCGTTGTGGGTAAAAATACCGAGCAATTTTTCGTACAATACGAATGATTTCACGTTGCCATGGTTCGAGCAAGGGGGCATTTTTTTCGATAAAATATAAAATATTTTCTTCTGGCTCTTTCGGGAAATGGACTTGCTCTTGTCTTGATATTTCGGGTGTTTTTGTTTGACCAGGGATAGTACGCCATAATTCATTGACTTGCGCTTGCATATAAGCTTCACGCATTTTTTGGCGAGCTTTTTCTTCTTGCAGTGATAATGCTTGTGGTCTTTTATAACGATCAACCCCATAATTCATTAATGCATGACAGGCATCTAATAGTGTTTCTACTTCATCAATGCCATGATGTTGCTCGCATTCGGCAATAAAATTACGAGAAAAAACTAAATAATCAATAATTGATTCTGGACTAGTCCACGTTTTAAATAAGTAATTGCCTTTAAAGAAAGCATTATGTCCATAACAAGCATGAGCCATCACAGTGGCTTGCATGACGAGAGTATTTTCTTCCAATAAATATGAAATGCAAGGGTTTGAATTAATAACCATCTCATAAGCCAAACCCATTAATCCGCGCTTATAACTTTTTTCAACATTAATATATTGTTTGCCAAATGACCAGTGATAATAAGCAAGCGGCATGCCGATGGTAGCATAATTATCAATCATTTGTTCGGCATTAATGACTTCGATTTGGTTTGGATAAGTATCCAATCCATAATGTGCAGCAACGCGACTAATTTCACGTTCATAGTGTTTTAAGGTTTCAAAATTCCATTCGGAACCTGAAGGAAGCGGATGCTTTTTTTTCATGTTGTTTTCCGTTTAAATAATTCATGAAAAACTGGATAAATATCTTTTACCGCACTAATACTACGCATCGAGAAGTTTTTATAAACTTCTTGAACGGTTAAGTAAGTTTTCCATAAGCTTTGATGATGTCGCGGCATGATTTCAATATAGGCATAATATTGCACAAATGGCATAATTGATTTCGTCAATACTTCACCGCACAATGGTGAATCAGCATTCCAATTATCACCATCTGATGCTTGTGCGACATAAATATTCCAATCAGCAGTTGGAAAACGTTCCGAGATAATTTTATTCATTAACTCTAATGCACTGGAAACAACCGTACCGCCTGTTTCGCGAGAGTAAAAGAATTCTTGCTCATCAACTTCTTTTGCTGTGGTGTGATGTCTTATAAAGATAATATGAATTTTTTGATAATTTCGTGTTAAAAATAGGTAGAGTAAGATAAAAAAACGTTTAGCTAATTCTTTCTTTTGTTCATCCATTGAGCCGGAAACATCCATTATACAAAACATCACGGCTTGTGTTGTGATTTTAGGGCGCTTAGCTCTTGTATTAAAACGCAAGTCAAAACTATCAATAAAAGGCACTGCTTTTTTCTTGCGTTCAAGTTCAGCGATGTCTGCGTCAACAGCAGCTAGTTTTTTTTCAGGCAACGGTTTTTGTGCAAGTAGTTTCTTTTTTATTGCTTCAAGTTTTACGATTTTTTTATCGTAATTGCTATGAAATGCTAAACGGCGAGAAATAGCATTTCTGAATGAACGTAAAATATTTAAATTAGGCGGGGTACCGACTTTGCTAAAACCAGTACGAACGGTTTCAATACTTGGTATTTCAGCTAACTTAGTTTTTACCATGTCAGGTAATTCAAGGTCATCAAAAAAGATATTTAAGAACTCTTCTTTCGTTAGGTAAAAACTGAAGTCATCCAGTCCTTCACCGTCATTAGTAGCTTGGCTTTCATCGCCACCGCCACCAACATCAGTTGGTGGGCGTTGTATTTTATCGCCACGTAAAAACTCTTTATTGCCAGGCAAAACGAATTCACGTTTGCCACCAGCGCCATGATGAATTTTTGGTTCAGAAATATCTTTGCGTGGAATGATAATACGTTCACCACTTTCAATATCTTTAATGCTGCGTTTTTGAATAGCTTCAGAGACAGCCTCTTTTATTTGTTGTTTAAAACGACGAATAAAACGTTGTCGGTTGACGGCGCTGCGATTTTTGCTATTTAATCGTCTGTCGATGAACTGACCCATGACAGCGCCTCCTTACGAGGATTTTCGTACGCGTAAATACCAGTCGCACAATAAACGTACTTGTTTTGGTGTGTAACCTTTGTTTACCATACGAGAAATAAATTCTTCATGTTTCTTCTTATCTTCAGCAGAGGCTTTGGGATTAAATGAAATCACTGGCAGTAAATCCTCAGTATTAGAGAACATTTTCTTTTCAATGACTGAGCGCAGTTTTTCATAACTATTCCATACTGGATTTTTACCTTTGTTATTAGCGCGAGCACGTAATACAAAGTTCACTACTTCATGTCGGAAATCTTTTGGATTACTAATACCGGCGGGTTTTTCGATTTTTTCTAATTCTTCGTTTAATGCCCCACGATCATAGATTTCGCCGGTGTCCGGATCGCGATAATCTTGATCTTGAATCCAAAAATCAGCATAAGTAACGTAACGATCAAAAATATTTTGACCGTATTCTGAATAAGACTCGAGATATGCAGTTTGAATTTCCTTACCAATGAATTCAATATAACGTGGGACCAAATATTCTTTTAAATAACGCATATATTGATCATGTGTTTCTTTTGGAAATTGTTCTTGTTCGATTTGACGTTCAAGAATATAGAATAAATGCACTGGGTTTGCTGCAATTTCACTATGATCGAAATTAAATACTTTGGATAGTATTTTAAAGGCAAAGCGAGTTGATAATCCTGTCATGCCTTCATCAACACCAGCATAATCTCGATATTCTTGATATGATTTTGCTTTTGGATCGGTGTCTTTTAAATTTTCGCCGTTATAAACCCGAATTTTTGAAAAAATGCTAGAGTTTTCTGGTTCTTTAATTCGAGATAAGACAGAGAATTGTGACATGATTTCTAAGGTGTCAGGGGCACAATGTGCATCTCGTAATGAGCTATTTTCGATGAGTTTTTTGTAAATCTTAACTTCTTCTGAAACACGTAACACATAAGGAATTTTTATAATATAAATACGATCTAGAAATGCCTCATTATTTTTATTATTTTTAAAAGCGACCCATTCTGATTCATTAGAGTGAGCCAAAATAATGCCATCAAAAGGAATGGATGATAAACCTTCAGTTGGATTGTAATTGCCTTCTTGTGTAGCCGTGAGTAAAGGATGTAATACTTTAATTGGAGCTTTAAACATTTCCACAAATTCAAGTAAGCCTCGATTGGCAAGACACAAACCACCGGAATAACTATAAGCATCGGGATCGTTTTGGGAATAGTTTTCTAATTTACGAATATCAACTTTACCGACTAATGATGAAATATCTTGGTTATTTTCATCACCGGGTTCTGTTTTAGCGATAGCAATTTGATCATAAATTGACGGATAAAGTTTCACTACGCGGAATTTACTGATATCGCCATTAAATTCTTGTAATCGTTTTACAGCCCAAGGTGACATAATCGTTTGAATATAGCGACGTGGAATATTATATTTTTCTTCTAAAATAGCACCATCTTCTTCCGGCGAAAATAAACCTAATGGTGATTCATGTACAGGTGAGCCTTTAATCGCATAAAAAGGTTCTTTGTGTAATAAAAATTTTAAACGTTCAGCTAATGAAGATTTACCGCCACCAACCGGGCCTAATAAATAAAGTATTTGTTTTTTCTCTTCTAATCCTTGCGCAGCATGTTTGAAAAAGGCCACGATTTGAACGATGGTTTCTTCCATACCATAAAAATCTTCAAAAACACTGTAATGAGGGATAATTTTATTAGAGAAAATACGGCTTAATACCGGATCTTGCCGTGTATCAATTAACTCTGGTTCGCCAATGGCTTTTATCATTCGTTCTGCCACATTGGCATATGCACCAGGATCGTTTTTACAAAGTTCAAGATATTCTTCCAACGAATATTCTTCTTCCTTTCGTTGTTCATAACGAACTTGGAAATCTTTCATAATCCCCATGGGACCAACTCCTATTTATAATAATATCGGGCACTTAGCTTCAATTTGGCGAGAGTGCCCTTGACTTAAGTATAGTAGAGAATAGGTGGTGGATGAGCTGAAAAGAAGAATAGTTAAATAATATATTTGCATAATTTTTATCCATAAAAATCAACTTAAATGATTTGTAAAAAAATAAATAAATGCATGGTTTGTTGGTGTTTAAGTTTTCGATTAGCAGAGTAAGTTTGTGTTCGTTTTGGAATGAAAATATCTCATTGCCTTTTAGGAGAGTATTAGGCAAAATGCCATCTTCTTAAGTTCATCTTAAAAAATGAAAACGACAACAATTTATTAGAATTATTAACCTTAAGTGAGGTACCTGATGAGCGTGACTGAAGAAAAGGTGCAGGAATTAATCAAGCAAGTTGAATCGACAGAATATGGTAGTGTTAACGCTGTTCCTAGTGAGGCGGCCTGGGAAAAAGATAAAACATCATGTATGTCCCAAAATCCGGTAATAAGTTGTATTGCTGCTGCATTTAGCAGCCCAGGAACTGGAGCAATGGTAGGCGGCGGCATGGGTGCTGTTGGTGGAGGAGCGGCGGGATTCTTGATTCCACCTGCGTGGGTAGCAATAAAAGGCTCTTTATCTGCATTGACAAAATTGGAAAGGGTTGCATTAGTTGAAGTTACTCTATTGTCTATGATAGTTGCTGCTTTTGTATTGATGTTAGCAGGAATAGCTGCTGGTGCGGCAGTGGGGAAATACAATCAGTCAAAAGCAGAGAGACCTTTTAACCTGTAGCATTTCATAAAATTATTTCTTTTAAAAAGGGTATAGCAAGAATATGACAACCAAAGCATTTGAAGAACTAGAAGAAGATTTAAAAAAAGAACACTCAAGGGATGACGAGGGTGTTACTACTCCCTTGCTGCACGAATATGATACTCCACCCGCGCAACTTGAAGCCGGCGGGGTGCCTGTAGCCAAAACGACACCGGGATTATATGATCGTGCGAGTCAATTTTGCTCTGACCATGAACGCTCGATAGTTGATGGTGCATCGGCATTGATTGGCCTTGGAGCTGGGTTGGGTGTTCCTGAATTAGTTGAGAGTTGGCTAGGTGTACCCGTTAGCAATGGTGTTAAGGCACTGTGTACAGGATTAGGATTTTTTGCAGGTATTATTGGGGCCGAAGGTGGTCGAGCCCTTGCTAATGCTGATTTAGATCCAGCAAGAGGTTGTTCAGCCTCGAAGTATAATAATCGACGTTAGGATGTAGGGGGGCTAAATATTGTTGCCCTCGAAGAGGTATCGCATAACAATATGTGCCCACCATTGGTGATGTATGCTGGCATGATGGTGGGCACACATCACTTCATTATCGTGCCAGTTTGTTCTCTTTGTACGTGATGCGATGTTTAGGCCCATCTTACATAACTAATGAGGGATCGGTGCTTTGTTATAGTATGCTCCCTCATTAAATAGGCAATTACTTTCTTTTGCTTAATCTGTTTTAATGATTTGATATTGTGCTTTTCGCTTGTTTCTTGCCTATTTAATAAGGGCTACATTCCTATATTCATCAATTTATAAATCTCATCAATGCCATTAATCATGCTATTAGCCTCCCACCCAGTGAGATCGGCATTTACAGGCACATAACCATAACGAGCGACGATGGTATAGGTTCCCGCCGCACGACCGGCAATAATATCGCGTTCATGATCACCTATAAAAGCACAGGTTGCAGGCAATAGTTTTAATTGCTTACAAGCGTGTAATACTGGGTCAGGATGGGGTTTATTTTTTTTCAATGTATCGCCACTAACGACAGCTTTAGCCCGAGCTAATAAAGGAAAATGTTGTAAGGCAATATTGGTTAAACGTGTGGGTTTATTCGTGACAATACCCCATGGGTAATTGATCTCAGTAAAATGCTGAATTAATTCAGCTACTCCAGGAAATAATTCCGTATGTTGGCCAAATTGAGTTAAGTAAATATCGATAAACTCCTGCCGTAAGGCGTTTTGATTTTGATTACCTTTACCAAAAACTAATTCAATAAAAGCTAATGCACCATCGCCAGCCAGTGGGCGTAATATCTCAAACGGTTGTTCGCGTTTACCATATTTTTTATAGAGGGTATTAGCGGCTTGTGCAAGCTCTGGCGCGGTGTCGAGCAGTGTGCCATCTAAATCGAATAATAAGCCTTGGAACGTTTGTTGCATGAATTCACCTGTTTCTAATTGTCGGAAGATTTGCGAGTGTTCCCGAGCTTTATACACCCTCAAAACACGCCATATAATTCACTTTTACATCGCTAGTTAATTCACATTGCCGGCTAAATGGTTGGTAACTAACACCACTGATGGCCACCATTTCTAAACCATTATCGCGTGCCCAGCCAGCCAACTCAGAAGGCTTGATAAATTTTTGATAATCATGCGTGCCGCGTGGTAATAAATTTAATATATATTCGGCGCCGACCACCGCCATAGCATAGGCTTTGGGGTGACGATTAAGGGTCGATACAAATAATTTCCCCTCTGGTTTCAATAAATTAGCGCAAGCTGTAATAATGGCTGCTGGATCGGGAACATGCTCGAGCATTTCCATGCACGTGATGACATCAAAACTATGAGCATGGCTGTCCGCAAGGCTTTCAACTGTTTGGTGACGGTAATCAATATTTAATTGACTGGTTTTGGCATGGGCCTTGGCTGTTTCAAGCGCTGCTGCATCCATATCAATGGCTGTAACCTGGGAGCCCGCTTTGGCTAATGATTCTGATAAGATACCACCACCACAGCCGACATCTAATACTGTTTGATTAGCAAGCATGGCGTGATTGGTAATAAATTGCAGACGGATAGGGTTAAGGTCATGTAATGTCTTTAACGGACCTTCGGTATCCCACCAGGTTGATGAAAGTTGGGTGAATTTGGCAATTTCTTCCGGATCGATGTTTGATGTTGTCATATTGGATTACCTAAATTAACAATATGGTGATTATACCTCATAATCAAATCGTAGGGGCGTATTGCATACACCCTTACGATAGATTGTCATATATACCCAAAACAAATCCCCCTTTTTCTTCAATAATATGATATCATTTACCTTTATTTCTTACTCTAAAGAGACGACTAGGATGAGTGAACTGGCTAAAGAAATTACCCCAATTAGTATTGAAGATGAATTAAAGCAGTCATACCTTGCTTATTCGATGAGTGTGATTGTCGGACGCGCATTACCAGATGTACGTGATGGGTTAAAACCGGTACATCGACGTGTGTTATATGCAATGAGTGAGTTAGGCAATGATTGGAATAAAGCCTATAAAAAATCAGCTCGGGTAGTGGGTGATGTAATTGGTAAATACCATCCCCATGGCGATACAGCTGTTTACGATACGATTGTGCGTATGGCGCAACCCTTTTCATTACGATATATGTTAGTTGATGGACAAGGTAACTTTGGTTCAGTTGATGGTGATGCACCAGCTGCGATGCGTTATACCGAAGTAAGAATGTCAAAACTCGCCCATTCATTACTAGCTGACCTAGAAAAAGAAACCGTTGATTTCCAGCCAAACTATGATGGCACCGAAATGGCGCCAGTAGTATTACCAACTCGTGTGCCTAATTTATTAATTAATGGGTCATCCGGTATTGCGGTTGGTATGGCAACGAATATCCCGCCACATAATTTAGGCGAAGTCATTGATGCTTGTTTGGTATTATTAAATGAACCAGAAACCGGTGTTGATGTATTAATGCAATACGTACAAGGACCCGATTTTCCAACGGCCGCCATTATTAATGGCCGCATGGGTATTCAAGAAGCGTACTTAACTGGTCGCGGCAAAATTTATATTCGTGGTCGTACAGAAATTGAAACGGATGAGAAAAATGGTCGTGAAACCATTGTTATCACGGAATTACCTTATCAAGTAAACAAAGCGCGATTAATTGAAAAGATCGCTGAATTAGTCAAAGAAAAACGTATTGAAGGTATTACTGCACTACGTGATGAATCAGATAAAGATGGTATGCGTGTAGTGATTGAGTTACGTCGCGGTGAAAATAGCGAAGTCATGCTCAATAATCTTTATACGCAAACACAATTACAAACCGTGTTTGGTATTAATATGGTCGCGTTGATGGATGGTCAACCGCGCGTATTAAATCTCAAACAAATGTTAGAAGCATTTCTAAAGCATCGACGTGAAGTAGTTACTCGTCGTACCTTATTTGAATTACGTAAAGCAAAAGAACGTGCTCATATTTTAGAAGGTTTAGGAATTGCATTAGTAAATATCGAGCCAATTATTGCTTTAATTAAAGCAGCACCGAATCCTGGTGTGGCGAAAGAACAGTTACTCGCACAAGTGTGGGAAGCCGGTCTTGTTGCTGGTATGTTGGAACGTGCTGATGCGAGTATGACTCGTCCGGATACCTTAGCTGATGATCTTGGGTTAACACCACAAGGTTATCGTTTATCGACAGAGCAAGCGCAAGCAATTCTTGATTTACGTTTACATCGGTTAACTGGCTTAGAACAAGAAAAGATTTATCAAGAATATAAAGAGTTAATTGAAGCGATTAAAGCCTATATTGAAATCTTAATAAATCCAGAACGGTTACGACAAGTGATTGAACAAGAATTGCGTGAAGTGAGAGCTGAATTTGCTGATCCACGTCGTACTGAAATTATCGAAGACCAATCTGATTTGTGCATCGAAGATTTAATTCCACGACAAGATATGGTGGTTACCTTATCTAATCAAGGTTATGTTAAAACACAAACTCTTGATACTTATCAAGCACAACGTCGTGGTGGTCGTGGTAAGTCGGCAACGCAAGTTAAAGACGAAGATATTATTACTAAATTATTAGTCGCCAATAGTCACGATACATTATTGTGTTTCTCTGATTTTGGTAAAGTGTATTGGTTAAAAGTATATAAATTACCACAAGCAAGTCGCGAATCACGCGGCAAACCCATTGTGAATTTATTACCGTTAGTTGAAAACGAACGCATTAGTGCTATTTTGCCAGTAAATGATTTTACTGCAGAGCAATTTGTCTTTATGGCAACCGCAAGAGGTACGGTTAAGAAGAGCAGTTTAGCTGATTTTTCACGTCCACGTGCAAACGGTATTATTGCTGTCGATTTAGATGAAGGTGATAAGTTAGTTGGCGTGGCATTAACTGATGGCAAGCAGCATATTATGTTGTTCTCTGATGCCGGTAAAGTCATTCGATTTGAAGAAGATGATGTTCGTGCAATGGGTCGTCAAGCGCGCGGGGTACGTGGTATTCGCTTACAAGATGATCAACGCGTCATTGCTTTGATTGTTGCAGGCGCTGATACCAGTGCTATTTTAACTGCAACGGCTAATGGGTATGGTAAACGTACTGCCCTTGATGAATATCGCCTCACCGGTCGCGGCGGTCAAGGTGTAATATCAATCCAAGTTACTGAACGTAATGGCGCCGTGGTTGGTGCATGCCAAGTTGATGAAAATCATGAAGTCATGTTGATCACTGATGGTGGAACCTTAGTCCGTATTCGTGCAGCTGAAATTTCACTGGTTGGTCGTAATACACAAGGTGTGCGATTAATTCGTTTATCCGAAGGTGAGCATTTGGTTGGCTTGCAACCTATCGCTGAATTAGAGGTTGCAGAAGAGGATGTAATACCAGAATAAGGAAGGGTATCTATGCGTAAGTGGAATTTTAACGCAGGCCCAGCAGCACTTCCATTCGAAGTGCTGGAACAAATTCGCGATGAATTGTTTGATTGGCAGGGGCAGGGAGCCTCAGTGATGGAAATTAGTCATCGCAGTGAAGCATTTTTAACATTATTGCGCACAGCAGAACAAGATGTGCGCGATTTATTAAAGGTGCCAGATAACTACGCCGTATTATTTATGAGTGGCGGTGGTAATGCACAATTTGCCGCTATTCCTATGAATCTAGCGGGTCCCGATGATGTCGTTGATTATATTGATACAGGCATCTGGTCGCGGCGAGCTATGAGTGAAGCCAAACGCTATACCAATGTCAATCTAGTTGCATCAGGTGCTGAATCAGGTTATACCGATGTGCCATCACAATCGCAGTGGAAGTTAAGTCCTAATGCGGTTTATTTTCACTATACCCCGAATGAAACGATTGATGGTGTTGCATTTAATTGGGTACCTTATGTAAAAGCACCTTTAGTGGCGGATATGACTTCTTGCTTGTTTTCACAACCGATTGATGTAAGTCAATTTGGCATTATTTATGCCGGTGCACAAAAGAATTTTGGCATTGCTGGATTGTGTTTAGTGATCATTCGTCGAGATTTAATTAAAGCAGCACCTGATTATGTTCCATCTGTGCTGCAATATCAAATACAAGAAGCTAATGCTTCGGTCTATAGTACACCACCTGTTTTCTCTTGGTATGTTGCCAGCTTAATGTTTAAGTGGATGAAACAACAAGGTGGCGTAGAAAAATTCGCCTTACAAAATCAATGTAAAGCAAATGATTTATATCAAGCAATTGATGAAAGTAACGGTTTTTATCGTAATAGTATTGCCGATTCGGCACGTTCAATATTGAATGTACCATTTCGATTAGCGACTCCCGAATTAGAATATCAATTTATTACCGAAGCAACAGCCGCGGGATTTATTGGATTAAAAGGGCATCGTTTGCAAGGCGGCATTCGGGTCAGTATCTATAATGCAGTGCCACAGCAAGCGGTGACGGAATTGATTCAATTTATGCGAGCTTTTCAGCAGCGTCAACATTAAAGTAACGAGAATTCAAGAATGCAAATATTTAAAGTAAAACGATCAGAGCCAATGCAAGTAGAAATTACCGTGCCTGGTGATAAGTCAGTGTCTCATCGTGCCGTGATGTTAGCATCCATTGCCGATGGCGATACCGTGATTCAAAATTTTCTGCCAGGTGAAGATTGTATTTCTACTATTAATGCAATGCGTGATATGGGTGTAAGTATTGAAGGACCTTTTGAAAATAATGACGTAATCGTTCATGGTGCAGGCAAATATGGCTTAAAAGATCCGCAATCGGTACTTAATTTAGGTAATTCAGGCACATCAATGCGATTATTGGCTGGCTTATTGGCGGGTCATGGCGTGAATGTAATTCTGGAAGGAGATGCGTCATTAATGTCGCGTCCAATGCGCCGTGTTGTCGAGCCATTAACGCACATGGGAGCACAAATTGCTTGTGCAGAAACCGGGTGTGCGCCGATCATTATTCAACGAACGAAACAACAACTAACGGGCATGCACTTTAATTCTTCTGTTGCAAGCGCGCAAGTAAAATCAGCTATTTTATTAGCTGGATTGTATGCGGAAGGTGATACGAGTGTCACCGAACCGGTATTAACTCGCGATCATACTGAGCGAATGTTAGAAGCATTTGGTTATCCCATTATACGTGATGGAAAATGTGTGACATTAACAGGCGGCGGTCGTTTAACAGGTACTACCATTCAAGTGCCTGCGGATATTTCTTCTGCAGCATTTTTTCTGGTAGCGGCTGCCATGACGCCAGATGCAGAAATGATCATAAAAGACGTTGGGATTAATCCCGCACGGATTGGTGTGATTAATATTTTGTGGGAAATGGGCGCGCAAATTACTATTGAAAATACCCGAGACGTTGGTAATGAACCTGTTGCTGATTTACATGTTATTGGTAGGAATTTACGCGGCATTCAAATTCCATTACAACATATTCCTTTAGCAATCGATGAGTTTCCTGCTATTTTTATTGCGGCTGCTTGTGCTACTGGAACCACCGTATTACGTGGTGCGCATGAATTACGTTTGAAAGAAAGTGATCGTATTCAAGCTATGGCTAAAGGATTAGCTGAATTAGGGGTAGTGGTTGAGCCGCAAGATGATGGCATTATTATTCACGGCGGCGATTTACATGGAGGTACGGTTGATAGTCACGGTGATCATCGAATTGCCATGGCGTTCGCTATTGCCGGTTGGGCTGCACGTGGGACTATTACCATTTTAAATTGCGAAAATGTTGCAACCTCTTTTCCTAATTTCGTTGAGATTGCTAAGTTTTGTAAGTTGGATATTTCAGTTGAGTGAGGATTATTTACAATTTTACTCTGCTGGGCACAAAGCCTAGCGAATTGTAAACAGCCTCTTGCTAAATTAAGGAAAAAATGATGAAACTATATTACACGCCTGGTGCTTGTTCATTAGCAGTACGTATTGTGATTAATGAATTAGGGTTACCATGCACCTATGAAAAAGTTAATTTAAGTACCAAAAAATTAAGTAATGGTGATGATTTTTATAAAGTCAATCCAAAAGGTTCTGTGCCGGCATTGGAAATTAAACGCAATGAAATTTTAACTGAAAATGCGGCTATTCAACAGTACTTAGCTGATACGCATCATAATACCAACTTGTTACCAGCGGTGGGTGATGACCGTCGTTATCGTGTCTTGGAATTATTAAATTTTATTAGTACAGAGTTACATAAAGGCTGTGCACCGTTGTTTAATCCTGCGCTACCTGCTGAGGCAAAAACTAATATATTTAAACCCACATTGCAAAATAAATTAACGTATACTAATCGATTATTAGAAAACAAGCCTTACTTATATGGTGATACTTTTACATTAGCTGATGCTTACTTATTTGTGGTTTTAAGTTGGATGCCGCATTTACAAATCGATATGAGTAAATACCCCAATTTAACTCGTTATTTTGAAGCGTTGAAAAAACGGCCAGCGATTACCAAATCGTTGGTGGAAGAACAGCAATAATTTGTTGGGGCGTATTGTATACGCCCTTACGATGGATCCATCATAATTTAACGACCAAGACGGCCTGGAGTTGGTGCTGTTCGAGTTTCTGCTATTGCAGTATGCGAAGCTACCGTTACAACAACAGGGTATTTATCATCACGTTGAGATAACCCCATTTCTTTTAAACGAGTAATTAACTGTTTAGTGAATGCTTGCTCAAGTTTAATAGTTATATGATTACCGGGAGTGGCATCACATCGCAAAACAAATGAATTTTTTTCATTTTGAATAACAGGATGCGTAGCACTATAGCCGAATATAACATAATTACTTTTAGCAGGAATGAGTTTCAATTGCTCTAATATCATTTTAATTGGTGATAATGCTTTTTCATAAGCAGGTAATTCGCCACCCAAATTATCAACAGTAGAAAAAGACTTTCTTAAACCAAGTTGAAGAATATATTGACCATCATGTTCAACTAAATAGAAATCAGAAAAAACGGATGATGTGTTTGCGTTAAGTGTTTGTTTAGAATTAAATGATGAAAACAATGCAGAATTGTTCTTTTTAGGGGGCGAGAATTTATCTTTACCGGGCATAACTTTCACCTTTGTTTTTTTATTATTCTAATGGATTTAGATTAAGCAAAAATTAAGCACGGGTTATTATTATTTGCGGCAATGCAATATATAAAATTTCAATATCTCATGTAGTCCAGGTAAGCACGTTTTGAAGTAGAACAATGGAATGATATTAACTTAACATGGATGCTTAATAATAATGAACGTGCGCAACTCGGGATCGAGAGTGGTATATACCTCGTTCCCGGGTTTCATGCATTAGACATGGACGTTTCAAGTATTACAAATAGTGAATAGTATTACATTTTTTAGGCTTGTAATGCATCCACCCTGGTTACATTACTAGGCACATAACTTCATCCTGCAGATAAAACCTAATCTTCAGGCGAAACCTTGATAGTTTGACGTTGATCAAATTTTTCCATCGCTAACTGGATCAAGCGATCAAGCAATTCAGTGTAACCAACACCACTCGCTTCCCACATTTTGGGATATTGACTAATGCGAGTAAAACCAGGGATGGTATTTATTTCGTTCAATAAAAGAGTGCCATCTTTTTTCAAGAAGAAATCGACTCTTGCCATACCATCACAGTCAAAAGTTTTAAAAGCTTTAATAGCTAACTCTTGAACTTTCTTCACAATATCAGCTGGTAAATCAGCTACTGCAATAACTTCAGCACCTTCTGGATCGAAGTATTTTGCTTCATAAGTATAAAATTCAGCTTTCGGAATAATTTCACCAGGAACTGATGCAATAGGATCATCATTACCTAATACGCCGCACTCAATTTCGCGACCTTCAATGCCTTCTTCAACTAAAATTTTATTGTCAAATAACATAGCTTTTTCAATGGCAGCACGTAATTCAGTTTTGGTTTTGACTTTGTTAATGCCAATGGAAGAACCAAGGTTTGCTGGTTTAACAAAACAAGGTAAACCCACTTCTTTGATAATTTGCTCTTCTTTGATATTTGCTAAGTCGCGACGGTAAATAGTAACAAATTTTGGAATAGGAATGCCCGCATCACGCGCTAAACGTTTTGATATGTCTTTATCCATGCATACGGCAGAGCTTAATACATCAGAGCCGACAAAGGGCACGTTGGCCAATTTCATCAAACCTTGAATTGTGCCATCTTCGCCATAAGGACCATGTACAACAGGGAAAATAACATCTAATGTTGTAATTTGTTCTTTCGACATTAAGCCGGTTAACAGGGTATGGCTTTGTCCTGGTACGATGGTTACCCAATCGTTTAAATGAGTAGTGACGGTTAATTGACCGGGTTGCTGATGGGGTATATTAGCTATTGCTTCTTGAATATACCATTGCCCACGTTTATCAATGCCAATTAAAATTACTTCATATTTCTTTTTATCGAGTGCATTAATAACATTACGTGCCGATTGCAGTGAAACATCATGTTCTGCTGATTTACCGCCAAATAATACCCCGATTCTAATTTTTGCTGTCATTTACGCTGTCCTGCTATTGCTTTATTTACTGGTTTCTAATGCTTTAATACGATCGTCTAAAGGCGGATGGCTAGCTAATAATGCCAAAAATCCCTTTGGATGACCGTTAATTTTCATTGCTTCAAAACTAGGTGCTCGATTGTCTTGTGGACCGTCTTGCATTTGTTTTAATTTTTGTAACGCTAAAATCATTTTCTGCTTGCCAAGTATTCGAGCTGAGCCGGCATCAGCACGATATTCACGATGGCGTGAAAACCACATGACAATAAATGATGCCAAAATACCAAATACGATTTGAAAGACGATTTCAACCAAGAAAAATACCATACTATTTAACGCACTTGGTTGTTCACTTTCGCCACGATTAATAAACTGCGTAACAAAGAATGCAGCAATTCGTGCAAAAAATAATACGAAAGTATTTAATACACCTTGTAATAAAGTTAAGGTAATCATATCGCCATTAGCAACGTGTGAAATCTCATGGCCTAAAACACCTTCAACCTCATCACGATTCATAACGCGTAATAAGCCAGTAGATACACAAACTAATGCATTATTTCGATTCCAGCCTGTGGCAAATGCATTGGGTTCAGGACTATCATAAATGCCTACTTCGGGCATGCCAATATTAACGTTGTTTGCTAATTTTTCAACGGTACTAATTAACCATGCTGTATCACCACTTGCTTGGCCGCGATCGATAATTTGCACGCCCATTGACATTTTGGCAATCGTTTTTGACATAAATAAAGAAACAAAGGAACCCAAGAAACCAAAAATTGCCGAGTAAATTAACAAGTTAGTGTAATTTAGTCCATATTGACTGATCATGGGTCCAACATTAAAAATCCGCATAATGATGGAGAAAATCACTAAGACTGCGATATTAGTCATTACGAATAATAAAATACGCTTACCCATAGTTGTTAACCTCATGTATTGTGAGTGATTGTTTAACCAGCTCTACTGGCATGTAACCCTTGCAGTATACCTTTAAATACTTTGGGCGCACCAGCAACAATATTACCAGTTTCTAAATAAGATTCACCACCATGAACATCACTTACCATACCACCAGCTTCTTTCACTAATAAAGCCCCAGCAGCGATATCCCATTCAGCTAATCCCATTTCCCAATGCGCATCGAGACGACCCGCTGCAACATAAGCTAGATTTAAAGCGGCAGATCCGCAATGTCGTAAACCAGATGTATTGCCATAGATTTTAGCAAAACCAGACATATATTCACCAAAATATTCTTTTTCCGTAGTGGGAATGGCGGTGCCAAGTAACGCTCCTTGATAAGTTTGATTTTCGGCTACACGAATACGGTGATCGTTTAAACGAGCACCTGAACCACGAGTGGCGGTGAATAACTCATCACGAACAGGATCATAGATTAAAGCGTGTTCCAATCGATCTTTTTGTTTAATCGCAATGGAAACACAAAAATGGGGAAAACCATGAACAAAGTTCTTGGTACCATCTAATGGATCGATTACCCACAAATATTCATCACCGGCGGTATAGCCAGTTTCTTCACCTAAAATGCCATGTGAAGGATATGCTTTGCGAATTGTCTCAGTGATGATATGTTCTGCTTTGTGATCGACTTCAGTGACGTAGTTATAAAGTCCTTTTTCACTAACTTTTAATGTTTTAACATCACGAAACGCTGTCATCATGACAGTTGAAGCCTTGCGTACCGCAGGGAAAACGGTATTAAGGTATGGATGCATATTTTGTTAACCTTTGATTTAATGTAAACTAGTAGCGAAATGCAAAATTGCATTAGAAAACGAAATTATATATTGAAATGATGAAATTACCAATTTATCTTGATTATATGGCTACTACGCCAGTTGATCCCCTTGTCGCGGCTAAAATGGGCGATTGTTTAACCTATGACGGACAATTTGCAAATCCTGCATCGTCTCATGTTTATGGCAAACAAGCGGCTGAGCGAATAGAGCAGGCAAGGGTACAAGTGGCCTCACTACTGCATGCGGCGCCACGTGAAATTATTTGGACAGCAGGCGCTACTGAAGCTAATAATATTGCTTTGCGTGGCGCAGCCTATGCACGGGCTGAACAAGGACGCCATATTATTACGAGCCAACTTGAACACAAAGCCGTCTTAGATGTTTGTTACGCCTTAGAAAAAGAAGGTTTTCGCGTGACGTATTTGCCAGCATCGGCAACAGGTGTTGTGCATCCTGAGCAAATTGCAGCGGCTCTTGAGCCGGACACGATTTTGGTTTCCATTATGCATGTTAATAATGAAATCGGCGTGATTAATGATATTAATGGCATTGGGCAAATTACCCGTGAGCGGGGCGTTTGGTTGCATGTTGATGCGGCTCAAAGTGTGGGTAAATTACCGATTAACTTAATGCAAATGCCCATCGATCTGATGTCTTTTTCAGCACATAAAATCTATGGTCCAAAAGGGATGGGGGCTTTATTTGTTAGATTACGTCCTCGCGTTAAACTCACGCCGATTTTGTTTGGTGGTGGTCAGGAACAAGGTCTACGGCCCGGAACACTTGCTACTCATCAAATTGTCGGTATGGGAGAAGCCTTTGCGTTAGCAAGTAATTTGATGGCTCAAGATAGGAAACGTATTGTTGCATTACAACAGAAATTATGGAATGGAATTAAGCACTTACCGCAAATTCGTTTAAATGGTGATATTGAGCAACGCATTGCTGGGAATTTAAATATCTGCTTTGATGGCTTGTCTAAAGAGATATTGGCAGATAAATTGAGGAACTTGGCAATTTCATCAGGGTCTGCCTGCAATGCATTTAATACCGATCGTTCACATGTTTTGCGTGCACTTGGGTTAACAACGAAGGAAATTGAGCTATCTAAACGTTTTTCGATTGGGCGTTTTACTTCTGAGCAAGAAATCGATTATGCTATAACTAATATTATAGAAATGTATAAAACGTAAGGTTTAAAGAGGTTAATGATGCAAAATTTGACTGAAAATAAAGCTATTGTGGTATTTACTCCGGCTGCGATTCAACACTTAAAAAAACAATTATCCAAACAATCAGAACAAAGTATTGTGCGCTTGTATGTAAAAACAGCAGGATGCTCGGGATTGCAATATAAATTTGATTTTGTTACACAAGCGTTACCTGACGATGTTGCATGCGATGTTGGTGAGCAACTATTTGTATATATTGATAAAAAAGCTATTCCCTTTATTGAAGGAACAATGGTAGATTATGTCAAACAGGGGCTGAATGCACAGTTTAAATTTACCAACCCTTTAGAAAAAGGTAGTTGCGGTTGTGGTGAAAGTTTTTACGTTTAAAAATTTGCTTCTCCAAAGCCTATTGGCCGAGAGTAAGACCTTTTCTAAATTCTTAAGGGATAGGATTAGCAAAAAAGTCTATATGTTATTTTTTTTCTTATTGATAAGCTCTTTCTTAGTTGAATCGTCCGCAATAGCACAACCGACTTCAGATATACGACCAGCAATTCAAGTACCAGGCATCAAGGGTGAGCTTAACTTGAATGAAATGGGTGTTTGCATGTCTGGGTTAACAAATGCACAATGCCAAAATGATACTAATTGTATCCATGCCTATTTCCAAAAAAATAATAGTTGCCAGCAAGTCAACAGTATATTTCAATTCACTAACAGCTGGCCAATCGCAGCGCGTCAATATACCAATGTATCAGTGATTAAATTGGCGAACCAACAATTTTTAATTATCGATAGTACCGGCAAATTTATTACAGCGAGTGCGCATTTAAGTCTTGAGCAAGCCCCCGGTTTTTTGCAGTTAAAAACAGCATATCCTTCGGCACAATTAACTGATCAATTACAAGATTTCCCCATAGCGGTTTATTTATCCGAAACGAATAATCAGTTATTATTTTTACAATCTATTATTGCACCACCCTGTCAAAGTACCTGTCAGCCAGTAGCAATAGCAAAAGTGCTATATGGTTTTTCAATAGATGGCCATTATTCTGGAGCGAATGTATTGAGGATTGTGCAGGAGAAGTCTTAGGCCAATTAAGCGCCTACGCTGCCATAGCTACCCCAGAAACGGGTTTGCAATTCATCTATTTCTAAGCTGCCAGTGGCTGTATTGATGAAATTATTATTGTTTGATGAAGTATTCATTAATATAGCACTACAGGTGCTATATGATAATGGTGTTGTTGGCGGTGTATCTTTATACCTAGTTAAGTTTGTATAATCTGGAGTTTCAGCTAATTTCTCAACCGTTTTGCTCGGTATATTTATTGATGCAGTGCGTGGAGGCGTAAAAGTTTGTCTTGCAACTGGTGCTGCAATATCAGGCATATTAAGAGGTGCTGATGGTGATTCTTCTGTTGAATTATCTTTAACAGCAGCGTCAATGGCTTTCTTTTTTAAGACAATGGCAGCAGTGAGAGCATCCAAAATAATTTGTTTTAATTGACTTCCCCCTAAATAATTTGGTTCATCGTGTAATTTCTTATAAGTAGTATCTAAATGCGCAATAATCTCATGTAGTTTAAGAAAATACTCATGGTTTACTTGATTGATGCCATTAAGTTCATGCATTAAACAATTTGCAATTTCTAGATGCTTTTCTCTTTTAGAGGAAAATTTTTTTAAGTGGTCTAACCATGTTGTAGGGTTTTTGACTTGTTCTTGATAAGCAATCAATTTTTTTTGTAACGTGGAGGTTATTTTTTGTAAACGAAAATAATCGATAGTTAACTTTTCAGGCATGAAATAATGGCTAAAGGAATTAAACAAAGAGAAATTTATTGTATTTTCATGCTTTTTTTCAACTTTAGTAAGGATAACTTTTTTTGCAGTGGGTGAAAATTTTTCTAGCAAGGGTAAGTTTGAACCTTCAACAGTTTTTAAAACTTCAATATCACTAGGTGTAAAATTCCGTGGTTTTCTTTTTGAATTATTAAAATCATCGTGCATTTTAACTAAAATGTTTCTGTAAGCAATTTGATATTGTAGATCTTGAAGTTCCTCATCGGAGATTGCTTCAATATTGGTTTTTACACATTTTATTTCTTTAATCTTGAATTTATTTTTATCGATACGATACGTATAATCAAGCAGCTTTTTTCCTTGTGCTTTTACTGCTTTCTTATTTTGATCAATGTAATTTTGTTGTAATCGGTTGCAAGTGTCTAGCATTTGCATACGAGGAGATAGCGATGGTTTCTCTGCTTCAATTGCTTTATTTTTTGTTTGAAAGTATGGAGCAACTGATAAATAGCTGGTAAAATCAACTCTATGTTTTTGCATGGTACCAATATCAGCATCAGTCAAGTTAGCTATTTTTTTGGCAATTTCACCTACTGACAATAATATACTATTATTCTTATTTTCAGATTGAGCTTTTGATGTCGCAACAGTTATTTGCGAAATATAACTCTCACAAGCCGCAATCATCTTGGCTTGAGGAGAAATGGTGCTTGCAGCAGCCTCTAATTTAGTGACATCCGTTAATATGTCACTACCATGCGTACCCAAGAAATTTTTGATTTGTGCATTATCTAAGTTGCGAATATGTAATCTAAATTCGCTAAGAATTTGATTTTGATTTTTGAGTCGTGCTTTATCGGTTACGGTTGTTTCTGGTGATAATAAGGTTTTAAGATTTCGTGCTTGGAATGTGCTAGCGACCGAATCTAGGTGATATGAGTAATCTCTGTGTGCAGATATGACTTGCTCACGAACTTGTTTTCTTACTTTTTTTACCTCACCTTTTTTCCAAGGAAGGGTCGAAGGTAATTTTTTCGCAAGATTTATATTGTTATCGCCTGCACCCATAATTTTCTCAATTTCGATAAAGTTTGCCCATGTTTAATGTTGATAATAAAGAGAAAAGATTAAGGGAATATTACGAAATTTACTTTAAATTACTATTTTTTATTGTCTAATAGCCTCTTTTTCAGGGCCGCTTAGAATACCTATGTTTAGGACAGAACTCAAGAGATTTATTCTAATAGATTCAACTTGGTCATATACTAAACAGCAATATGGAATTGGTTAAAAAAACCACGTAAATGTTGGGTAAATGTGATGAAGTTGCTTGGCATTTGTACCCACCAAGCGGGTGAAATTGATGGATTTATGACGGTCTGTGCCGATTGAGAGCACGAATGGTGGGCACACACCACATCATTATCGTGCTGAATATAAAAATTGACGCGAGATGTGGTGTTTAGGTCCACCCTACGGGATGATGTAGCTTGTCGTGTAATCCAGGAGCGGTGTTTGTATAACGTTTGTTCCCCTCATTAGTTGCGCTTAGCATTCTTACAAATCAAGAACATCAGGTGCAACCAATGAGGAAGCGATTATATTAAATTGGCAATAACTTTATCACAGTATAGTTTTAAGCTTTCTTATAAACAAAAGAGCTTTTTTGCTGTGAGTCAGTTGGCGAGTTTTTTATTTCGCCAAAATTACCGTTGATATTAAAAGTCTGTCCAATAGAAGGTTTTTCCGGAGATTGTTGGCGAGGATATTGAAATTCGTTACTTTCTGGCGCTAATGCTTGCTGCAGGGATGCTCTAACAGAGGGAGAAGATTGTCGCTGAGAATACGCTGTCTGCGGTGCTTTCACTGAGTAAGATTTAATTGCTTCATTGTAAGCGGTTTGAATTTTCTCTTCTGCAATCGTTTTCAATTGTTCAGTAGAATTTGTTTGTAATAATGCATCAAGTTCATCATAGATTTTACCAACCGCATCATTAATCTGAAATACAATATCATTATAAATATTGGAGGATTGATCATTAAAACGATCATCCAATTCAGATAAAATACGTTTGCCAATATCAAAAACAGACTCGAATGCGCTTTGTTTGTCTTGCTCCGTCACTTGGAGCTGGGCATTTTTATTGGATGAATTTTGGATAGCTTGCCAAAATGCTACACTCTCTTTTTCTTCTGCTAGAATACCCAATGACCAATGTCCATCGCCTTTGTTTTCTTCTGTTTCTACCATGGGCTTGGTATGGACAATATATATATTTAACGAATCTTTAGTCACGTTATTAACGGTGGATTCAGAAAAGGTGCTTGATTTATTATTACTTTCTTGTTCATCAAGGCAAATATGTAATTCAAGATTTAAAGCTGTTGCTAATATACTTAATTCTTTATCATCTAAATGTGCAGTGTCATTCGTGTTAACTTGCTCATTTTGCTGTAATTCGCGCAAATAAGAACGAAATACGGGTGCTAATGTTAGTTGTAATTCATGTAATTGTTCATTCTTTTTTGCCGATTTTAAGAAATCAGCAAATTGTTTCAATGTTAAATTATTTGAGTATTGGTCTAGTAAGGTTACAAAATCACCCATGAAAGGTCTGGAAGCACTTTGTGGTCGAAGTTTAGGTAAAGATCGAACACAATGACGAAGAAATCTGGCAAATGCAGCTTGATCACGGAAGACTTGATTAAGTTTTTCTTGTTCAGCAAGGGCGCGCAATTTTAATACAAAAGCATTTTCACCACAATAGCCGTTTCCAAGTGTTTGTATTTTAAAAAGTTCGCGCGATTCGTCTGTCCCGAGGGTCGTAATTGTATGTAAAGTAAGCAATGATTCTGACATAATTTTTACCTATAATTCCGTTTATATAATAAATTAATAATAATTAAAACATAATGTAACAGCAAAAGATCAAAAAGTAAACAAAAATTAGATTGTTATCATTATTTTATGTGCAAATGCTAATTAATCCGATTAACCAGGTTTAGTATAACGAAAGGATGTTAATTTAGGTAGGCCCTAATAAAAATTTTTTATTAGGGCCTAATAATTTATTTCGTAACCCTATGTTAATTTTTATGTGTTTTTGATATAATCGCGCGCCAAAGTTGATTAAAATAGGAGCACACCCACGAAAATGGCGATAGAACGTACTCTCTCAATAATTAAGCCAGATGCAGTTCGCAAGAATTATATCGGCCAAATCATGGCGCGTTTTGAAACGGCAGGCTTAAAACCAGTCGCAATTAAAATGACACAATTGTCGCGCGAACAAGCAGAACAATTTTATGCGGTTCATAGCGCACGTCCATTTTATAATGCATTAGTCGAATTTATGATTTCAGGACCTGTAGTTATTTCTGTTTTACAAGGCGAAAACGCTGTATTAAAGCATCGCGATATCATGGGTGCAACGAATCCTAAAGACGCAGCGCCAGGCACAATTCGTGCTGATTTTGCTGCTAGTATTGATGAAAATGCGGTGCATGGTTCTGATGCTGCTGAAACAGCAAAAGAAGAAATTGCCTTCTTTTTCGCACAATCAGATATTATTAGTCGTTAATGATGAATGCTGAAAATCCTATTAATTTACTTGATTTTGATCGTGTGAAAATGGCCGAGCTGATGTCTCAGCTCGGAGAAAAACCATTTCGCGCAACACAAGTCTTGCAATGGGTGCATCAATATGGTGCGTCAATTGATGAAATGAGTAATTTAAGTAAGGCTTTTCGGCAGAAATTATCTGAGATAGCCGTTATTCGTCCACCGGAAATTATTCACGAACAAATTTCCAGTGATGGTACCTGTAAATGGCTAATGCGTATTGGTGAACACGATAATGTAGAAACGGTATTTATCCCTGAAGATGATCGTGGAACGTTATGCGTTTCTTCGCAAGTTGGTTGTGCATTAAATTGTAGTTTTTGCTCAACTGCCACTCAAGGATTTAGCCGCAATTTATCCACGGCAGAAATCATTGGTCAGGTTTACCAAGCAGTACGTCGTCTATCACAAGATAATAAAAAACATGATAGACAAGTGACTAATGTGGTGATGATGGGGATGGGTGAGCCATTATTAAACCTTGATAATGTAGTTCCTGCCTTGAGTTTGATGATGGATGATTTTGCTTATGGTTTGTCAAAACGTCGGGTGACATTAAGTACCTCTGGCGTTGTGCCTAATATGTATCAATTAAAAGAATTGAGTGATGTTGCATTGGCTGTGTCATTACATGCACCGAATGACGAATTACGCAATGAATTAGTACCCGTTAATAAGAAGTACCCATTAAAAGAATTAATGGATATTTGTCGCAATTATTTCGATCCCAATTCACGCAGACGAATTACCTTTGAATACGTTATGCTGGATGGTGTCAATGATCAAACAAAGCATGCAAAAGAGCTTATTCGTTTATTAGAAGGTGTACCTGCTAAAGTGAATTTGATCCCTTTTAATACATTTCCTGGGACAAAGTATCAGTGTACCCCTCGGCCATTGATAGAAAAGTTTCAAAAACAGTTGCTTGCAGCCGGATTAAATACGACAATTCGTAAAACACGCGGCGATGATATCGATGGAGCCTGCGGACAATTAGTTGGCCGTTTTGCTGATCGAACTAAACGTCGTGAGCGTATGTTGAAGAAAATTGTGGTAGTATCAGGATAATCTAGCAAGGAGGTGGTGAGCGATGGTAGTTAGATTCTCTCATCTAAAACACGGCTGTTGTTTATTATTATTAAGTATATTATTGTCTTCCTGCACTAAGCCCGAGGCAGAAAACGTACAATTACCACAAAATGCGGATAGTAATAATCCACAAGCGGCTGTTTATAATACCCAGCTTGGTATTGGTTATTTACGTGAAGGTGATATTCCGCGGGCTAAAGCCAAATTATTATTAGCTCAGAAACAAGATCCGACTTCGCCCGATGTCGTGGATGCCTTTGCCTTTTTCTATGAGGCAACAGGGAATCTCCAACAAGCTGACCGATATTATGCTAAAGCGATAAGTCTTGACCCTAAGCGTGGAAGTTCATTAAATAACTATGGTGTCTTTTTGTGTAAGCAAGGGCAATATAAAAAGTCACTTACTTATTTTGCACAAGCCACTAGCGATCCTTCTTATTTAAATGTGGCTGCGACGTATGAAAATGCAGGGCTTTGTGCGGAAGAAATTCCTGATCAGCAAAGTGCAGAGAAGTTTTTTATTTTGGCATTACAAAACAACCCGGCATTAACGACTTCAACCCTCGAGTTGGCAGAAATTAATTTCGATAAAGGCAAATTTAGCTTGGCCAGTAAGTACCTTCAGCGGTACAATCAGCTAGCGAAACCTTCATCGGAATCTATTTGGTTAGATTTACGTTTGGCAGAGCAAGAAAAAGATCAGCAACGGGTTAACGCTGATGCTGAGTTGTTAAAAGAGAATTTCCCGGATTCGGATGAATATAAGCAAGCAAAATTATCAGGATTGATATAACCCAAAAAGGTTGGATACTTATGGATACTCAAACATTAACTGGTACAGAAACTGAGAGCAATGTCGGTATAAAACCCGGTGCTAATTTGCGTAAAACGCGACAAGAGCTGGGCTTAACTGAAGATGAAGTCGCAATACAATTACATTTGTCACGTAGCATCATTGATGCTATTGAAGCAGATGCATTTGAGAAATTACATGGCCCAACGTTTGTGCGGGGATATTTGCGAGCATATGCAAAATTATTAAATCTCTCGCCCGAAGAAGTTATCACATCATTTAATGTTTTGTATCCCGATACCCGTGAGCGTGCTCCCGCACCAGATCGTAATTATCAGCGAATGGTTATTAAACAAAAACACAGAACCGAATCATCAGTCAAATGGGTTGGTTATGCTATTTTTGTGGTTATGATTATTTTGGTTCTGATTTGGTGGCATAACCATAGTACTTTACAAGACAGTACTGCGCCCAAAGCGACCACTAGCGCGTTCCAAACGCCAAATCCAAATAATGATACAACTGCCGCCACTCAAGCGAATTCCACGACGCCAGTTCCTGCAATACCTGGAAGTGTCAGCGCTATTCCTGTTATTGGGCCGGGCTTAAATTCACAAAGTCAAATGACGATGACGAACCCAGTTGCTGCTACGGTAGCTAATACGGTAGCAAATGTGCCAGGTATGCAAACAGGGACTAATTTATCGCCGGCGATGAGCGAGCAAGCTGATCAAAAAACAATTGATGTGACGCAAACTACTGCTAATGCGGCAGCGGTGCCTGGTTTAGCACCAGCGCCACCCGTTGTGACATCTACTAATACGGCGCCAAGTACGACAACAATCAAGAAGAAATCTTCTTCTTGGCATAATCCAGATGCTAATTAATTAGAATTGTAAACTGGTCCATGTGAATGAGAGATAAAAATTGACATTATATCAAGCAGTTAGAGGGATGAATGATATTTTGCCGGAGCAGGCAACGTTGTGGCAATGGGTTGAAACTAAGTTAAAAAATGTAGTTTCTCATTATGGTTACCAGGAAATTCGTTTCCCTATTGTCGAGTCCCTTGCTTTATTTAAACGCACTATTGGTGAGGTCACTGATATTGTCGAAAAAGAAATGTATGCCTTTGAAGATCGCAATGGCGACTGGCTAGCCCTGCGCCCTGAAGGTACTGCTGGTTGTGTGCGAGCAGGTATCGAACAAGGGATCTTGTACAATCAATTACAAAAATTGTGGTATAGTGGGCCGATGTTTCGGCATGAACGTCCGCAAAAAGGGCGTTGCCGCCAATTCCATCAGTTTGGTGTTGAAGCCTTTGGTTACGCCGGCCCGGATGTTGATGTTGAAATCATACTCATGACAGCCAGATTGTGGCGTGAGTTGGGTTTGGAATCACACATTGCTTTAGAGATAAACTCCCTTGGTTCATCTGCTGCAAGAGCTAATTATAGGCAGCAATTAGTGCAATATTACGATGCACACATTGACAGTTTGGATGAAGATAGCAAACGGCGATTACATACCAATCCCATGCGTATTTTAGATAGTAAAAATCCAGATATGCAAAAATTAAATACAAGTGCACCAAAGTTAAATGACTATTTAGATCCAGAATCACAACAACATTTTGCAAAACTCTGCCAACTCTTGGATATTGCGCATATTAAATATACGGTTAATCCATGTTTGGTACGAGGATTGGATTATTATAACGGTACGGTATTTGAGTGGGTTACCACTAGTTTAGGCGCGCAGGGTACCGTTTGTGCTGGTGGTCGTTATGATGGCTTAGTTGAGCAATTGGGTGGCAAGACAACGCCAGCAATTGGATTTGCGTTAGGTTTGGAACGATTGGTTGCTTTAGTTGAGCAATTTGCTATGCCGCAATTGAATAGCAGTGCGGATATTTTTATTGTAGCGGTAGGTGAAGCTGCGGAATTACAAAGTTTGCAATTAGCTGAACAGTTAAGGAATGAATTTCCTCAACGCATTATTTTAACCAATTTGAATGGTGGTAATTTCAAAAACCAAATGAAACGTGCTGATAAATCAGGCGCCCAATTAGCATTAATTATTGGTGATGATGAAGTCAATCAACAGACGGTGACAGTTAAAAATTTACGAATAGATGTATCGCAGCAAACAGTCAAATGTGTCGATTTGATTGATTTTATATCGATGAAAATTAAGTGAGGGAGTAAGAATGAGCGAATATATGACCGACCATGATCGGGTTGAGGCACTCAAACGATGGTGGGATAACAATGGAACGGCATTGATAGTTGGTATTGTTTTAGGTTTAGCGGTTATTTTTGGGTGGCAATATTGGCAAAAACACCAATTAAATAAAGCTGCAGCCGCATCTCAAGCGTATCAAGTATTATTAGCAACCTCTATTCATAAAGATACGGATGTTTTTATCCAACGTGCGCAAGCCATTATTAAAACTTATCCGCATTCTCCCTATGCATCTTTAAGCAGTTTATTATTGGCACATGTACAAGTTGATCAACATAATTATCAAGCTGCATATGATAGCAACATGTGGGTAATCAATAAGTCAAATGATGCTGCATTAAAGCAAATCGCAAGAGTGCGTGCAGCAAGATTATTATTGGCAATGCACAAGCCTGATCAAGCATTAGCTTTATTAGATACAATGGACGATAAGAATTTTGCAATTTTAGTTGATGAAGTGCGTGGCGATATTTATGTTGTTAAACGCAACTTTCAAGCCGCTCGCCAAGCCTATATGCAAGCTCAGCAAGATGCTCCGGATAGCCCAGTATTATTGCCTATTTTGCAATTGAAATTAAGTAGTTTACCTGCGAGTGCAGCTGGAACATCTGTACCGACAGCAAAATAAAATCATCAGGGCGTATTGCATACGCCCATCGTATAAATTTAGGAGTCATAACGTGAGCTTTAAAAAGCCCTTCATATTAGCTATTTGTGCGATGCCTTTTATCGCAGCATGCACAAGTAAACAATCGTCATTGCCACCGTTAGCACCAGTAACCTCATCGGTACCGGTTAATACTGTCTGGTATAAACATATCAATGCCAGTACCAAAATTGATTTTACTAAATTCACGCCAGCAGTAGATGGTTCGCAATTATTTGCCAGTGATGTCAATGGTGATGTTGGATCTTTCCAATTAAATAACGGCTCAGACAATTGGCGTACACGGTTGAAGAAAGCTGCTAGTGGCGGTGTCGCTGTTGGTGGTGGTGCTGTATACGTTCCTACGGTGAATGGTGAATTGTATGCATTGAACGAACAAAATGGCGCCGTATTATGGCATGTGACATTACCTGATCAATCAAATACTGCGGCAACTTACGCTAATGGCCAAGTGTATGTCAAAACGATCGATGGCAAATTAGTCGCATTAAATGCAAGCAATGGTCAAACGGTTTGGACTTATGATGAAGGTGCTACTGAATTACAATTATTGGGTAGTAGCCGTGCGGTTGTGTCAGGTAATACAGTTATTGCTGGATTCTCTGATGGCAAAGTAGATGCAATTAATGCTAATAATGGTCAATTGATCTGGCAGACTATCGTCGCAACTCCGCAAGGTTTTTCTGATGTTAGTCAGATGGTTGGTGTTTTTGCTGATCCAGTTATTTCTGGTAACGCAGTTTATGTTGCAAGTTACCATGGCACCATATCGGCATTGGATTTAAGCTCTGGTCGAATGATATGGCAACATCCCATCTCAAATTATGCTGGTATTGCTGTGGATGACGATAGCGTATTTGCTACCAATACAGGCGGTACTATTTTTGCTTATAGCAAAGACGATGGTACTGTTTTGTGGAAACAATCTGCATTACATGGTCGAGAATTATCTGGTCCAGCTATAAATGGTAGTAACATCGTATTGGGTGATAATGAGGGTAATGTGCATTGGTTGTCTGAACAAGACGGGCATTTTACTGCCAGAACATTTGTTGGCAAATCTCCTATTGCGGTAACTCCGTTAGTCGTATCGGGTAATGTTATTGTGTTATCACAGAATGGTAATGTATTTGTATTGAGGTTGGCGGCATGATTCCTGTTATTGCAATTGTTGGCCGTCCCAATGTTGG
Source organism: Gammaproteobacteria bacterium (assembly GCA_020051015.1). Taxonomy (GTDB): domain Bacteria; phylum Pseudomonadota; class Gammaproteobacteria; order UBA1113; family UBA1113; genus JABEVJ01. The sequence continues at coordinate 50,657 of JAGVJQ010000091.1, forward strand.
AAAGTCGACCTTATTTAATCAATTGACTCGTTCACGCGATGCTTTAGTCGCAGATATGCCAGGCGTAACACGTGATAGGCAATATGGTGAAGGTAAAATTGGTGATGTACCTTTTATTGTGATCGATACGGGCGGGATTGCAGGCGAAGAATTTGGTATTCATGGTTTAACCAAAGAACAAGTAAAATTAGCTTTACATGAAGCAGACCGAGTGTTGTTTGTGTTGGATGCTAAAGAAGGGTTGACTGTTGATGACGAACATATTGCTCAAGAGTTACGTCAATTAGGTAAACCTATTTTTGTTGCGATCAATAAAGTAGATGGTAGTGATGAAGATCAAGCGATGGCTGATTTTTATCAACTCGGTTTTGATCGGTTGGTACCGATTGCAGCGACACATGGGCGTGGAATTCGGCATTTGGTAGATGCCATATTAGAAGGCGTTGAAGTTGTTGCAGAAGAACTACCACCAAGTATAGAGCAAGGTGTTAGAGTTGCTATTATTGGTCGTCCTAACGTTGGTAAATCAACATTAGTTAATCGTATTCTAGGTGAGAATCGCGTTATTACTAGTGATGAAGCAGGGACTACTCGTACCAGTATCTATATTCCTTTTGAACGACAAGGCCAAAACTACACGTTGATTGATACTGCTGGTGTTCGTCGGCGCGGTAAAGTTTTTGAAGCGGTAGAAAAATTTTCAGTGATTAAAACATTACAAGCAATTGAAGCATGTAATGTGGCTGTTCTCGTCATTAGTGCACGCGATAATATTACCGAGCAAGATTTGCGATTATTAGGATTTATTCTTGAAGCGGGTAAAGCGGTTGTCATTGCTGTTAATAAATGGGATGGCATGGATAGTTATGATCGTGACCGTGTAAAAGTAGAGATTGATCGTCAGTTAACGTTTGTTGATTTTGCTCGTATGCATTTTATTTCAGCGTTACATGGCAGTGCTGTCGGTGAATTATATGCGTCGATTATGGAAGCCTATCATTCAGCCATGGTACCTATGCAATCATCAGAACTAACGCGAATTCTGGAGCAAGCAGTAGCAGATTTTCAACCGCCCATGTCGCTTGGTCGTCGTATTAAATTACGTTATGCGCATCCCGGTGGACATAATCCGCCCGTGATTGTCATTCATGGTAATCAAACAGAGAAGCTACCAGATTCTTATCGTCGATATTTGATGAAAACATTTCGTCATGCTTTAAAGATAATGGGCACACCGGTACGTCTGGTATTTAAGACCGGTGAAAATCCCTATGCAGGTAAGAAAAATCAATTAACGCCGCGACAAATTAAGAAAAAGCAGCGGATTAGAAAATAACGTAGGGGCGTATTGCATACGCCCATTTATCAAACATCACAAATCATTCATATTGGCAAGTATCTAATTAATTGCACTTAGTTTCACCCTATATGATTTTATATTTCTTTGGAAAGCTTACAGTAACTTGCAGGCCAATGCCATTATCAGGCGTACCTAATTTTACTCTGGCATGATGTAACAAGGCAATTTGTTGCACGATAGCAAGGCCTAAACCACTACCAGATTGTTTGGTACCTAGTACACGATAAAAGCGTTCAAATACACGTGAACGTAATTCAGCAGGAATGCCAGGACCATTATCTGTTACGGTCATAATAACTTCATTAGCTAAATTTTCTAACTTAACTTTTACAAAACCATTGGCTGTACTATAACGAATAGCATTATCAACTAAGTTTCTTAACATAATACTCAAGGCAGTGGTATTACCTTCAATGCTCGTTGATTCATCTGGGCAATCTAATTCTAGTTCAATATTTTTTTCCATTGCAGCAGGAACTTGCATGCTAATTTCTTCAACAGCTAATTTATGTAAATTGACAAGAGTGATATCTTGTAAAGTTTGTGCTTCTTCAGGCACGATGCGACTTAATGTTAATAATTGTTGTACCACGTGTGCACTGCGATCAACACTAGAAATAAGTTTTTGAATGATTTCTTGTTGCTGTTGTTGATCAGTCACTTTTAAGGCTAATTGTGCTTGAGTTTTTAATGCAGCAAGTGGTGTTCGTAATTCATGCGCAGCATCGGCTGCAAAACGTTTTTCACGTTCCAATGCTTGCCGCAGTCGTAAAAATAAACGATTTAATTCATCAACCAGTGGTTTAATTTCAATAGGAACTGATGTTAAATCTACAGGTTCAAGATAATGCGGTTCGCGATGTGATACTTCGTCGGCAACACGTCGCAATGAATCTAAGCCTTTACCAATAATAAGCCAAATATTTAAACCTAATAAAGGATAAACTAATAGCATGATATATAAATCATCACGCGCCATGCGATTACCTAGTTCAGCACGTACATCATAACGTTCGGCAATATCAAGTATTAATCCAGTGTCATGATCTATTGCGGTAAAAACTCGCCATGATTGTTTCTTAATTTGTTTATTACTAAAACCGGGTTTATATGCGGATAGTGGTTCCGTTGGTGCATTCGCTGAGTGAATCAATAGTTGGTGATCTTTATTCCAGACTTGGAATTGGAATTTATCTTCATAATTGTAATTAAACGGGTTGTAAACATTGTCGTAATAATTTTTGCCAATTTCAGGTACGCTATCTAATTCTTCTTGTATATTTTCTAAATCTTTTTGGCTGGTTTTATTGCCAATTAAAGCAATGAACGCTAAACCGGATTGGCTTAATAAGGAATCTAGGTGGTATTGAATATCTTTTTGATCGAGGATGTAATTACCAATTGCGGTGACGCTTGTGGTAATCACAATGCTAATGAGCAGATTAACGAGTAAAAACTTCCGTATTGATAATAGCATTTGTATTGTATTTACCAAATGTTAAAAGGCAGCAACATGCTGCCTTTAATGGAGCTATTAATATTTCATCAATAGCCCCTAATTATAAAGGATTAAGCTGTACCTTCTTTTGGAACCATGTATCCAATACCACGAATGGTGCGGATAAGATCGGAACCAAACTTTTTACGTAAGTTGTGAATATGCACTTCAAGTGCATTACTGTCAACATCTTCGTCCCAATTGTATAGGCTTTGGCTAAGTTGTTCACGTGATAAAGCTTTGCCTTGATTTTCTACTAACTTTAAGAGTAGGGCAAATTCACGTCGTGGTAGATTCATTAATGCGCCTTCATACAATACCGTATGTGAAGTAGCGTCAATTTCAATCTTGCCATATTTAAGTGCAGAAGACGCACGCTCAACACTACGTCGTTGTAGTGCACGCAAGCGAGCGATGACTTCGTTTAAATCAAATGGCTTAACCATATAATCATCAGCGCCCATATCAAGACCTTTTATCCGATCATCAACGGCATCACGTGCGGTTAAAATCAAGACCGGTGTTTTGTCTTCACGCAGACGTAAATTATCTAATACGCGCAGTCCTGGCATTTTGGGCAAACCCAAATCTAGCATAACGATATCGAAATGCTCTGAACGTAAGGCTTGGTCAGCAGAAATGCCATCCTTTACCCAATCAACTGCGTAACCTTCATGCTTCAAGCCTTGATAGAGGCCATCGCCTAAGGTTTCATCATCTTCAACCATTAGCACTCGCATATTAACTTCTCCTTAGGGACACACTTTAGTTATAGCGCTATTTTACGTCACTTGCAATTTTGTCTCATATAACTCAATGAGTTATCGCTATGTAACGTGTTTTGTTAATGGGCATTTTATAGGCAAAACCTTAATGAAATCTGAACTAGGGTTTATTTACAATTCTACTATGCTGGGCATTAAGCCTCGATTTTCGGCGCTCCGCTGCTCACAGACGGCCAAGTATGCTCCGCTGCGGTGCTCGAAAATCAAGTCTTTCTGCCACAGCCTAGCGACAAATTGGCGCCAGCCAATTTGGACGGCTAAAAGCCGCCCCGCAGGGGTGAGGGCCGAAGGCCCGAATCAATTGTAAACAGACCTTATGCGTTCTTAAAAATTAAATTAAAAGGTTGAAAAAAAATTTGTACATCAGGATTGGTTATAAACGACAAATTATAGGGGTGTTCGGCAATAAAGCTATTGTCTGATAAGGGAGGATACAAAGCAGGTATGATTTCGGCAATTTTTCCTAATAAAATCAACTTAATATTGGGTTTTTCATGATGAATTTTAGTTAATAGGGTACGCATAAAGGGTTGCCAAGCTTTGGCATCATATTTCACGGGATTATTACTTAAAACCAGGCTTGCATTTAATAATAAGATCCCTTTTTTTTGCATATTACCAAATAAATCTGCTGCTGTGCATACTAAGTCAGTTTTAGGTAATGCACTAATGGCCGGTTGTGATAAATCATCAATAGTCAAACGGCCGTGTGTTAATAACAACATTTTGATGAAATTTCGTAGCGAAGTTGCCCGATTCACGGTTTTACTTAATCCTTGCGGCGACCATAAATCAGTGACGGCATTATCCCAAAAAGCATAGCCATTTGCTGATTGAGCGCGTGGGTAGGGTGATTCACCAAATAAAATATAATTAGTCTCAGACAGTGGCAAAGAAAATGCATTAAATATCATATGGTTACCAGGTAACCAATCCGTATGAGCAGTAAGTTCGCATAAATATTCTGGATTAACTTGAGCTAATGCTTCCTTGATCAGTGGTTGCCAGCTTGGGTGAATATTATTTAAATTTAATTCAGGCATGAGATTCTCCGTAAGATACTTGCAACCTGGTTTGATCATCACTTATGATGACAACCATCATAAATATGAATCAAAGGTAACGCTCATGGATAAACAATTGTTGGCGATGTTAGTATGTCCACAGTGTAAAGGCAAGCTGGATTATCAAGCGAGTAAAAAAGAATTAATTTGCCGGTTTGATAAATTAGCCTTTCCTATTCGCGACGGTATTCCCGTCATGCTAATCGAAGAAGCTCGACATGTGACGTTGGAGGAATTAGAGCGGTGAAATTTCATGTCATTATCCCAGCGCGCTTACAATCTTCACGTTTACCACGCAAAGTCTTATTAGATATTGGCGGTAAAGCGATGGTGCAACGAACCTATGAACAAGCTTGCGCAAGTAATGCTGCGTCGGTGCATATCGCTACTGATAGCGAAGAAGTTTATGCAGCCGTAAAGCAATTTACCGATCATGTTTTAATGACTAAAGAATCGCATCCAACGGGCACAGATAGAATTGCCGAAGCTATTACATTATGTAATTTGCATACCAATGACATTATCGTCAATTTACAAGGCGATGAGCCTTTTATTCCACCCATAATGTTAAATCAAGTGGCGGAATTATTAAATAAACATTCACAAGCGGCAATGGCTACCTTGTGCGAACCCATCAATGAATTGAAAGACGTGTTTAATCCAAATGTGGTTAAAGTGGTCATGAATGAAAAACAAGAAGCGCTTTATTTTAGCCGTGCACCTATTCCATGGCAGCGTGGCGTATTTCATCATGATATTTCGCAAATACCCGATGAGCTTGAGTTAAATGAACAATATTTTCGCCATATTGGGTTATACGCTTATCGAGCAGGTTTTGTTACAGACTATGTGCAATGGCCAGTTGATCCCGTTGAGCAATTAGAACAATTAGAGCAACTTCGTGTTTTAAGACGTGGCTATCGGATTGCAATTGCCCCAGCATGTGCGACATCGCCGATTGGAGTTGATACGGCAGAAGATTTGGCTGTGGCAAGACAGCTAGCAGAAAAATTTCAATAACCCCTTTTGTTTATTCATTAAATCATAAATAATAAATTGATTTAATGGTGGGGTTGTATGTCATCAATATTCTATAAAAGCGGTTTTGGTCTAATCGAGTTAATGGCGACATTCGTTATTGTCAGTGTATTATTAATGATGGGTTTGCCCATGCTTAATAATTATATGGAGCAGACCCGTGCCGATGTTAGAATCATGCAACTCTATAACACACTTTTATTTGCACATAATACAGCTTTAAATGCAAATCAACCCATTATTATTTGTCCAACTAGTAATAGGCAATCTTGTGGGGGAAGTTGGAGTGGTGATTTAATGGTTTTTACTGATATCAATCATAACCAGCGAGTTGATAGCAATGATCGCATTTTGCGAATCCTTGAACCCAATACGGCAGGAACGTTAACGTGGAAAGGGTTTGGTTCAAGTAATTATTTACTCTTTGTGCCATATGGCTTAAATAATCAACAAAATGGCACATTTATTTATTGTAGCCCCTCTCATCAAATGAGCCTTGCTCGTGGTATTATTGTTAATAAATCAGGGAGAGCGCGTTTAGCGCAGGTGACTAACCAAGGTGGAATAGTTGATGGAAATGGACAGGAAATTAAGTGTTAATAAACTTCTGAAGTTGAAAGGGTTTACATTAATTGAAGTGATCATGACAATTGTCTTAATTGGGATTTTAGCAGCCATTGCTTATCCGAGTTATCGTGCGATTACACAAAATATTCGTGTTTCAGCCGTGACGAATGATTTTATGGCAACGTTATCTTATGCTCGTTCAGAGGCATTGAAACGTGATCAATCAATCAGTGTTTGTGCAGCAGCAGATTCGACATTGACAGCCTGTGGTAATAGTACAGATTGGGCAAATGGTTGGATTGTGTTTTTGGATTCCGATAGTAATGGGGTTATTGCCACTAGCAGTGATCGATTAAAAACCCATGATGCATTAGATGCGGGTAGTTTAATTACAACCTCAGTGCCTTATATTACTTATAATCGATCGGGATTTTTATCAGCCGGAACCGGCTCATTTACCATAACAGTGCCAGGATGTAGTGGTAATAGTGCGCAATTAATAACAATGTCAGCGACAGGTCGTGCTGCCATAACATCGACCGCATGTACTTTACCTTAAAGAATGAAAATGGGGCAATCATGATAGATATTAAATATTTACGACAAGATATAGAACAAACTGCAACGCGGTTAGCAACACGTGGTTTTACACTTGATATTGCTGCGTTTAATGAATTAGAGACAAGAAGAAAAGCGTTACAAATTAGCACCCAAGAATTACAAAATGAACGTAATGTACGCTCTAAAGCCATTGGTCAGGCTAAAGCAAAAGGGCAAGATGTTAGTGCTGATATGGTTGAAGTTGGCAAAATCGGTGAAAAACTTGCAAAAATCGAAGCTGAATTAACCGATGTGCAACAATCAATGCAACAACTGTTGATGGTCATTCCAAATTTACCACACGCCACTACGCCAATTGGTAAATCAGAAGATGATAATAAAGAGGTTCGTCGTTGGGGTACGCCCAAGCAATTTGATTTTGCGGTAAAAGATCATGTGGCATTAGGTGAAGCATTAAATGGCATGGATTTTGAAACAGCTAGCAAAATAACAGGTGCGCGCTTTGTAATATTGCATCGCGATATCGCACGCATGCATCGCGCATTAATTCAATTTATGTTGGATATTCAAACCCGTGAGCATGGTTATAATGAAATTTACGTACCGTATATTGTAAATAGTGATTCATTATATGGCACGGGACAGTTACCCAAATTTGCCGAAGATCAATTTGCATTGAAAGGTGAAAATCCTTATTACTTGATTCCCACTGCCGAAGTACCCGTTACCAATACCGTACGCGATACGATTATTGAAGCAGAAAAATTACCGTTACGTTATGCCGCACATACACCTTGTTTTCGTAGTGAAGCAGGTTCATATGGTAAAGATACGCGTGGCATGATTCGTCAACATCAATTTGAAAAAGTAGAATTGGTATGGATAGTAAAACCAGAAGAATCTTATGCCGCTTTGGAGCAGTTAACGCAACATGCCGAAGTCATTTTACAACGCCTTGAATTACCTTATCGTGTCATGGCCTTATGTACGGCTGATATTGGTTTTGGTGCAGCAAAAACTTATGATATCGAAGTATGGTTACCAGGCCAAAATAAATATCGCGAAATTTCATCGTGCAGCAATACCGAAGATTTCCAAGCTCGTCGTATGCAAGCCAGATGGCGTAATCCAGCAACAGGTAAACCAGAATTAGTTCATACCTTAAATGGCTCAGCATTAGCAGTAGGGCGTACCTTAGTTGCGGTAATGGAAAATTATCAAGATGCAGCAGGGAATATTCATGTTCCTAAAGCATTGCAACCTTATATGGGTGGGCAGGAAGTAATTAAGGTTGGTTAATAAACGTAGGGGCGTATGCAATACGCCCCTACGATAGATTTACATCATCAACTCAAAACTTCCATCATCATGTACCCACAATGCACTGTATCGTTCTTCATGCCAATCACCTAACACGATCCAGCGTTTGAAATTATTACCATCGCGATACAAGTGAATACCTGGTCGATGAGTATGACCATAAATCAATAAATCAGCATTACTCAGCTGAATTTGTCTTAAAATTTCATTTTGATTCGCATCTAAAATAACGTGTTGCTGTTTTTTTTGATGGCGTATGCTTAATAAACGCATAGTTGCTGCAACTGCTTTGCGAAACCAAAGTGGGGTGCGTAAAAAACGCTTTATTGTGATAGGATTTCGACTTTTGATACGATATGCTTGATAGCGTTTATCATCAATACACAATAAATCACCGTGCATTAACAACGTTTTCATGCCATATAAATTTATAAGCACGGGCTCTTGTAATAACGTAACCCCCGTTTCTCTGCAAAATTGCTCGCCGATTAAAAAATCACGATTACCAACAATAAAATAACAAGGAATATGTTGCGTTAATGATTTTAAGGCAGCATAGATTGGCACTAAATAGGGCTGCAGATTATCATCACCAATCCAACGATCAAATAAGTCGCCAAGAATATATACGGCTTCGGCTTCGGTTTGAGCTTGTTCTAACAATACAATAAATTGTCGATTCAGCTCAGGCTGAGTGGCGGCAAGATGTAAGTCAGAGATAAATAATGTGGTCATAATATTATGAAATATAATGTAATTTGAGGATATCTACAAATCAAATAAAGTTTTGCAAAAATTATGAACGTAGGGTGGGCTAAATATTGTTGTCCTCGAAGAGGTATCGCATTACAATATGTGCCCACCATTGGTGGTGTGTGTTGGCATGATGGTGGGCACACATCGCCTCATTATCCTACCAGATTTCAATTTTGGTACGGGATGCGATGTTTAGCCCACCCTACGCATATTTTCCAAGATACTGTTAGCCCCTAGCCGAACCCGCCAAAATCCTGTAAAATTCCAATCTTTAGAACATTTTATATTGAATACTTATATGCCAAAAACACCTATTAAACTTCGTTTTTCACCAAGCCCCACTGGTTTGATCCATTTGGGCAATACTCGTACGGCCCTATTTAATGCCCTTTATTCGCACGGCGTTAATGGGGTATTTATGTTACGAATTGAAGATACCGATAAAACCCGTTCAACGGATGAGTTTACCGAACAATTACAACAAGATTTACTTTGGTTAGGTTTGCCATGGCAAGAAGGGCCAAAAGTGGGTGGCGATAATGGTCCTTATTGGCAGTCACAACGGCAGCATGTTTATAATGCCTATTATCAAGTATTAGAAGAAAAGAACTTAGCTTATCCTTGTTTTTGTAGCGAAACACAATTAGCCGTTAATCGAAAAGTCCAATTAGCCTCGGGTAAGCCGCCGCGTTACGCAGGGACTTGTCGTCATCTAACTGCGGCACAACGCGCTGAAAAATTGGCCGAGGGCATTGTACCTACCTTGCGTTTTCATGTGCCCGAAAATCAATTTGTCGAGTTTGTGGACTTTGTAAAAGGCCCACAACGATTTAATACCGAAGACTTAGGTGATTTTATTATTCGTCGTGCGGATGGAACTGCACCATTTATGTATTGCAATGCCATTGATGATGCGACCATGAAAGTAAGCCATGTCATGCGTGGCGAAGATCATTTAACGAATACGCCACGTCAAATTCTGATTTTACAGGCACTGCATTTACCCGTTCCTCAATATGGTCATATTTCATTGATTCTTGGCCATGATGGTAGCCCATTATCAAAACGCCATGGCAGTCGCAGTGTTTATGAATTACGTCAAGAAGGATTTTTCCCTATCGGCGTTATCAATTATTTAGCGCGTTTGGGGCATAGTTATGAAGAAAATCATTTCATGTCATTGGATGAGTTATCCAAGAAATTTAGCTTCGAACGCTTGAGTCGTTCACCGGCACGTTTTGATGCGGAGCAATTACTCTATTGGCAAAAAGAAGCGGTTATCGCTTCTAATGATGAAACGCTCTGGCATTGGATGGGCATTGAAGTACATAGTTTAGTACCGGTTGAGAAAAAGCAACAATTTATTGAAACGGTGCGACCCAATGTGACATTCCCACAAGATGCAGTACATTGGGCACAAGTCTTTTTTGACGAACATTTGGAATATAGTGATGCCAATCTTGCGATATTAAAAAATGCTGGTAAGCAATTTTTTGAAGAAACGATTAAAGCTGTTGACACAAAAGGTGCTGACTTTGCCGCAATTAGTGATCATTTAAAGCAAACTTTAGGTGTCAAAGGTAAAGCATTATTTCAACCTTTGCGAGTGGCATTAAGTAATGAAGAACATGGGCCAGAAATGTCAAAATTAGTGTCGTTATTAGGTGAAGAGTTATTGATTAAGCGTTTGCACATAGCGATGAAAAAAGTTTAATAAGGTAAATTAATGTTAGAAATCCATAATAGTTTAACCAAGAAAAAAGAACCCTTTTATCCTATTGAGCCTGGCAAGGTTCGTATGTATGTTTGTGGTTTGACTGCTTATGATTATACCCATATTGGTCATGGTCGGACTTGGAGTGCATTTGATGTAGTCGTTCGCTATTTACGTTATTCTGGCTATGATGTTACTTACATCCGTAATTTTACTGATATTGATGACAAAATTATTCAACGTGCCAACGAAAATGGTGAGCCGTACCACGAATTAACTGCGCGTTTTATTCAAGCCATGCACGAAGATATGGCAGCATTAGGTGTTTTACCACCTGATGAAGAACCTTTAGCAACTGAATATATTCAGCAAATGCTGGATATGATCAAAATCTTATTAGAAAAAAATCATGCCTATATTGGTTCCAATGGTGATGTTTATTATCGCGTAAATAGTTTTGCTGAATACGGTAAATTAGCGCATAAAACTTTATCTGATTTACAAGCGGGTGCCAGAGTATCGATCGTTGAAGATAAAGAAAATCCATTGGATTTTGTACTATGGAAACAAGCAAAACCAGGCGAACCACATTGGGAATCACCGTGGGGTAAAGGACGTCCCGGTTGGCATATTGAATGTTCAGCAATGACAAAGCATTGTTTGGGCGACCACTTTGATATTCATGGCGGTGGTGGTGATTTAAAATTTCCACACCATGAAAATGAAATTGCGCAATCCGAAGCTGCTAATGAATCAAAGTTTGCTAATTATTGGATTCACACTGGCATGGTAAATGTGAATCAAGAGAAAATGTCAAAATCACTCGGTAATTTCTTTACCATTCGAGAAGTGTTGGCTGAGTATCGACCGGAAGTTATTCGTTATTTTTTAATTTCTAGCCATTATCGTAGTCCAGTTAATTATTCACAAGAATCATTAGAATTAGCAACGTCTGCATTAAATCGTTTTTATACCTCATTACGCGGTATGCCAGAAGTTGCCGCACCAGCTGATAGCGTATATGAACAACGTTTTAAAGAAGCTATGGATGATGATTTCAATACGCCAATTGCGTTAGCCGTATTATTTGATTTGGTGCATGATATTAATCGCGATCGTGATCAAGATGAACATTATGCCATAGAGTTAGCAGCTATTTTGCGTAAATTAGCGGGTGTATTGGGATTATTACAAGATGATCCTGAGAGCTTTTTACGTGGTGGTGATAATGATAGCCAACGTCAACAAATTGAAGATTTAATTGAGGCTCGCACAGCGGCACGTGAATCCAAAAACTGGGCTGAAGCTGATCGTATCCGCAAAGAATTAAGCGCTTTAGGCGTGATTATTGAAGATTCAGCGCAAGGTACATCATGGCGTAGGGGGTAAGCCTTTTCACAATCTTTAAACTTGTCATTTTCCATAAGCCACTATGCTAAAGAAGTGATGGATTCCCGCCTTCGCGGGAATGAAACTTTCTAAAGTAACCATAATGACAACGAAGAGTCACCTACGCCCCACAACGATTTGTTTGCTCACGCCGCTCTTGATGTTTCTCAATTACGTCCATTGCACTAAAAAATGCTCGACGACTAGTGTCTTTTTTACTGCAACGATCTTGATACGCTTCTACTAATAAATCTGGTCGATTGATACCACGAGCTTCGGCAATCTTTACTAACTCTTGTAACTCATATTCATCAAATTGTAATTTGTGTTGACGATTATCGGCGGCAATGGATTGATTGGTTTCACACCAACTACTGTTGCCAGGATTCTTTGTGGCAAACACCATAGTCCCGGGCTTGGTCATATAATCATTAAGCTTAGCCTCTTGGGCTGGCGTTAATAAATAACTCTCATCCACAATAATGGGACACTTCTCAGCAATAGCTAGAGTTAATAGCGCATCACAACTACGGGTTCCTGCATTAATTTGGTAATAACGGTGAGTGATGTCATCATCATTATGCCGATAACCAAATGCTTCAAGCAATTTCGCAAATAAACGCGATTTACCAACGCCAGACGGGCCAATTAATAAAATGCTGGATTTAGCCCAATTACTACCAAATTGACTGCCAGGGTCTTTGTGCTGTTCCTTTCTCATCATTTTGATATCAGTCATGAGCGTTTCCATGAACTCAAATCGAACAGGTAAAATAGTTTTTTTATCATTACTCCAGGTGATGTCATAGACATTGACATCGAGAATATCGGTTAGCTTATTAATAAAATGTTGTCGCTTTTTATCTTGCATAAAAGAAAAGGCAAATTCTTGATAACAAGTTTTAAACAGTAAATTGTTAATTGCCTCTTTAGGCTGTTTTCCATTACATAAAAAAGCAAATCGGTTCAATAAACTTTTTAAGTCACGCAATGTAACCGTTTCAATAGGTAGCATACTTTCTGCCAAGCGAAAAACTTGTAAAATTCTATTTTTACAAAAATCAAAATCATCAACGGATAAACCAAGTCTTAATAAAGCCGGTTCAATGAATTTTGCCAATAATGTCACATCAGGCATTTTTTTAACAAAAAATGTACGGCCATAATTAATCACTGTTGTTTGTTCTTGTCTGCCAGCGTAATATCCAGGATTACCTCCAGTAAAGATTTTAGGTAACCTTTTTAGTTTATAAATCTTATTGCGATAATTAACTTCAACTTCAGATTCATCTTTGGTTAGAGGCTTAAATTGCTTAACAAAATCTAAGCAACCTGGCTGAAGTAAGGTAATTTCATCTAAAAAAAGAACACTAGGCAGACCCTTTTCACATGCTGTCAAGCAAGCTTCAATTTTATCTATACCTTCAAACTTTTCATAGTCATCAAGTATATTAATAAACTCTTTGATGCAATGGGTTTTCCCAACGCCGCTACTACCTTTTAAGTAAAGTATAAATTCCTTATCATCTCGCATAAATACATGCATTTTGTGATAAAGTTTACGTTCCCACTTTTCAGCATCTACAATGGGTTTGGCAGCTTGCTTTAAGCTGTTAAAGCAGTCAAATAACTTGTCATGTATTTTTTCACATAGTGCTGGTGGCTGCTGAGTAAAGTCAATTTCGTTTAAATTGTTATTAAAGAAGTCTCTCAGCTCATGTGGACTTAAACAATTTAAAATATGCCATTGGTTGGCAATAATATCTTCTTTAGTTTCAATTTTAATGTGACTTAAAAGCTTGAAAAATTTCTCGCCAGAGTCAACTACTGAATCTGGTTGAAACAAAAATTTTAATAATGTATTTAGATAAGCATACGCATCTGTACCTGGAATATAGTTGTAAAGAAATAATTCCTTTAAAGCATTTGTCTTCTTTTCAGCAATAGCACTTGCTAACCGCGCTAGCTTAATATAAGGAATATGCGTATCTTTTGGCATTGTATTGCCGATATGTGGCCACTTATCGACAAGCGATAAAAAATGCATCAGGCGATCAACTAGCCTAACATCATATTCTTGCTTTAATAGTTGACTATAATCTTCTAGCTTGAAATATTGGGTATTATGCTTAACAATTGATAGTTTATCTTTATTTTTTTGAGGTATCACCAATAATAGCCGCCCTGGAACATTTACCCATTCGCCATGTAGAAACCAAGTAGGCTGTGGAGTTAATAAGGGTAATAAATCTTGATATAGCAGAGGGGAAATTTCACCACTAAGGATGACGGTTTCACCTTTTAATAATTTCTCTAAGACCAGTTTGATTTGATCATCCAATAATAACTTTTTCTCTATTTTTTCGTCTTTTATTTCATGCAATAAGTCTTTGCTGCTAACAGAAGCAGTGACTGAAACGATGGCAGCGGTAGGGTACTGAGACTTTAACTCTACACTACAATAATCAATGTCATTGGTAACATAAATATAATTATCTTGCGGTTCATATTCCCTCATCAAGGCTAGATCTGGTATTGGGTAAGGCACAATACCTTTATCACAACGTTGAGTTGGGTATATCAATACATGACAGTCATTATAGATAGTTCCTAGCCACTCCATCATCTGTGACCAATAACCTGGTGGTAAATTTTCATCAATTACTAACACAATAGGCTGTTGACTGGTTGCAAGCCATTTTTCAATATGTTCTGCACTTTTATCAGCAGCGATGTTTAACTTGGCTGGCAAATCAAAAAAACTATTAATATTGATATGAAAGACGGTAGCTTTAGAGGCGATGGGGGCTGCTAACCATTGCACATTGTCAGGTTTAGGATGATTTCCAATATATTCATATCTAACTGAAAAATCCTTTGGAATCTCAACAAAAGAACCATTATAAAAAACTTTTCCTTCAGATAATATACGAGCCATAAAGGTAGTAAACTCATTACTATCTGGCGGATTATATATTACTAATGGTTTATTATTCTTAATTGCCCGGATAAGTGGGCCCTTTTCAATGTAAGCACCATGACCATGTAACGTTGACTCACCCAACAATCTTTCATCGTATAAGAAAGGAATAGCATGCAAGTTAATAGTTTCCACTTCCGCAGCCGATTTTACTTCATTCCTAGATGGGTTTATCCAGTTACTGGTAATTACCACTTTTGTGCATCGGGTTTTGAAACACTCTGGCAGTTCTTTATGGCTAGGAGTTAAGCTAATAATATAATTATCCAGTGACACCGGATAACCATGTAAGGTAGGCGGGTTATCTAACAAACTATGATATTTTACTAAATCAGCAGTTTCAAACTTATCCCAATTAATAACAACAATAGCTTTTTTAGCAATAGCTTTCTTTAACGGGCCATCAGTCTCGCTATAATCGTTGTCGCAAATAACGACCGTATCAAACCATTCTTCCAATTGACATGGATTGTCAATATAAATGTGCTCCTTAATAATATCCATGTTGAGCTTTTTCATCGAATTAACGATGGCTTGATTAAATGCAAGTGAAGTTTCAGTATTAGTAAAACAAAAACGTGGTCGTTTAATATTAAATTGTAAAAGCTCATCAATATTACTTATTTTGCATTCAGTTAACTCATCTAATATTTCTGTATAATGTTCAATTAAAATCTTTTCTTCTAAGGTTCTTCTCGACTTGACTGAAGGCGTTGAATTGGAAGAAGATGCTTCATTGACTGAGTTTATATTTTTATTCGGTATACGAGCCACAACCTCATCAATATTTATCCAATCTGGCTTTTC
>JAGVJQ010000096.1 GCA_020051015.1 Gammaproteobacteria bacterium
ACCAATTCCTTCTTGGCACGCTTTGATGAATAAACCTACTTCAGCTTGGCGAAAACGATAAATAGATTGCATTGGATCGCCTACCAAAAACAAGGTGCGACCATCATTGTTTTGCCAACCACTTGTTAACTTTTCAATTAGTTCAAATTGTAACTTTGAAGTATCTTGAAACTCATCAACCAATAAATGTTGTATTTGATTATCAAGGGATAGCAATAATTCGGTTGGATCATCTTGTTGACCCAGCGCATCTTTGGCAGCACAGGCAATTTCAGTGAAGTCTGTTTTGCCTGCAGTTTGAAATTCCAAACGCAATTCAACAGCGAGTAAAGTTAATACATTTAATAAGGCTGAAATTAAATCCCATTGCTCATCATAGTGACCAGGTGAAGGAAGATTTCTTACGTTTTCTAATGCTTGACGTACAGCATTGTTTATTTGAGTGTGAGTGGAATTATCACTCATTTCCATTAGAAACTGTGTGAATTGTGTTTTATAATATTTCGCGTTTGCTTTTTCCTCAGCATTTTTAAAGCTGCTTTCAGGAGGGAACCCTTCATTAATAGTTAGTTTTTTACGCCAATTATTTTCATTTGTTAAGCAGATATCGGCTATACGTTGCCATTCTATTAAATATTCAGGCGATGCCTCTGGCCATGCATCAATAATAGGCCCCTTATCATTGACAGCTAAGTTGCTTGAAGCATAGTTAAAGATGTTTAACATATCGACAAAAGCAGGGTGGTTTTCTATTAATGAAAATGCCTCATTTAATGCATCGCTAATAATGACAAATAAACTTTCTTGTAATCGGAGTTGAAATTCATCAGTTTGTCCATGAATTGCGTAAGGTAACCATTGCTCTCGATATTGCAGCATTTTCTGAAATAAATTCGTCATATATTCAATATCATGATGAAAGTAACGAAAAATTTTTCTTAAACTATCGGCATATTCTGTGGGCCTTTTATCAATATGTTGGAAAATCTTCTGAATAGCGGATAGATAAATTTTTTCTGGATTTTCAATAATTCTAGGTTGAATTCCCATTCTAGATAAAACCGGCATTTGTCCCACCAAGCTTAAACATAAGGCATCGATGGTTGTTACTCGCAAACGATTAGGATTTTCTAGTAAGTGCCAATCTAACATTTGGCTATGAGTTAAGGCTTCTTTAGCTAATCGCCAGGTTCTCTTTTCGTGATCTTGATTTGGTTCAGGTAGCTCAGCTTTTTGTAACGCTTTTAAAATTCGCATACGCATTTCAGCAGCTGCTTTTCGGGTAAAGGTAATAGCAACGATTTCTTCTGGTTGCTTAACCGTAGCTAATAATGCTAAAACTCGTTGTGTTAGTAATTCTGTTTTTCCCGATCCTGCAGGTGCTTGTACAATAAATGATTGCGATACATTTAATGCTTGTTGTCGTTGCTTTGCATCAGGTGGCAGTGCTAAATTCATTTATCATTGATCCTACATAATGAAGCCAGATGACAGTGTTTACAGGTATCTGGTGTGCGTGGTTTAATGCTAACATTGCCTGAAATAAAGTCGATTGCAATATTATCTATTTGCGTTTGCCAATGATGCAGCAACTCACTCCATGTTGCGGCGATATTGTTTTTATTGCTATTAAAAGGTTTAACATCAGGAAAATCCAGATCATTACGTGATAAACCAAAAAATTTCATTTTTTGTTCTGTTGGATGTAATGAAGCATAAGTAACAACATCGGGGGCAGGGGATAGAACATTGGCATAAATAAGCATTTGTGGTTTGTTCGGTGGTGAAGACAGCCAATCATTAACATTTTGTACATTAGCCTTGTAATCAATTAAAATCCAATCCCCAGCATCAGTTTTATCAATTCGGTCAATTTTTAAGTTAAGTGTTAATCCTGCGATATTTGTTTGATGTTTTGATTCAATGGCATATACCTGAAAAGGTGCTCGTTCTTTTTCAATTTTGAGCCATTTCGAAATAATAATTAACAATCGCTCTTTTTCTAATTGAATAAAATCATGCTGTTGTGATTTGAAACATTTTCGCAATACATCATTTACAGCAATCTCTATTTGCTGATTAATCTCTTGCTCTGATAATTGATGTAATATATCGCTGTGTTGCCATTGCATCCACAATTTTTCCATCACCGCATGAATATTAGTTCCACGTAATCTTGGATCCCAACTTTGTTGAGGCATTTTAAATTCATTGCTATTTAACCGTTGTTTGGCAAATGCTTGAAAAGGGCAGTTAACTTGCTGTTCAAATAAACTTGAACCAAATGTGGTTGATGGTTCGGGATTGAACGGTAAAAATGCAGGCTCCACAATCGTTTCAATATTCTGCATATTATATAATTGCTGCGATAAGCGCCATTCTTGCAATGGAATTGACTCTCTATTATTTTCATATGGTTTTAATAGTGGGCTACAAGCAAGTGGCTCATCACCATCAGATTCAGCATAACTAAAGTGAAGCGTCGGCGCAGAATTCAACCAACGTTGCATCATTTGTTGACTGTAATCATATTGACGTTGGCTACTGGCATGGGGCATATTAAGCCGGCGCTGCATTTCGAATGGAATATAGGGATTGAGTTGTACTACTGGTGGCCATGTTTTATCAGTCAAACCAGCTATCCAAATACAATCATATAAACTACCAGAAGCTTCAAGCATACCTAATACTTGAACAGGTGCGTCCGTGGTTTTTATTTGGAATTTTACGTTGTTTGCTGCTTGATTAAGTAAATTTACAAAGCTAGAAAAATTTATTGTTCCACAAAAATCATCCAAAGTCGTTATATCGTCTAAAATGACATACCATTGTTCTAATTGCTGATATTCATTACTATTTAAAATGCGCTCGCCTGGCCAACCCCAAATCTTTAATAATTCTGATAACCATATTATCCAATCTGAGGGTAATGAAAATTTTTGTTCTGGATTTTTTGTTAACATAGCATGCCACATTGAATTGAACAGCGGGCATAATTCAGTAACAATATGTTGCGGTAATTGATGGTTATAAATCGTTGTTAAAAGCTTTTCTCTTAATTTTAAATCTAATTCAACACGAGGGTATTTTTCAGTTTCAGCAAAAGCAACGAATGGCGAAAGTAAAACATTACTTAATACGGCATAATCAATTTCCTGCTTAAATAAAGTAAGGAAATTAAAAACACTTTTAATCATAGGTAGCGAAGCTAATGTTTCACCACCAGAAATATTAAAATATTTGCTTGATGCGTAATGTTCAAAAAGTAAATTTGGCTGAAAAACCTCATTAAAAATACGAACAATTAACTCACGCGAAGATGTTAGGTCAGGGACAATGCAAGCAATTTGTTGATGATCTTGTGCTAATTGCTCCTTAGCCCACTGTGCCATAACATAATATTCTTGCTCAGCTGATGGTAAAGCATGTAATTTAATCGTGTTAGCGCTACGATGCCAATCATATTTCGTTACATTTATGCCAAGATAAATCAAATTATCTAGAAAATATTGGGTCTGTGGAGTGATATCATCAAAAGCAAATAAAATTATTTTTTCAGTATTATTTAAAATAGTTCTTAATGGAATACTACATAGTCGATCTGGCAACGCATCCGCCGTTAACCAATTGCTTTTATGCAAGATTCTTTCAACATATGCCGCACATTGGGCGAAAAGTCGTGACTCTTCGGTATTATTAAAAACACTATCTGTGTAATTTACTCGCCATTGTTTTAATGTTTGCAATGCTTTCATCATTTCAGATACGGTACGCTGTGGCTCAAGAAATCTTTTTTCAATCAAGAAGTTATCAATGACTTGCTGCCATATTTCGTTATATTGTAGGGGAGATAACAATATTTCTTTGAGTAATTGCTGTTCAATTGCGTTTTGATAAAGCTGATGGTACCAGGTTGATAACGATTGAATTGGTGGCGTTGGCCAGACGGTAATTCCACGCGCATGCATTTGCTCACCAAAAAGCTTGTGTAATCGTCTACATAATCGCTCATTTGGCGTGAGAATAATGCTATTTTTACTTAATTCAATTAAATCAATTAGCGCCATGTTGTACCATCAATTAAAAGGGTTTCTCTTAGGAACTGTTGACAATTCCTTAATTAATTTGCCTATTTGCCATATTTAGAGTAAAATAGTATCTGGTTTGGGTGTTATTTAACTACATGGCTAATACATTATTTGTATCAGTCGCTATGTTATCAAATTCCCCCAAGCTGGCAAGGTATTTGCAAGGCAGGTTCTTCCTTTCATATGCAGTACCAATTATTAAGGTTATTTGAGGTTACAACAGTCAATGAACAAGATTTATATCGGGAATCTCCCCTTCAAAATGGAAGCCAGTGATCTACGTGCAGCGTTTGCTCGTTTCGGTGAAATCACAGACTTATTTTTAGTGAAAGATCGTGAAACAGGCCGCTTAAAAGGTTTTGGTTTCATTACATTTGCTGATGCGCAAGCTGCACAAGCTGCATTACAAATGGATGGGCAAGAATTTAGTGGCAGAAACCTGAAAGTTAGTATTGCTAAAGAACGCGAAGATCGTGGTGATGAAGGTGGTCGTCGAGGCCGCTTCTAAACTCTTATCTTGTACATCTCTCTCCTCGATTACGAGGAGAGAGACTGTTGATTAAAGTTTAATTTTTCTCCTTTCCTATCTATACCAACTGCTTTATTTCATATATTGTTTCGTTATATCATTTGATATTTACGGAGCAATAAATGAAAAAAAACATCCTGATTACAGGCGCGTCAAAAGGCATTGGTCAAGCGATTGCCCAAACGCTTGGAACTGACAATTATCATTTAATTCTGATCGCAAGCAATTTAGATTCTTTTACTGAAAAAAATCCTAATATTACCTACTTGGCAGCTGATTTTACTTCTTTCGATGCTATTGATGCTGTTGCAGCAGAGATCACTAAACAATTTGATCATATCGACGTACTTATTAACAATCTAGGTATGTATATTGGTAAACCACTTGTAACAACTGAACAAGATGAGTTTCATCGTTTAATGGATGTTAATTTTTCTGGTCCCGCTTATTTTACCCATAAAATATTGCCATTACTGAATAAAGGTACTCACGCACAAATCATTAATATGTCCTCGATTGCAGCAATAAAACATTTACCGGAAATGTCAGTTTACGCTGCATCAAAAGGTGCAATGACGTGGTTTTCAAATTCATTACGAATTGAGTTAAACAAACAAGGTACTCGTGTCACTGTATTACATCCTGGCGGCGTCAATACCTGGAATGATCCTCATCCAGAATCACTATTACATCCGACTGATATTGGTAAAACGATCAAATTTATTATTGAAGCGGATCCGAAATGTCAGATTGATGAGATAACGATAACTCCGGTGAAAACAGTCTAATACAGTTGCTATACCTTCACAGAGGTGAGCTACAATTAATGTATGTTCTTGGGAGATAGCAGTATGTGTCGTTTTGCAGCTTATATTGGAAAACCTATTATTATTGATGAGTTATTATTTAAACCAACAAATTCATTAATTAAGCAAAGTATTCGTGCACGTGAAACAGATGAACCATTAAATGGTGATGGATTTGGTTTAGGTTGGTATGCCCATCATATTGACTATACTCCTGCTGTTTTCGCGTCCATGCAACCGGCATGGAATGATCGCAACTTGCAATATTTAGCTGCGAAAATTCGTACTCATTGTGTTTTTGCGCATGTCCGCGCAGCGAGTTCAGGAGGCGTCAATATTTTTAATTGCCATCCATTTCACTATAAACGTTTTTTGTTCATGCACAATGGTAGCATTGGCGGTTTTGATAAAATTAAGCGTTACATGCGTCGTGAATTATCGGATGAAATTTATGATTGGGTAAAAGGACAAACTGATTCGGAACATTTTTTTGCACTTTATTTACAAACATTTGAAGAAATGAAAGGGCAGTATAATGTGGAGTCAATGGCAGCAGTTTTATGTGCAACAGTCAAACGATTGACTAAAATACAAAAACAACATGGTGTTGATGAAGTTACTTATTTAAATATCGCATTAACAGATGGATTTAGTATGTTAGCTTCTAGATACATATCCGATCCAGCAATGAGTTGTCCTACTCTCTATTATTCTGCTGGAAGCAGTTATCAAGAACGTGATGGTGCATGTCATATGTCACCAGCCATTCAAGGAGAGGGTAATGAAGCCATTTTGTTAGTGTCCGAAAAATTAACTAACTACAAAGCCGAATGGCAAGAAATTCCTGTGAATCACATTCTATTGGTGCAACAGGACTTATCATTATCTCTCAATGCAATTTAATACACCGTCATTGACAGCCCATCAACATACTTATCCACAGAATCTGTGGGTAAGTATAAGCGATATATACCTATTCCATTTTAAGATGCAAAATTTATTGTAACTAACCGCCGGGTGGATTAGGGCCGCGAGGCCCATAATCCACCATTGAAGCTGCCATTTACATTTTTTTCTGCTAGTCTTAATAGTGATTTTTAATAATCATTCTTCAAATATAACGGAGTATTGTAATGAAAAAATTAAGTATGGCCTTATTAGCAATATTAGTCAGTGGTAGTGTAATGGCAGCAACGACTAATTCAACAGGAAGTAGCGCGCCAACTTTACCAACCCCAACATCTAATGCGGTAACGAGCCCCACATCAGCACCTAATGCGTCACCCATAACCAACTCTGCCGTAGAAGATACTACACGTCCGGGTTGTCCCAATATTTGTGAAAATATGAATCCAGAACAATGTAAGCAAATGAAACAACAATGGCATCAAAAAATGGCGCAAGACTGGCAAAATATGACACCTGCGCAAAAACAACAGATGCAGCAACATATGCAAATGATGTGGCAAAATGCTTCGCCACAAGAAAAGCAAATGATGAAAGAAAAAATGATGCAAAAATGGCAAGCCATGACGCCAGCTGAACAGCAAGAAATGTTGCAAAAAATGCAAAATGCCACTACAGCAAACCAAAATAGTGGGGTTTCTGCTGGTGGTGCTAATAATGGTGTACCAGCTGGGAGTTCTAGTGCATCTGGTACTTCTGGGGCATCAGGAAGTTCTTGGTAATTGTGAGATTTAATGATTAGGATGCAAAAAATAATGGCGCCCCGCGGCGGGATTCGAACCCGCGACCCTTCGCTTAGGAGGCGAATGCTCTATCCAGCTGAGCTACGGGGGCGTAAAGAGTAGGGGCGTTTAGAACGCCCCTTTATAATGTGAGTTATTCCATATGACCATGATAATTGCCAAAACAAGCCAAACTATTCAATTTTGAACGTTTATGTAAGGCAGTTTGAGCGGCTGGCACATTTTGTTGATTACCACGCCAGATATCTAAGCTAGGTGCTTGTAACGCGCGACCATATGAAAAACTCAAATTCCATGGCATATGTGCCATCAATTTATGCATTTCATTCAAGTGTTGGGTTGATAATTCAGCACTTTGCCCACCCGATAAGAAGTTAATTGAAGGTACAGCTGCAGGAACTGTGCGTAATAAGACTTCTAATGTTAAAGCAGCTACTTGCTCAACCGTTGCTTGAACAGGACAATCTTCGCCAGCAGTAACCATACTAGGTTTCAGAATCATACCTTCAAGAACAACTTTATTTTTATAAAGATGATGAAATACGGTATGCAATACTTCTTCCGTAACCGCTTTGCAACGTTCGATACTATGATCGCCTTCCATTAAAATTTCAGGTTCAACAATAGGAACAATGCCGGCTTCTTGGCAAATAGCGGCATAGCGGGCTAATAAATTGGCATTCGTATCAATCGCTAAAACACTTGGTTTATGGGCTGAAATATTAAAGACAGCACGCCATTTGGCAAATCGAGCGCCCATTTCTTTATAAGTTACTAATCGTTGTGCTAATCCATCTAATCCTTGAGTAACTTTTTCACCATCGGTGCCTGCTAAAACTGTTAATCCTGTATCAACTTTAATGCCAGGAACGATATTGTTTTTGCGTAAAATATCGACCAAAGGAGTGCCATCTTTGGCTTTTTGTCCTAAGGTTTCATCATAAAAGATTATGCCACTGATGTAATCACTTAAACCATGGGTGGTAAATAACATTTCACGGTAATCACGGCGACTATTTTCAGTTGATTCAACATTAATTGCTGCAAATCGCTTCGCAATCGTGCCCGAACTCTCATCGGCGGCCAAAATACCTTTGCCGCGAGCAGCAATTTCCAATACCGTTTTCTTTAATTCAGCTAAAGACATAGTTATTTACCTCATTTTTTAAATAATTTGACTCTTATCATTGAATTTACAGTTTTGGGCATCCAAATTGACTATGAACCCAAGCATAAGAGATAAAGGTGTAGCCTGACATTGGCGCAATCAATTTTTACGAAGCATACCGACTATATAAAATAAAAACAAGTATTCGGGATTTGATAAAAATAGGGTATAATAATTGCCTTATAAATTGTATATAAATGGAACTTTTATTGAGGTGAAGCTTGTCGTCTGCCAATATACCTTTCTTACTAAATGAGCGCCTGCGCCTGAAAAGTATTAAACTCGCAGGATTTAAGTCATTCGTTGATCCAACAACGGTACCATTTCCTACCAATCTGGTAGGGGTAGTTGGGCCCAACGGTTGTGGTAAATCTAATGTTATCGATGCTGTACGCTGGGTCATGGGCGAAAGTTCAGCCAAAAATCTACGTGCAGAAGCCAGTACAGATGTCATTTTCAATGGTTCTACAGACCGCAAACCAGTAGGTCAAGCCTCTGTCGAGCTCATTTTTGACAACCCCAATGGGGCAATCGGTGGCGAGTATGCAAAATATACTGAAATTAGTATTCGACGCATTATCACGCGTGACGCGCAATCCAGTTATTTTTTAAATGGTACACGCTGCCGTCGCCGCGATATTACTGATATTTTCCTTGGAACAGGACTTGGCCCACGTAGTTACTCTATTATTGAGCAAGGAATGATTTCTAAGTTGGTAGAAGCGCGCCCAGAAGAGTTACGTGTCTATCTTGAAGAAGCGGCTGGAATTTCAAAATATAAAGAGCGTCGCCGAGAAACAGAAAATCGTATCAAACATACACGTGAAAACTTGGATCGCTTGAATGACTTACGCGAAGAACTTGGCAAACAGTTAGATCGATTACAACGTCAATCAGAGTCTGCCAATAAATATAAAGCATACCAAGAAGAAGAAAACACACTTCGTGTCCAGTTATTAGCATTACGATGGCAGGAATTGGAAGCAAAACTATCCCAATTGCAACAACAAATTACTGCACAAGAAATTGCATATGAATCTATTATTGCTGAACAACGAAATGCCGATACTATTATCGAAGGCTTGCGTGAGCAACACGTCGTTGCAAGCGAAAAATGGCAAGAAGCACAACAACAGTTTTATGGTGTGGGTGGGCAGGTTGCTCGTCTTGAGCAAAGTCTACAGCACATTCGTGAGCGCATAACGCAGTTACAACATGATAAATTACAAGCTGAAACGAGCTTACAAGAAAATGAACGTCATATTACTGATGATAAAGCACGCATTGCCGACATTGAGCAATTACTGGATACGCTAACGCCAGAATTAGAAATGTTATCGGCAACCTTGGAACAAAGTCGTGAAACACTAATCGATGCGGAACAACAAATGCATGATTGGCAATCACAATGGGATAATTTCAATCAAACTGCAGCTAAAGCATCACAACAGGCGCAGATTGAACAAACGCGCATTCAACATTTTGAGCAAGGATTACAGCAATCCAAGTCTCGAATGGATAAATTACAGGAAGAAATGCAAGGGTTGCAATCCAGTGAGCATGAAGAAGCCTTTGCCATGTTACGTGAGCAAACAGCTGAAGCGCAACTTGAACAAGATGAATCGCAGCATAATATGCAATTGGTTAGCGATAAAATCCAACATACGCGACATCAACTGCAGCAACAACAGCAACATTTAGAAGCGTTGCATAATCAGCATAGCAAGCTTGAAGGACGTCGAGCTTCATTAGAAGCATTGCAACAAGCAGCCTTAGGTAAAGGTAATAACACTATTCAGCGTTGGTTGACTCAACATCAATTAATTGATCATCCACGATTAGCTGAAAAAATTACTGTTACTAATGGCTGGGAAAAAGCAGTTGAAACTGTTTTGGGTCAAGCATTGCAAGCGGTTTGTGTCGCCGATATAGCACCTGCTGCTGCTTTATTAGATTCGCTTGAACAAGGAAGTGTGATGTTATTTGCTGGTACGCAAAAAACGCAAGTACCAACTGCAGCCACCTTGTTAATAAATAAAGTTCAAAGCGAGTTTGGGCTATCATCACTTCTTGATGGTATTCATGCTGCTGAGGATTTACAACAAGCATTACAATTATTGTCTAATTTGCCTAATGATGCTTCCGTCATTACCTCAGATGGTATTTGGTTAAGTCATCAATGGGTTAGAGTATGGCGTGATAAAGATGAACATGCTGGTATTTTGCAACGCAATCAAGAAATCGAACATCTTAATCAAGAGTTACATATTAATGAAGCAGCATTAGCGGAATTAGAATTAGAGCTAGCCAATACTCGTCAAGCATTGCAACAACTTGAGCAAACCAAAGACGAGCAACAAAAAAATCACGCGCAACTAAATAATCGTTTAGCCATGTTGCAAGCGGAAGTAAGGGTTCGACAAAATCGTATCGAACAACAACAAACCCGCAAACAGCAAATTACAACTGAAGTTAATGATATTCAAACTACGCAAAAAGAAGTAATGCAAAAATTACAAGAAGCGCGTAACGAATGGCAAACCGCATTAACGGCAATGGAGTCAGATGCCAAAACACGAGATATGCTGCAGTCAAAACGCGAATCACTACGTATGGCATTAGAACAAGCCAAAACGAAACATCGTGAAAATAATGATAAATTCCATCAAATTCAAGTTAGACAACAAACGTTAACTGCCGAATTTGGTACGAAACAACAAACATTATTGCGTTTAGAGCAACAAGTACAACATATGCGCGAGCGCTGTACTTACCTCGTACAATCATTGGCAGAAACGGCATTGCCAATTGAAGAATTACAAGCACAATTGGATGCAGCACTTGAACAACGCTTGATTGCAGATGAAGCATTACAGCAAGCAAAACGGCATGTTGAAGAAATTGATTATCAAATTCGTGGACAAGAACAACGCCGACATCAAGCAGATAATCAAGCTGGTGTGATGCGTGGTCAACTAGAACAATCTCGTTTAGCTTTCCAAGGTGAACAGGTACGACAACAAACGATTATTGAGCAGTTCCAAGCATTAAATGTTGTGGCAAGTGAAATTATTGCTGCTCTGCCCGAGCATGCTACCGAAGCAGCGTGGGAAGAGGAATTACAACGAGTTCAAAATCGTATTCAACGATTAGGGCCCATTAATTTAGCCGCTATCGAAGAATTTGTCACCGAGTCCGAACGCAAACAATATCTTGATGCTCAACATAATGATTTAGTTGAAGCATTAGATATCTTGGAAAATGCAATTCAAAAAATTGACAAAGAAACACGCACAAAATTCCGTGAAACCTTTGATATTGTTAGTCAAGCATTCCAAACGTTATTTCCAAAAGTATTTGGCGGTGGTAGCGCGTATCTTGAGTTAACGAGTGATGATTTATTAGAAACAGGTGTCACGGTAATGGCTAGACCACCGGGCAAGAAAAATAGTACTATTCATTTATTATCTGGTGGTGAAAAAGCATTAACGGCTATTGCCTTGGTATTTTCAATTTTCCAACTTAATCCAGCACCATTTTGTATGCTTGATGAAGTTGATGCACCATTAGATGATGCCAACGTTGGCCGTTACTGTAACTTAATTAAAGATATGTCAAAGACTGTGCAATTTATTTTTATCAGCCATAATAAACTGGCAATGGAAATGGCAGAACATTTGACTGGTGTCACAATGAAAGAACCCGGTGTATCAAGATTGGTATCGGTGAATATTGAAGAGGCAATCGCATTAGCTGAAGTATAAAATGGAGTAGTGAACATGATGATGATTGATGTCTATTTTGGAATCGCAGCAGTAGGTGTTTTAACTATTGGTGCTGCGAGTATGATAATAATTCGTCGACGCCGAAAAGATGAACCACTCAATATGCCGAAAACTGACGGTGATCCATTATTTGATAAGTCAGAATCAGTTGCACCTAATGTAGATATGTTTGTTGGTCGATGGGGTGATCAAGTCGTAGGAAAACCTAAGGTTATTTCGACTGAAACAACAGAAGAAAGAATTGCTCGTATTCATCAGGAAGCAGAGCAATTGCAAGCACAAAGACAATTAGCTCAAGTACGCCAACCTACTGTATATACCCCAAGAGCCGTACATGCACAAGCTGCAACACATCAAACCACCAAAGAGCGCATTCAACAAAATGCAATGGTAGTACTATATGTAATGGCGCCTGAGAATCATCGCTTCAGTGGTTATGAACTTTATCAATCGCTGATTAATGCTGGTTTAATTTACGGTAAAATGCGTATATTTCATTACCATCAACAACACGACAGTCAACGCCCAGTGCTATTTTCTGTTGCCTCTGCTATAAACCCAGGCGCAATTGATATTGACCATATTGGTAGTTTTAGTACGCCAGGCTTAACCTTGTTTTTAGATACAAGTCGCGCACCTAATGCAAAAGCTGCTTTAGAAACCATGATTGCCGTAGCAGAACAATTGGCTGATGATTTAAACGGTATAGTCTTAAATAGTAAACGCCAACAATGGTCAACTGCCATTGAAACAGAGTGTTATGCGCAAATATAAATAGAAATTTATAGAGAATATTTACGCGTGCAACCCGGGATCGAACGTGATGTAAACACGAGATCCCGGGTTGCATGCATTAAGTGTGGAAGTTTCAAATATTATAAATGTTAAATAATATTGCATTTTTTAAGATGCTAATGCATTTACCCGGGCTACGGTAAACCCTACATAACATTAAGAGTTCCAAATGATCGATAAAGCAATCATGAGTCGTATTGAACAATTACGCACTATGTTAAATGAGCATAACTACCGTTATTATGTTCTCGACGAACCTAGCATTCCTGATGCAGAATACGATAGCTTAATGCAGGAATTAAAACAATTAGAAGCGGCTCATCCTGAAATAATCACAGCCGACTCACCAACACAGCGAGTTGGGGCTGCACCATTAAAAGAGTTTCCTCACGTTACTCATCAAGTGCCGATGTTATCATTGGAAAATGCATTTGCTGATGAAGACATTGATGCCTTTCAACGTCGTATCCAAGAACGATTACATTCTTATCACGATATTACGTTTACCTGTGAACCTAAATTA
Source organism: Gammaproteobacteria bacterium (assembly GCA_020051015.1). Classification (GTDB taxonomy): domain Bacteria; phylum Pseudomonadota; class Gammaproteobacteria; order UBA1113; family UBA1113; genus JABEVJ01. The sequence goes on from JAGVJQ010000096.1 coordinate 13,404, forward strand.
GACGGTTTGGCCGTTACTATGGTTTATGAAAATGGCCATTTAGCCCGTGCCGCAACACGAGGTGATGGCACGACTGGCGAAGATATTACCATTAATATTCGCACATTAAACGACGTACCATTACGATTACGAGGTGATAAATATCCTGCATTGCTAGAGGTGCGTGGTGAAGTTTATATGTCAAAAGCTGGATTTGAAAAACTAAATCAACATGCTCGTACTCATCACGAAAAAACATTTGTAAATCCCCGAAATGCGGCAGCCGGAAGTTTGCGACAATTAGACTCCAAGATCACCGCACAACGTCCATTATCAATTTACTGTTATGGTATTGGTTTGATTTCTGATGATTGGCAATTTACTTCGCATTACGACATGTTAATGCAATTACAAGCGTGGGGATTTCGAGTCAGTAATTTAATTGAGCGTAAAATCAATGCCAAGGGTTGTCTTGAATATTATTATCAAATGATGAAAAAACGAGAGAGTTTACCTTTTGAAATTGATGGTGTGGTTTACAAAGTAGATGACTTAGCCTTGCAACAACAGCTTGGTTTTGTATCTCGCGCGCCGCGTTTTGCGATTGCCCATAAGTTTCCAGCACAAGAACAATTAACTGTATTGCAGGATGTTGAATTCCAGGTAGGGCGTACTGGAGCATTAACTCCCGTAGCACGATTACAACCCGTGTTTGTTGGTGGAGCTACGGTTAGTAATGCTACGTTACATAATATGGATGAAATCGAGCGAAAAGATATCCGCATTGGCGATACAGTGATTGTCCGTCGTGCCGGTGATGTGATTCCAGAAGTTGTAGCGCCCGTATTAGATCGCAGACCAGCAGATGCGCGTTTAATTAAATTGCCTGAAGCATGTCCAGTATGTCAATCTGAAGTCTATCGTTCACCAGATGAAGCAGCGGCACGTTGTATGGGTGGCTTATATTGCCCGGCACAACGTAAAGAAGCCATTCGCCATTTCGCCAGTCGTCGCGCCATGGATATTGAAGGTTTAGGGGAACGCTTGGTTGATCAATTAGTTAATTTAGGTTGGGTACATAATGTTGCTGATGTCTATCATTTAGAATTAAACCAACTTGCTGGCATGGAAAGAATGGGGCTTAAATCAGCTCAAAATATATTAGATGCATTACAAAAAAGTAAAGTTACCTCCTTAGCTCGTTTTATTTACGCACTTGGTATTCGTGATGTCGGTGAAGCCACTGCAAAAAACTTAGCTGATCATTATAAATCATTAGAACAATTAATGAATGCCAGTGAAGATGAGTTACAAACCGTGTCAGACATTGGTCCTATTGTGGCACATAGTATCCATAGTTTTTTTCATCAACCCCATAATCGTGAAGTTATTTCACGATTACTTGCTGCAGGTATTCACTGGCCGCAAGTGAAAAAGGCTGAATCCTTACCGCTGCAAGGTAAAACTTATGTTTTAACTGGCACCTTAACGCAATTTTCACGTGATGAAGCTAAAGCAGCATTAGAAGCCTTAGGTGCTAAAGTCGCTGGTTCAGTATCTAAAAATACAACCGCCGTTATTGCCGGTGCAGAAGCCGGTAGTAAATTAGATAAAGCACAAGAGTTAGGTGTGGCGATATTGGATGAAGCAGAATTAGTTAAACTTTTAAAAAATTAACCGACCTAATGTAGGAGCGTATTGCATACGCCCGTCTATCCAATTGCACAATTTACCATCAGGTCGATAAATTGTAGGGTGGATTAGAGCCGCGAGGCTCGTAATCCACCATTGCTAGACGATTCAAATTAGGTATGTGACAAGATCATTTAATGGTGGATTACGAGCCTCGCGGCTCTAATCCACCCTACGGCGTAATCTAAAAAAAACAGTAACGTAATACGGGAAGCAGCCTCAACCATGGATCTCAATCTCAAACAAAAAGTCATTTTAGTCAGTGGCGGTTCTGAAGGTATTGGCTTCGCTACCGCTAAAACCTTAGCTGAAGAGGGCGCTATAGTCATGATTGGCAGCCGTTCACAAGAAAAATTAAATCATGCAAAACAACAATTATCTGCCTTTGGCGATCAAATAATTATAAAACCACTCGATGTCACCAATCCTGAAAATATCCAAGCCTGGGTTGCAACAGCAGTCGCTCAATTTGGTCGTATCGATGGTTTATTGATTAATGCCGGCGGCCCAAAACCTAGTCAATTTGAACAACTCACTGAAGCTGATTGGCAAACTGGTTTTGAATTAATTTTAATGAGCGCCATCCGCATGATTTATGCAGTATTACCGATAATGAAACAACAGCAGCAGGGCAGTATCGTTGCCATTACATCCTCTGCAGTAAAAGAACCAATCAGTGAATTAGTCTTATCTAATGTATTTCGCACGGGCTTAACTGCATTGCTAAAAACACTTTCTCGCGATTTAGCTCAATATCAAATCCGCGTTAATAGTGTTTTACCAGGTCGCATTGATACCGAACGCATCAAAAAACTAGACGAATCACGCGCACAACAAACAGGTATATCTATTACACAAATTCAACAAGCAACATTGCAAAATATCCCTTTAGGTCGCTTAGGCAATCCTGATGAAATGGGCAAAGTTGCAACTTTCCTATTATCTGAAGCCGCTTCTTATATTACAGGGCAAGCAATATTAGTCGATGGCGGTTTGTTAAAAGGTCTATAGCGTGCTACCATAATCTAAATTTTATACGATTTAAAATAAAAATGAATTTAAATCAACGTGTTACGAAATTATTGTGGATGTTTTTATTGGCCATATTGACATTATGGTCTTATCCCGCAATGGCTGTAACAAAATCGCCGCCACCACAAGAGAAAACATGGAATTTATCATCATTAACTGATCTAGCGTTGACCATCAATCCGACAACCAAATTAGCCTGGGCGCAAGTTAAAGCGGCTGCTGCCAATGTCGGTATCGTTAAAAGTGCTTATTGGCCACAATTGGCTTTTTCTGCCGATGCATCCTTTACAACAAATCAACAAGATGACGACAATAATGATAGCAATGATTTCGGTTGTTCAAATAACGATAAATATTGTGCCAATTTAACACTGAGTTATTTGGTTTGGGACTTCGGGGTCACCCATCAAAAAGTAAAAAATGCAAAATATCAATTAGTCGCTGCCCAATTAACGCAAAACGAATCCATTCAACAAGTCATTTTGCAAGTTGAACAAGCTTATTATCAGTTATTAGGCCAGCAAGCATTAGTTAATGCTGATGAAATCAGTCTAAAAGAAGCACGTACTAATCTAGATGCGGCTAAAGCATTACATAAGCAAGGATTAGCAACAGTAGGGGATGTTTATCAAGCTGAAAGTACCTTATCGCAAGCACAATTAACCTTGCAACAAGCAGAAGGTGATTTATCCATTGCGCATGGTCA
>JAGVJQ010000134.1 GCA_020051015.1 Gammaproteobacteria bacterium
AGCTAACAATAATGGCAATTCAACTTGTTCTAGAAACATATCGTATAGGTTGGAAGGTTCTTCACCACCTAACTGAGAAATGTAATTGTCCCATGCGCGTTTTACAGCTTCACGCAATGGTGTATCTTGGGCAGCTAAAGAAGTAGCTTCTTTGTTAACAACTGCATTCATGTTCATGCTTGTCACCCTCTCAAAAAAAGTATCCATTTTTAAGTAATAAACAGGTAAGTCAAGCAAAGAATGGTTATCCATCCCTGCAACGTGATGTCCCTTTTTTTTAAACCCATTAAAGGGTCACCACACTTCCTGACCTCACTGAGATGCTTTTTTAACCACCCCAGTATCTTGCGCATTATAGCACCAGCTAGAATTTAAACAAGGGGGTATTTAAAATTGTCAGTAAAGATTTTGGACGAGGGGAAAAGGGCTAAGTGATATACACAAAATTTAAACCCATATAGCCCGGGTGGATGCATTATAAGCCTAAAAAATGTAATCTTATTCAAGATTACTAATAGTTGAATCATCTACGTTTAATGCATGAAACCCGGGATCGTGAGAGGTATAAACACCGATCCGGGTTTCGCGCGTTACTATTATGAGTAAATATCCTTGTTAGTTTAATATCAATCCGTTTTTCTACTCTAAAAACGCGCTTACCCGGACTACAGAGACAGCACCTTTGTAGGGCTGGTGTTACATGAAATTGCAGTTATTTGGCTATTTCTGGTCTTTTACGATACAATACAATAACTTTTCCGATTGATTGAACAAGTTCAGCGTTTAATTCCTGGCAAATAATGTTTGTAAGCAAACGACGATGATCGCGTTCGTCGCCGGGGATTTTCACTTTAATAAGTTCATGATCGTGTAAAGCTCGATCAATTTCAGCGGCAACAGCAGGGGTATAACCATGTTGCCCAAGCAGGACAACGGGCTTTAATCCATGTGCCTGGCTTCGGAGTTGTGATTGTTTAGCTTTAGCAAGCATAGTAGTTTCCTCTATTTCATTGTGCACGGATTGTACCATAAAAATTAGCTACATTGATACTCACGGTGTGAATTTTGAGGGGTAATGCGTCTGAGGTTTTATTTGAACAAAAAAAGATGAATCAATTTAATCACCTTAAAATTTTGATAGCTACATTTATCATTGGTACTATTTTACTATTGGTTGGAAGCTTACTATTTATGCATAATACCTCCCATCGATGGATCCTATTGGGTATATATACCTGGTCGGGTGCATTATTTATAATGTACAGAACATTTCGTTTATTAAAAGATTCAAAACAACATGGCACGTTCAAAAAGTAGCAATAAGTGGTTAAAAGAGCATTTCGCCGATCAATATGTCAAAAAGGCACAAGCGGCAGGGTATCGTTCGCGCGCAGTTTATAAGTTGCTTGAAGTACAAAAAAAAGATCGCGTAATTAAGCCGGGGATGGTTGTGGTTGATCTTGGGGCTGCGCCAGGCGGCTGGTCACAATTAGCTGTTGAATGGGTAAAACCACGAGGGCAAGTCATTGCTTTAGATATTTTACCAATGGAAGCAATACCGGACGTGGAAATTATTACTGGCGATTTTACCACGGATGAAGTCTATCAGCAGTTATTAACCCATTTAAATGGTAGGCAGGTGGATGTTGTGCTATCTGATATGGCTCCCAATATGAGCGGCATGACAGCCGTTGACCAGCCTCGTTCGATGTATCTTGTTGAGCTGGCTTTTGATTTTGCCATGCAAACATTGAAACCGGGCGGTAGTTTTTTAGTCAAAGTATTTCATGGTGAGGGTTCGGAGGCTTTCTTAAAACAATTACGTCAAGCCTTCACCAAGGTAGTCGTACGTAAGCCGGATGCCTCTCGTGATCGGTCATCTGAAGTGTATATGTTGGCACAAGGGAAGCGTGCCCCCTAGTAATTTTTGAGGTTGGCCATATATACATATATAATGTTGGCACGTGATACTCTCAACACATGGATTTTTGGTTTACCTGGCAAAAAAGTTAGGAGCTATTAATGTTGAAAACCCATGTGCTGGGAGTATATTAATGCCATTAGATTCTCGATTATTTATTTTTAGAATGAGGTTATTATTTTGAACGACATGTTTAAAAACTTAATCATCTGGTTGACTATCGTGGTCGTGCTAGTTTTTGTATTTAGCAGTTTTGGACCACGTAAGGCAGCAGACTCGGGCCTTTCGTACAGCCAATTTTTATCACAAGTGAAAAATGGTGATATTACGTCAGTCACTATCGCACAGAATGACATTTCTGGCACGACGCGTAATAACCAGACTTTCACGACTTATATGCCGTTGACAGATAATAACTTGTTACCTTATTTAATTAAGCAAGGCGTTGATGTCACAGGGAAACCACCTGAGCAACAAGGTTTGTTAATGAGTATTTTCATTAACTGGTTTCCAATGTTGTTATTTATCGCAATCTGGGTATTCTTTTTCCGCCAGATGCAGGGTGGTTCAGGTGGGCGCGGTGCCATGTCATTTGGACGTAGCCGAGCTCGTTTGATGAGTGAAGATCAAGTAAAGGTTACGTTTGCTGATGTAGCCGGTGCTGATGAAGCAAAAGAAGAAGTAAAAGAATTAGTCGACTTCTTAAAAGATCCTGCCAAATTCCAAAAACTAGGTGGACGAATTCCGCGTGGTGTATTAATGGTTGGTTCGCCTGGTACAGGTAAAACCCTATTAGCCAAAGCTGTTGCCGGTGAAGCTAAAGTTCCTTTCTTTACTATTTCGGGTTCTGATTTCGTGGAAATGTTTGTTGGGGTTGGTGCTTCACGCGTGCGTGATATGTTTGAACAAGCCAAAAAGCAAGCGCCATGCATTATTTTTATCGATGAAATTGATGCGGTAGGGCGCCATCGTGGTGCGGGTTTAGGTGGTGGTCATGATGAACGTGAACAAACACTCAACCAATTATTAGTAGAGATGGACGGATTTGAAGGCAGTGAAGGGGTGATTGTGATTGCAGCAACTAACCGTCCTGATGTATTAGATCCGGCATTATTGCGACCAGGTCGTTTTGACAGACAAGTTGTCGTGCCATTACCTGATATCGTTGGGCGCGAACAAATTCTTAAAGTCCACATGCGCAAAGTACCGATGGCTGATGATGTTAGACCTAGTGTGTTAGCACGTGGTACCCCAGGATTTTCTGGTGCGGATTTAGCGAATTTAGTTAATGAAGCAGCTTTATTTGCTGCCAGAGCGAATAAGCGTATGGTAGATATGTTGGACTTTGAAAAAGCGAAAGACAAAATTTTGATGGGGGCCGAACGCCGTTCCATGGTGATGAATGCCGCTGAGAAAAAATTAACTGCTTACCATGAAGCGGGTCATGCGATTGTTGGTTTAATGGTGCCAGATCATGATCCAGTTTATAAGGTAACGATTATTCCTCGTGGTCGTGCTTTGGGTGTAACTATGTATTTGCCAGAGCAAGATCGATATAGCCATTCTAAACAACGTTTAGAAAGTCAATTATCAAGTTTATTTGGTGGACGATTAGCTGAGGTATTAATTTTTGGTGAAGAACATGTCACAACCGGTGCTTCTAATGATATCGAACGTGCAACAGAAATTGCGCGTAATATGGTAACCAAATGGGGCTTATCAGATAAATTAGGTCCAATGGTTTATGGTGAAGATGATGGCGAAGTATTTTTAGGCCGCTCGGTCACAAAACGTAAAGAGTTTTCTGAAGGGACATCACAATTAATTGATGCAGAAATTCGAGCATTCATTGACCGCAATTATGAACGTGCAAAAAACATCTTGATTACGCATATGGATAGACTACATGCGATGGCAGATGCGTTAATGAAATATGAAACGATTGATGAAGAGCAAATTAGACAGATCATGTCAGGTAATGCACCAAAACCACCAAAAAATTGGTTGAATGACGATGTACCGCCACCAGTAAGTGATCCTTCATCAAATGTTGAAAAAAAGGATGATAAAAAGCCTAACGAAAATTTAGAACAAGCATAACTTTCCGCTCCCCTCCCCCGCGAAGCGGGGGAGGGGTTGGGGGAGAGGGGGCTGTCGGGCGTGTTTTTAGCAAGTTCTATGCATTTTTCGCATGAAATGCTCACATTAGATGGAGACGTGGATTCATCTAGATTGGTGCTAATCGGCGAGATGCCCCTCTCTCCCAGCCCCTCTCCCTCACAGCTTCAACAACTGTGCCGGGTCAATTATGAGCGTATAGCTGCGGGGCGAGGGGAGCTTTTTGAGTTTAGTATGTAATAAGCCCCTACGAAGGATCAGCGATGGATTCCATGTCAATTCAACAAAAATTAAATTGCCGTGGCAAAATACTGGATCTTTCCAGGCCAGTTGTAATGGGAATAATGAACTTAACCGCAGCTTCTTTTTCACCCGTTGGTCGAATGCGGAGTGTTAGTGAGGCGGTAAATTATGCTAAGCAAGTTGTACAAGCGGGTGCTGATATTATTGATATCGGTGCCGAACCGACTAATGCCGCTTGCATGGAAAATATTATTTCGAAAGAAGAAGAGTTAACAGCATTATTACCTATTATTAAGGCATTAGTGACAGAAGTTGATGTGCCTATTTCAGTTGATACTTCACGGCCTAGTGTTATGGAAGCCGTTATTGCTGCTGGTGCGCATATGATTAATGATGTGCGTGCGTTAAGAGTTCCGGGCGCATTAACAACAGCTGCAGCATTACATGTTCCTGTTTGCTTAATGCATATGCGTTTTTTGCGATTACCTGATGCAATAGACGTGATCGAAGATACAACAAATGATTCATCTACTGTGATAGATGAAATTAGCAAATTCTTGATTAAGCGCATTGATGCTTGTATTAATGCGGGAATAAAATATGAAAATCTGGTGATTGATCCAGGCGTGGGAGCTGCCCACTTCGGCAAAGATTTAGCAGAGAACTTAACCATTGTGCGTGAGTTACCTGCATTAAAAGCATTAAAACTGCCGATTTTAGTGGGAATTTCGCACAAATTATTTAAAGGCGAGTCTGTTGAAAAACGAGCAATAGGCAATTTAATAGCAACCTTAGCAGCCATTAAAAATGGTGCTAATATTATTCGAGTGCATGATGTTGAAGCAACGGTTTATGCGATAAAAATCATGCAATTAATTGAAGAAGGGAGTGTTTGATTGATTACGGCAAATAAATATTTTGGTACAGATGGCATTCGAGGTCGTGCTGGCCACTATCCTATGGTCCCAGAATTTTTTGTTAAATTGGGGTGGGCTATCGGCACTGTTTTAGCACCGCATGGTTCTAGTCGTGTCATCATTGGCAAGGATACTCGCATTACGGGTTATATGTTTGAATCTTCACTGCAAGCTGGATTAGCGGCGGCAGGGGTTGATTCTTATTTATTGGGACCAATGTCAACGCCTGGTGTTGCTTATCTAACGCGTAATATGGGATTTGATGCTGGTATCGTCATTAGTGCATCACATAATTCATATCAGGATAATGGTGTGAAGATTTTTTCTCGTAGCGGAACTAAAATTCCTGATGAAATTGAACATCATATTGAACAAATGCTGGCACAACCATTAGTGGTGGTATCGCCTGAAAAAGTTGGTCGTGTTTATCGGGTAGAAGAAGCGATCAAACGTTATGTTGATTATTGTAAGCATGTTTTTCCCTCTAATTTAAGTTTATCAGGGTTGAAAATTGTTGTTGATTGCGCAAATGGTGCAAATTATTACATGGGTCCACGTGTATTTGCTGATTTGGGTGCTCACATATTAACTATTGCCAATAATCCTAATGGTTTAAATATTAATGATGAATGTGGTTCAACGCATCCAGCAAAATTACAAGAGGCGGTTGTTAAAGAGGAAGCCGATTTAGGCATTGCATTTGATGGTGATGGCGATCGTGTGATTATGGTTGATAAAACAGGTGAAGTGGTTGATGGTGATGAATTAATTTTTATTATTGTTCAAGCTGCACTTCGGAATGGACAAAAAATTGATGGTGTTGCTGGTACATTAATGACTAATCTAGGTCTGGAACAAGCATTACAAGCCTTAGATGTCCCGATGGAACGCAGCAAAGTGGGTGATAGATATGTGTTAGAGACACTGCAAAAAAAGGGATGGCAAATTGGTGGAGAATCATCAGGCCACATTATTCATTTAGGTTATGCCTCTACTGGTGATGGTATTATTGCAGCGTTATTAGTTTTAGCAGCGATGGTACAATCTGGTGAATCATTGCATTCCTTGAAGCAAGGTATGCATAAGTGCCCACAACGCTTGATTAATGTCAAAGTAGCAACGTCAGTTGATCCAATGTCAGTGCCGGCGATTCAAGAAGCTGTTTCACATGTACAAGAACAATTACAAGATCGGGGTCGCGTTTTATTGCGCGCCTCGGGGACTGAGCCTTTGATCAGAGTTATGGTAGAAGGAAACGACCCAGCAGAAGTTTCTAAATTAGCGGCAGATTTAGCAGAAATAGTCGAAAAATCACTGTCGTGAGGAGAAAATTAATATGCCCATTGATACAACTGATTTAGCACAAGCCGATCCAGAATTGTATGCTGCTATTAAACAAGAAGAGCAGCGACAAGAAGATCATATTGAATTAATTGCTTCTGAAAATTATGTCAGTCCTGCTGTATTACAAGCACAAGGCTCGGTGTTAACGAATAAATATGCGGAAGGATATCCTGGCAAACGCTATTATGGTGGTTGTCAATTTGTTGATATTGCGGAGCAATTGGCAATCGATCGCGCGAAAGCATTGTTTAATGCTGCATATGTTAATGTTCAACCGCATGCTGGCTCACAAGCCAATGCAGCAGTTTATATGGCATTACTGCAACCTGGTGATACTATTCTTGGTATGAGTCTTGCCCATGGCGGCCATTTAACTCATGGTTCAAAAGTTAATTTTTCTGGCCGATTATATAATCCAATATTTTATGGTATCCACCCCGAAACCGGCGCTATTGATTACGATGAAATGGAGCGTTTAGCTCAAGAACATAGACCAAAATTAATTGTTGGCGGATTTTCTGCGTATTCGCTAACCGTTGAATGGGCGCGTATGCGTCAAATCGCCGATAGCGTTGGTGCTTATTTCATGGTTGATATGGCACATATCGCTGGTTTAGTTGCGGCAGGTGTTATACCCAGCCCTATTCCCTTTGCTGATGTTGTTACGACTACCACACATAAAACGTTGCGTGGTCCTCGTGGTGGAATGATTTTAGCAAAAGCTAATCCAGACATTGAGAAAAAGCTAAATTCAAGTGTTTTTCCAGGTTCACAAGGTGGGCCATTAATGCATGTGATTGCGGCTAAAGCAGTTGCTTTTCATGAAGCACTTCAACCATCGTTTAAAACGTATCAGCACCAAATCGTTAAGAATGCGCAAGCGATGGTGAGCGTAATGAAAGAGCGTGGTTATAAAGTGGTATCTGGTCGTACTGAAAATCATTTATTCTTACTGGACTTAATTGATAAACCATTAACGGGGAAAGAGGCTGAAAACTTATTAGATACGGTTCATATTACGGTAAATAAAAATGCTGTGCCCAATGATCCGCGACCACCCATGCAAACAAGTGGTTTGCGTATTGGTACTCCCGCAGTTACGACTCGTGGTTTCCAAGAGGCAGAAGTTAAAATATTGGCTAATTGGATTTGTGATGTGTTAGATCAACCACAAAATGAAACTGTTTTAGCAACGGTAAAAGCCAATGCAATAGAACTGTGCCGTCGTTTTCCTGTTTATTTAAATAAGGTTTGATAAGCATCATGCATTGTCCTTTTTGTAATACACCTGATACAAAAGTCATTGATACACGCTTAAGTCCTGAGGGTGATCAAGTGAAACGTCGACGTGAGTGTCAGCAATGTACTGAACGCTTTACTACTTTTGAAGTTGCTGAGCTTGATATGCCAAGGGTGGTCAAGCGAGATGGATCGCGTGTGCCATTTAGTGAGCAAAAAGTACGTTTAAGTATGTTAAAAGCATTAGAAAAAAGGCCGGTTAGTACTGAGCAAGTCGAAGCACAAATTCGATTAATGTTAAAGAAATTGAGAACTTGTGGTGAAAAAGAAGTGAGTTCACAATTTATTGGTGAATTAGTCATGGCTGCTTTATTAGCATTAGATGATGTCGCTTATGTACGATTTGCATCGGTATATCATAGTTTTGCTGATTTAGATGAGTTTAAGCAAGAAATTCAACGATTAAAAGAAAAACGAACATAACATATGAGGTTTAATAAAACGTGAAATTTAATGTTAAAGCAAGACGTAAAGCACGAGAATTTGCTGTACAAGCCATCTATCAATGGCAGGTTACGCAATTGCCGGCATCTGAAGTATTATTGCAGTTTTTGGTTTTTGATGATATTCGTCGTGCCGATCAAGAGTATTTTAAACGTTTATTTAATGGCGTCATTGAATCAACAGCTGAACTTGATAAACAAATTGAGCCATTTTTAGATCGGCCATTGAAAGATGTTAGTCCTGTCGAGCTAGCAATATTGCGTTTAGGTAGTTTTGAATTAATGTATTGTCCGGAATTACCGTATCGTGTAGCCTTGAATGAATCGATTGAACTGAGTAAAATTTATGGCGGGACAGATAGCCATAAATTTACCAATGGAGTGCTAGATAAATTAGCACAACGACTGAGACAAATTGAAGTTGCATCAGATAAAAAGGAATAATGTAATGAAGACAACCTTCCCCGAAAGCGTATGGAAAAATCCTATTCATTTTTTAGCATGTGGATTTGGCGCGGGTACAGCTAAATTTATGCCAGGAACTTGTGGGACGATTGTCGCAATCCCTCTTTATATCGCTATGCAAGCTGTATTGTCACCACTGTATTATATGTTGGTATTAATCGCTGCTATTCTTTTCGGGTTTTGGATTTGTAATGTTACAGCTAAAGATTTAGGTGAGAGCGATCCTCCGGCAATTGTATGGGATGAAATCGTTGGTTTTTTACTTGCGATGTGGGCCGCGCCTAATGGTTGGCAATGGATTGCAGCAGGATTTATTTTATTCCGTGTCTTTGATATTTTAAAACCTTGGCCAATAAAATGGATACAAGAAAAACTACCCGGCGGTTATGGTATCGTAGCTGATGATTTAATGGCGGGTATTTATACTTGGGTTATTATCCAATTAGTCGTTTGGTTATTGTTTGGATTAGATTAGAATTATTATAGCATCGACAGATTTTATCGTAAGGCGTTTTTCCATAAGCATCTTTTCACTGAAACCGCCTGCAGCAATGGAAAAGTCACGCAAACACGCCGTGAAAAATTGGCAGGATTGTCAATTTCGACGGCTGAAAGCCGCCTCAAAGGGGTGAGCGCCATGGATGGCGCGAATCAATCATCCCTGTAGGCTCGGCTTCGCCATTCATGGCGCAGACGGTTTGCTTTGCCTTTTCCATCACTGCAGGCTGTATTCACTGATATTGCATACACCCTTGTTATCAAATTTTATATCACCAACTCACTTCAACAGCCACATCTTTTGCATTAACTAACGCACCAGGTTTATGGACCGTTAATTTTCCAGCAGTAATTTGTGGATAATATTTAATAATTTGTTTATTCAAAAATGCGGCTAGTGCTTCGAGTAATTTATATTTCTGTCCTTTGACGGTTTCTTGTAATAATTGCGCAAGCGCAGCATAATCCAATGCATGAGTTAAATCATCACTTTCAGCAGCTTTGGTAATATCTAACCACAAATCAACATCAACTAAAATCGTTTGTTCAATGTGTTGTTCCCAGGGATAAGCGCCAATCGTAGTGGTGAGTTTTAACCCTTGAATCGACAATTTTGCGTTCATATTTAACCCACCCTACGATATCAATCCACTTCATATAAATTTTACTCTAACGCAGTTTGTGCGCGATAGATTGCTGCCGTTTGTTTTTCAAAAGCCGTAAATTGCTGTTCTAATTGCCATTGCAATTGTGCTTTTGGATTTTGCTTTAAGAACGTAGCGCAATTGGGGGATGGTTTAGTGCCACCTAATGTATCACGTGCGCAAGCGGCAACGGGCGAAAATTCTTTTGGATCAGACCATAAACTTTGCCCCGGCATAAAATTGTAAGTAAGGCTGTTACGAACAAACGCTTTCATCGTTGGATAATCAAATTGATAAGTTAAGATGGCGCGTTGAAATTCATGCGTTAAATCGGTACGTAACACACCTTCATCATCTGTGGCTAAGACAACAGGCACGCCAGATTTTAGATAGAGTGTTAACGGACTCAATTTACCTTTAACATTTAAAATATCGGCATTACTCGTTAAGCAAATTTCAACTGCTATTTGTTTAGTTGCCATTTCTTGTAATAATTGATTAGGATTATTTTCATACGCAATATCAGTACCATGACCGATACGTTGCGCATGAGCAGTTTCAATCGCATCACGAATATGAAATGTCATATTCGCGGGGGTAACAGAACCGAACTCTAATTCACCCGCGTGTAAATCAATGTGAACATTAGGATACAGCTTATGAAAATAATCGATCATTTGCATTTGTAAATGATAATCACGCAAGGAGATATAATTATCTTCTGGTCCAACCATATTAATAGCGACTACACGTGGATCTTTATTAGCAAGCTCAAAGCCCACCATTAATTGTGCGAATACGGCAGTAGGTGACACCACTCGCAATGGAATATATTGATAGCGAACGGTAACATTACACCCCGGTTGGGCTTGGGTTGTGCCACATTGTAAGGTTTTTTTCAAATAAGCTTCGTTATCGTTTAATTCAGTTTGTATATTGCTAACAATGGTATTGATATTGTCGTTTGCCAATTGTTGGCGCATCGTATCGAAATTGTTATTCCATGTTATGTTATTAGCCAGGGCTATAGCATTGTTTCGTTCGGCAGTAATCATTGTTTCTAGATATATTTCATGCTGATTACCTGCACGGTTAACAATTTCAGTTAGATTTTGTGAGCGTACAGCATCACTTAAGTCGCCATATTTCAAGAAAACACTGAAAAAATGATCGAGCATACTTTCTTGTGCACTGGGCACAAAATCACGTAATGACCACGCATTGATAGTTTGATTATATAAATCACTATTTTGTGGTAAGTTTTTTAATTTCAAATTATCAGGACAATTTTTATCAGTCGTAACAGTAAATGTCTTTGGATCAAGACACATATCGGTTGTCGCGGCGGCTGCAATCATATTTTCTGCATAAGCTGCACCGGAACGATGGTTATGTAAATCAGCGCCTTTGGGCATATTTTGTAGGAAAATCAACAGACCATTGGGATTATGTTGAAGCGTTTGCAAATAAGAGGCCGTTGCTTGACCATTACCGCTTAAGGTGTCGGCTTTAACAGTATGGGTAAGGCATAAGGTAGATGCGCCAAGTAATGCAAATAACAGTTTTTTCATAATATGCTCCGCCAACTATTCTGTGGAGCATGCATGATACCATTACTTTAGATAATCCCAAATACTTTCTAGATCATCTTTATTTGCATTATCTGTCTTTATAAGCGAAAGCTCTTCGATAACTTCATATTTAAATTGATAAAATTTATCATTTAAGTAAATTGGTTCGGTTAGCTTTATATTTATTTGGTGATCATTATAAAATACAAATAATTGATCATTCTCAGCCAAATCGAAAGCGGGAATAATAATAGTATTGGCTTTTTGGGCGCTATATAACTCCGGTAAAATTAAGGCACGAAAGTATCGTTTTGAAGTGCTTTCAGCAATTTGGATGGCGACTGGGATGGCGCTCGGCCCTAAAATCATGATCCCTAATTGAAATTGGTGGTGATTGACTTTTTTGACCCATCGAACGGCACCCACACGCCAGTGTCCTACTTGCTGCGAGGTTTGATGTAATCCAACTAACTCACCAGCCTCAAAAGGTGTTGCGACATGTCGCGAATCCGTTTGTAGGCAATAACCTTGTGGACTGACATTAATAATTTGCCAATCATAGATGGGGTATTTTGATGTGATATCCTGCGACGCATTTTTATTGCTGAGACTTAATATATCTACCGAATCCTGTTCGGTAGCAAGCTGTTTATCATCTAAGGCATAGTCTGTTTTATCTAAGTTGGATTCTCGTGGCAAGGTAGTAAATGTTTCGCTAATTGATGTTGATTCGAATTGTGGGAATGGTTTATCGCCAACAATATGTGCATGTGTTGAAGTTAATCCCAGTGTAACTTGGATATCTCCACTGCGCGGGCTTCTTTCCATGACGCGTTGGGAAAAATTACTCCAAGCTTTAGCGATAATTTGCAAGACATTTTGAGATAATGCTGTTTTTGACGTAATGACACTTTCATCATGTTGTTTGATTGAAGCAGAAATATGCGCGATTAAGTGTTTAGTATTCAGTCCACGTAAAAAAGGTGAATTAGCTGGGCGTTGATTGATAACTTGATACGATGGCGGGGCATCTTCATCTAATAAAAATGTGATAGCAGCATGCTCAGGATTTTGTGACACTATTTCCGTATAACGTGCCCATTGTAATAATGCAGTATAAAGCTTGATTACATCTGCTGCGCGTAATTGATTGGGGTTAGCACAAGCCAATAAAATACACATTTTATAAGCATCACTGATCGTTGATGGCTCATTAACATTTTGTGTAAGAATCATGGTTGTATAACCATTTTTTTCTGCTTGTAAAAATAGCTTATGGATGCGTAACCAGACTTGATTGGGTGGAGCCATATAAAGTTGATAAGAAATGACAACAACTTGCGATAAATTATAAATAGCACGATGGATACACATAGCCGCAAGTGGCATGCCATCAGCAAGTTTATCGTTGGTATGAGTTGAGCTTAACAGTACAGCATAACCACTGGCATAACGCGTCAGTAACGAAATAATCAAGGCAGTTTGTCGGCTGTACTCCATAATAGAGCGTACTTCGCGTTCTGAAAATTGCTTTTGCATTACCTCATTGAGCAAACGAATAGGAGGTTTAAGCATTTCCAATAATTCAAAACATTCAATTGGTTGCATGTGTGGAAAAGGTAACTCTGCTAATTTGTTATAAATTAATTCAGATGTTTTTATTGGATTTGCCAACGGCAGCACGTCAATCCATTGCTGTAATGACTGACGCACCACATTAAAATTCAAGGCTTGCATGACAAACGCTCTTTAAGTGGATGTTATTATCAGTGTAGCAAATTATATAATAGTCGTTTTACTAGCTGCACCTGGGATTTCGCGCACCAGTTTGGGGACTAAATAGCCAGGTAATAACGCCATCAATTCATTATAAATGGCGGAGACTTCTGTCATAGGGAGATCAAAGTGCGCAGCGCCTTGCACTTTATCGAGTAGATGGAGGTAGTAAGGAAGGGTATGGTTCTCAAATAACGCCTCACTTAAGGCCGCTAAGATAGTGGCATTATCATTAACACCTTTCAATAATACGGTTTGATTTAATAGTATTGCACCAGCTTTATGTAATCGATTCAATGCATTAACAACAGAAGCATCAATTTCTTGGGGGTGGTTGCAGTGCATTACCATTACTGGCTTAAGACGTGAGCCACTAAACCAAGCTAAAAATTCATCATTAATGCGTTCGGGCAAGACTATTGGCAAACGGGTATGAATTCTTAAGGTCGTAATATGTGGAATAGCAGCAATTTGTTTTGCCAAATTTGCCAAGATAGTATCAGGCGCAGTGAGTGGATCGCCACCACTGAAAATAACTTCTTTAATATCATTATGTTGTCGCAAATAATCAAGAGCTAATTGCCAGCCAGCCGTGCCAGGATTGTTATCAGAATAAGGAAAGTGTCGGCGAAAGCAATAACGACAATTAATTGCGCAAGCACCGGTAATGGTGAGCAATGCTCGACTTTTATATTTTTGCAGTAAACCAGGAACGGGATTGGTAGTAGATTCGGCCAAGGGGTCAGTATCATAACCTGGTGTCAAATCAAGTTCAGATAGTAAGGGCAACACTTGTAACAACAAAGGATCGTTGGGATTTCCTGCTTGCATTCGATTTATAAAGCCGCGTGGTACCCGTAATTTAAATGGTTGCGGCGATGTTAATGCTGTTGGTAGATCATGTTCAGTTAGATTAACTAAGCTTAATAATTCCTTGGTATTATTGACTCCTTGTTTTAATAATTCTTGCCAATGTTGTAAAGATGTCATTTGCCTGTTTCGTTATGCGTTAAAAAGTGGTACATTTTACCACCAACAGCAGGCATCTTGCAAAAACTCACTAGTAGGAAGTCGTAAGTGGCCTGTTTCATAGTAGGAAATAAATAGAGGTCTCCATGGCAACATTTAGCACAAACGAATTTAAATCAGGTTTAAAGGTCATGTTAGATAATGACCCATACAATATTCTAGAAAATGAATTTGTTAAACCAGGTAAAGGTCAAGCATTTAACCGCGTAAAATTACGTAACCTGAAAACGGGTCGTGTGATTGAACGTACATTCAAATCTGGTGACAGTGTCGAAGGCGCCGATGTCGTCGATATGGACGCGCAATTTTTATATACTGATGGTGAACAATGGCACTTTATGGTGACAGATACGTTTGAACAGTATGCTGCACCTGAAGCAGCAGTAGCTGATGCCAAAATTTGGATTAAAGATCAAGATATGTGTATTTTAACACTGTGGAATAACATTCCATTAAGTGTTACCCCACCTAATTTCGTTATCTTAAAAATCACCGATACCGATCCTGGTGTGCGTGGCGATACCAGTGGTGGTGGCGGCAAACCAGCGACGCTTGAAACCGGTGCCGTGGTGCGTGTGCCTTTATTCGTGCAAACGGGTGAATTAATTAAAGTAGATACTCGTTCGGGTGAATATGTTGCTCGAGTAAAAGAGTAAATTATAGAAAGATCTAATGTAAGGGCGTATTACATACGCCCATCTACCCTACACCTACAAACTAATCAATCAACAGTAGCCCGGTGTGAGCGCATTAAATTAGATTAAAATGCTTTATTGTTTGGCATTGATAGTGATTGAAAAGATCACGTTAATGCGCGAAACCCGGGATCTATGGTTGAATTACGCCCGATCCCGGGTTGCATGCATTAAACGAGGAAGTTTCAACTGCTAAGAAAATAAAATATTATTCCATTTTTTAAGATCGTAATGCATTTATCCGGGCTACATTTACTAATGAGGGATCAATACTTGAAAGTAAATTTCACTTGGTTCTGAAGACACTATCTACACTTCTTACATTTGTTTAAGTATTTATCTGCTCAATAGGGTATAATGCCTATCCTGTAAATTGACGAAGTTTCATTAAATATTTGCAGGAGTCCTGCCATGCCAAATAGCCAAGAAAATAAAAAACAAAAAGTGATATTAATTGTTGAAGATATACTGTTAACAAGAGTAATGCTGATAAGTCAAATAAAAAAGGCATTAAAGATAGATAATCCTACGGTTTTAATTCCTGACTTAAAGAAAAACACCGTTACTATTTTACAAAGTGTATCAAAGGATAAAACTCCCGCGTTTGAACTAAACGATGTTGAATTAAAAGATGTCACAAACGAACTATTATTAAGTCTTAATAATAATCCCAATAATATTATTATATTAGAGGCAAGTTCGCGTGCAGAAGCAATATTATTATTTGATAAATTTCCTGATGATATCACACACATTTTCCTTGATCTTCAAATGCCAGAAAATGTTAAGGAAGATCAGAAGAGGGCTGGAATCTTATTTGCAGAATATATAAAAGAAGCGGTGCAAAAAAATCAGATAAAAATAACTTGTATATCTGACAAGGCAAACGAGCCCGATGTACAAGAAAGATTTGAAGAACATGGTGTTAAGGATTTTATGGGAAAGAAATTTTCATCTATCAAGATAGTGGAGTTTTTATCAAGTGATGAACCACAGCAAGTAGCAGATAAAGGCAAAGCTCCAATGGATGTGTCTAATGAAGATAGTTCTCCACCATCTTGTCCAATGGATGTGTCTAGTGAAGATAGTTCCGCACCATC
>JAGVJQ010000104.1 GCA_020051015.1 Gammaproteobacteria bacterium
AATATAAATTAATAAACTATAAATCCGACGATCTTAATATAACAGCATTCACTAGAAAAATTAGACCTTGGCTCATTCAAAAAGCCTGTAGTAATGATGCAACAAAGTCATTATTATTAAATAATCAGCGTTTATCTTATAACTATTTAGATAAGAATGGAGTATTAATTGAAAAGGTTGTTATTCAATCTAGTGATTGTCCATGATTTATTAATACTTAAACTTTCCTAATTTTATTGTGGTTTTTCATGTGTGAATGTGCTTCATGGTTCTGTTAACTTTAAGTTTTAAACGATGTAACGATTATTTTACAACCCCCTATTTTATTGAGGTATAATTGTCAGACCGAGGAGATGTTGCAAATTAATTAATAAGTAAAGATAGTAAATCCCAGAAGGCATTTGTATTAATAAATACAAATGCTTGGTTGGAGCACTATAATAATGAGGATGATAACCCGCTAAAAATATTAGATGGTAAATATTCAAGAGATTATGGATGGGAATAACTCTATTAGAAGAGAAAATAATAAATCAATAAGTTGAATCAATTATCTCAGTTTAGTCGCTTAAAAATTATTCAATTAAATCAAGTTATTATGATTTTGTATATTCTCTTTCTAAAACTCGTAAAATCAAGCTCTTTCCCCCAAACGGGTATGTTAATTGAACGAAGTTGTTTTGCGGGGTTCTGAACGAATAGCAATTTGAGACTTCATCAGGGCTCGGGCGTATATCCATTTTTCTAGTCGCTTTTTGCTTTCGAGGTCGTTCTTTTTTTGGAATATATTAATATTTTTATTTATCAATTTTTTGATTTTTTTAATTTCCCTGTTTTGATCATCCGAAAATTCGCCATTTGTAGCAGTGAATAAGTTTACAACAGCTCGGCCAAAGTAGTCTTTTGTTATATATGAATTAATGTAAGGAGGTTGTGATAGGCAAGTAATACTTTCGCTACATAATATCCGAGGTAATTTATTTTGTTTTTCTAATGCAACAACTTCGTTAATTGCGGGGCCAACTACACGATTGTCTTTATGGTAGCAAAGGCCTTTAGTTATCCCACCAGTACACAAAAAACCTATGGCGAGTAATTGTCTACAGATATTTCCTATGCTGCATATTGCTTGTCCGTATTGAATAGGCATTGAAATTAGAAGGGCGTCAGAATATAAACCATACTTAATATCATCAGCGCTTATAGCTTCAATAGCTTTATCGATTATAATTAACGCCTGTTTTGCTTCATCACAGAGTTCCTCAGTACTAGTGACAGCTACCCATCCTGTTATATCGATATATGCAACCAATCTTTCCTCATACTTATATTTTTCATTACTCATTTTAACTCCACTACTAGTAACAATTCTTGTTATCTGCCAATTAACTGGCACGGAAGTTATTCTAGCAAATATAATAACTTATCTTTGATCTCTATGGCTGCGTCGCTCAAACTCCAGCCCTCAGTAGTCATTCGTTTGCCATCTTCAAATAATAAAACATCATCGCTATTTTCTAAACTTATTGGAACAGATAAAGATGGTTTAAAATTAGATGGTAGCAGCTGAGTAATATCATCCATAAAAGATTCACTATTTAATTTTTCATCAATATTCTTCTCAAACATAATCCGTGTAATCTTGTTATTTTCTTTTTGCATGTATTGTTTAAAAGCATGCATCATTTTGGGGATATCAAAATTTTCATCTTTAAGCGCCAACCAAATATCAAATAAATCTCGTCCTTTTTTGCGTTGATAAAGAGCACGTAATTTCGTGGCCATTAATTCTTCAAATTGATACGTATTAACAAGAGTTGTGCCTGAGAACCAAGGTGATGATACTGAAAATTGTTTTGGTGAGTAACCAAACACTGAAAAATTCTCACGGGTATTCATTTCTATTTTAATACGGAGTTTTGTTGTTGGGGATGTTTCTGGATTAAAGTAATAAAGTAGTTTGAAACTAGCATTATTTCGTTTAGTGCTGGGTTCACCCAACCATGGAGTTAAACAATCGTGTAATTTATCAATAATAGGTTTAATTTCCCCAGTACCAGTTCGTACCAAATCAATATCTTCACTGTAACGTAGCGCTGGCGAAAAAAATAATTTATGTAACGCAGTACCACCACGAAAGGCCAATTCTTTACTCAATAAGGGATCAGAAAATATATCAACAATAATCTTAGATAAAATTAAATCTTGTTCTACTTGCAGATCGTCAGGCCATGGTGCATGTTGGCGCCATTGTGTAATGTAGGCTAATGGGATCATAAATCAGGTTCCACTTCAGTATTTATGATAATTTTCCACTTAGAATCACGCGATAGGGCTTGATACTTGGAGCTTGATACAAGCTTAATCCAATGTAATTTTTTATTTTCTAATAGTTTGAATAATTCAGCTGCTATTTCAGACAATTCTAAAAATTCCAATAGATAGCCTAATCGTTGTATCCAAAATAGTTCAGTATTAATCGTTGCTAATTTTTTGAATCTATTTATATCAAAAGACTCAGCTAACTCCATGAGCACCGTTGCAACATTGCTAATCCCTGCGGCGTGCTGGGGTGAACTAACTAAGTTCATTGCAAGGGCTTCAGGTTCGACAACATTAATATAACCACTAGCAGTTTTTATTTGGCGAACAGGTATTTGTGCGGCAAATTTATTTTGAATAAATTCTATTGATATACGCCCACAATAAATTGGTTGCCTGCTTTTTGTAGTGACGACTTGAAATCGTTGTGGTTTTTGGTGTGCTGCGCCATAAAGCTGGGCGGCGCTTAAGTAACCGACGTAATATGGCAGTTTTAAAAACTTCATCAGATCATCAATAAATAAGTCGGCAGGTAAACAACCGAAAGCTTGATATTCTGGTGGTACAATTAGATAAAAGCCATTAACGGGACTGGCTATAACCCCATGTTGTTTAATACGATGTATAGCATTTAAGGCAGCGATTTTAGATAAATCGAGCTGTTGTTCTGCCTCATCAATGGTAAACGAATATCGGCCATTTGCACGAAAATAACTAAGCAATTCATTAATTTTCATCATAGGCAATCTGTGTTAATATTCTCAAATTATAACGAAAAACGTTATTTTTTGCAAATTTCAACACACTTTGTTAGCTTTGTAGTCCGCCTCGAAGATGTGGGGATAATGCATTTATAGAATTCGGATCCCGGATCTTCGATCCGGGCTACATTAAAGAGATCTCAGCGTAGAGGGGTATATTTGGGGGTTGTTTAATTAACCTCCTAACATAAAATTTAATTAAATCAAAAGGTTAATAAACCCGTCTCATTCCTAGTGGGCCCACCAAATATTTCATTAAATCAATAAGTTACAACGATCTCCTCTGCTCATATTTTGAACCATTTCTACAATGAAGAAATCTTCCTACTAAATCATACCTAACTGGCTTCCCTTTTTATGCGCCGCTAATATAAGTTCCAGTCGCTTTTTGATCTTGATGGCCAAGTAATTTATGAGCATTTTCACGACTAGAACTGTTTTCAATATCAGCGAGTAGATAGTGTCTTTCAAGTCAAGACTATTACAAATCAAGATGCTTGCTATATTCACTAGAGCAGATAAGCTAATTATCATCTTAAGATAAGGGAAATTTTAATATGCGTTTATTTTATATCATATTATTCATTACGTTAATTAATACTGCCTACGCTGCTTACCCAAATATGATTGATAAAAATGCCTCCACATCAACCCAATGGATATTTAGTCGTGCCAATGCTTGCTTGCAAGCAGATAATATAAGTCGTATAGCAGCCAATGGTGAATGTTTAGCCCTACAAACATACTACGCTTCAACTGCCCCAAGTTCACACCCTATATTGTTGATATTCATCCATGGTGATGGCGTACCTGGAGGCGGCCCTAGTGATTACTTAAAATACCAAGCAACAAAATTTAGTAAACCTAATGTCGTACCTGTTATATTAATAAGACCTGGTTATTATGACAGTTATGGACAATATTCTACTGGTGAAAGTTATGCTTTTAATCACAACGGTTATCCCGGCGATAACTATCCACCCCAAACTATTGCAACACTTGCTGCTGCCGTTAGTCAATTAAAAGAGTTTTACCACCCACGATGCACTATTTTAATTGGTCATTCCGGTGGTGCCATTATGTCTGGTGTAATTATGGGTAAATATCCAGGGTTAGCTAATGGAGCAGTCTTAGCTTCTGTCATTAATAATGTACAACAGTGGGCAGATAAACATGGATATGGTCTTTATCCTAATAGTTTATCTCCTGATAAGTTTATAGGCTCGATTCCTAAAAAAGCTTTTATTTACATCATTTCTGGCACAGCAGATACCAATACTTATCCTGAAATGGCAAAAAAATATTTTGATTTATTAGAAAAGCAAGGTGTGCAGGCTTATTGGCGGCCTGTTACTAATGGTGATCATAATTCTATTGTATTATCACAAACTATAGAGTTTGATAAAGCCATTGAGGAGGCTATTTCACAATGCCCTTAGTGCGGGGTGGCTTTCATTTTAATGGAAATTTTATTGGAAACTCTTATTCAAGATGAGGGCCGCTATGCTACTGAACCTGGGGCAGATCAGTAAAAAAAATACTATTGATATTACATATTTATGGCGTACAATATAAAAATATAATGACGAGGTAAATAACCATGTTCTTCGTCAAATTAAATTAAGTGCGGCGATTGGTGACAGCTTTACATTACGATCTCAAAAAAACCATCAAAGAAATGAAAGTATTTGATAAAGAAAGCATAGAGCTTTTACAGACCATAGAAGGCTTATTATGAAAAATGATTTAGCAGTTTTTGAAGAGTTTAAAATTCGACGTGTATATGATGAAAAGACGGAAACTTGGTTTTTTTCTGTTATCGATATAGTTCAAGTTTTAACCATGCAGCCTGACTATCAAACTGCGCGCAATTACTGGAAGGTCTTGAAAAATAGACTAAAAAAAGAGGGTAGCGAACCGGTTACAAATTGTAACCGGTTGAAAATGGTTGCCGAAGACGGTAAATCACGGCTTACTGACGTTGCCAATGCAGAAACCCTCTTACGACTTGTCCAATCTATACCGAGCCCTAAAGCCGAACCCATCAAGCTATGGTTAGCCAAAGTGGGTTATGAACGCATGCAAGAAATGGCTGACCCATCCCGCTCGCTGGATAGAGCCAGAGAGACATGGCAACAGCATGGCTATAGTGAGAAATGGATTCAGCAACGCATGATGGGTCAAGAAACCCGTAATAAGCTGACTGATTATTGGAAAGATCACGGGGTAGAAAAACCAGATGAGTTTGCAATCCTCACCAATATTATTCATCAAGAGTGGACTGGCATTAGTGTTAAAGATCATAAACAAGCTAAAGGATTAAAAACAGAAAATCTCCGCGACCACATGAGTGAAGCAGAGCTGATTTTTACCGCTCTTGCAGAGCTATCAACCAGACAAATTGCAGAAACCATGAATGCTACTGGTTTAACAGAAAATAAAACTGCCAGCAAAACAGGCGGTGGTATTGCTAAAAAAGCCAAATTAGAGCTTGAAGAAAAAACAGGCATGAAAGTGGTTAGTACTGATAATTATTTGCCTTCACAGAGAAAACTTGAAAAAACTAAATAGAAGTAACTCATGCCAATTAACGAACAAAAAATTCAATGCCTCAAATGTGAGGCATCAATTTCTATTGATGAAGTTTTGACGTGCCAAATAGAAGAAAAAATTAAAAAAGATTTTGATGCCGCTCAAAAAGTCAAAGAAAAAGAGCTGGCCAAGTGCAATCCCCCCTTAAAATAGCGAGTAGCCCGGCTCGAAGAGCCGGGGTTTCTATTTAAATATTCCCCGTGATTTTGTCCAGAGCTACTCTTGCTTCGTCAATAATGATTGACTTTGTCAATTATTGTGTTTTACAATTGAATGTTATATTGATGGAAGTGAAAATGAAATTTAATGACATGCCTAGTTTTAAATTGGTAAAGATAATTCACCTCAAGAGGTTATATGTAGACAGTCAACTATCCAAATTAGCGTTAACCCGAACACAATGGCAAATCATGATCATTTTAGATATTCTTGAGGAACCTATTTCTCAGCAAGATATCTTAAAAAATATCGATATAGATGCTGCTCAGTTAACGCGGACGCTTAATCAATTAGAAAATAATAATTATATTGCACGATATCGAGAACAACAAAATCGTCGTTCTGCTTTTATTAAAATTACTGTCAAAGGAAAAAAAATCATTCAAAAAATTAAAACAGTAATGGAAAACGAAACGCGAATATTCTTTACAGATTTTTCTGAAGATGAAAAAAAATCCTTCTTATCACAATTAAAGAAAGTGGAAAAAAATTTTATTTCTGGCGTCGAAAATCAATCATTAAATGAGAGAAGAAAATGAAACATGGTTTATGTTGCAGTGAGCAAATAATACATCATCCTGACTATTTGCATTGGGGATTAGCAGGGGAAAGAAAAATAATTGATGCTCTTTTACCGGAAGAAAGAGAAAAATTTATTAAATCAGTCAAAAAGTTACCAATAGATACTGGTGATTATTGTTTAAGTAAGGCATATAAGGTTTCTTATTACGACAGATTAATTAATCCAGAGGCAATTTTATTGCGTTTTGAAAAGCAAAATAAGCCTTATTCAGAGCTAAGTGGAGAACACTTTAGTATTATTTTAGAAGCATCAACTAATAAACTTTTAGGCTTAACCCGAATGGTTGATGATAAGAATAATGCCAGTTTACTCAATCATCAACAAGCTTTATCTCTAGCTCTTGCTTTCCTTGCGCTTTGGGCACCTGACTTGATACCAGCTAACATACAAATACCAGAATTAAACGAGTTAAAACCACATGAAAAAATGGTCTTTGAGCCAGCCTTATCTATCGGCAATATTGAATTAAGTTGGATTGCTCTACATACAGAGTCTATTTTTATAAATAAAAAAGAAATATTAATCGAAGGAATGAAGGTTAAGATGTTCATACCTTCAACTGAATTATGGGTATGGATTATCGTAGGTAAGAATGGTGAAATTCAAACCTTTGAAAGAAATATTGACTGGGATTTTGATAAAATGCAGCGAAAAACAGAAATGTGGTTACATGATAAATGGTTGATAACACAAAAATTAGATTACTAATCAAAGTGAGCAGCGAGTAGATAGATCGGCTCAAAGAGCCACGCTACTCACTTGAGAAAAACATTAATAGGTACTAATAACCTACGCCGCTATTAATAAAATTATCAAGTAAATGAATATAACCATAAAAACGCAGTTTATAGAAATTGTCATTTTCTATGGTGCAGATTACCGTCTATTGTGTGTTAAAATTTGCGTACGATCCCGAAAAACGGCATTTTATGCAAACTTCGACACACTTTATCTGCCTCGTAGCCCGGATCGAAGATCCGGGGATAATGCATTTTTAGAATTCGGATCCCGGATCTTCGATCCGGGCTACATTGAAGAATCATCAGTACAAAGGGGTATATTGGGGGGTAATCAGTTTTTTACTATAAAAGATAATCAAATCAACAGGTTAATCAAACTATCTCATTCCTAGTGGGCCCACCAAATCTCTTAAAAAATCAAATAACTACATTAATATATTAATAATCCAATTTCGTCTCATTCTTAATAATCAAGCAGTTAATTTGTTAACAAAGTTTTTCACAAAAATGTAGCGATTTAAATTTAATGCTGCCAAAATATGTCAGCATAGAAATTATTAAAAGGCTTATATTTTGTCTAGAACGCAACGTCTGTTTGATCTCCTCCAAATACTGCGGCAGCATCGCTATGCCGTAAGCGGGAATCAATTAGCTGCTGAATTAGGCGTGAGTCTTCGTACTGTTTACCGAGATATCGCAACGCTGCAGTCACAAGGTGCTGATATAACCGGTGAGGCGGGAGTCGGATTTAAATTACGCCCGGGATTTATGTTACCCCCACTTATGTTTTCTGAAGAAGAAATAGAAGCGTTGGTGCTTGGCTCGCGTTGGGTAGCACGTAGGGCGGACGATAAACTTAAAAAAGCTGCCGCTAAAGCTTTGGCCAAGATATCAGCCGTTTTGCCAATGGATCTTCGCTATCAACTCGAATCTTCAGGTTTATTAGTGGGACCTGCAAAAGTAACAGAAATTAATGATAGTTATGAAGCACTCATTCGTCACGCTATTCGTAAAGAATATAAATTGCAAATGAGTTATATCGATGTTAACGAAAAAGAAACACAACGTATCATTTGGCCATTAGCATTGGGTTTCTTTGAAGAAACGCGGATTATTGTTGCTTGGTGCGAAGTTCGGCAAGATTTTCGGCATTTTCGCACAGATAGAATTACTGACTTATCATTATTAGAAACGCATTTTAATAAAAGACGGCAAGTTCTTTTGAAACAATGGCGTGAGATACATCACATTCCTGAACAATAATCACGTTACTGCTGACAAAAACTGTCACTAGAGGTTATTAAACTATTCCTCGAACAATATTCAAAAACTGAGGAGAATCAAATAATGTTAGAACCAAGTGCCATTGTTTTTTATGTAAATGATCTTGCTATTAGCAGCCATTTCTATCAAGAATTGTTAGGCATCGATGTCGAAGAACTTTCACCCACTTTTAGACGATTTAATTTATCTAATGGTATGATAATTGGCTTAAAAGATAAACATACAGCGCATTTAACTATGGTTGGAAATGGGGGATGTGAATTAGCATTTACTGCAGCTAATCATGAGCAAGTTGATGCATTATTTTTAGCTTGGCAACAGCAAGGAATCTCCATTAAAGAGCCACCGACCAATGTGTCCTTTGGTTATACGTTCATAGCTGTTGATCCTGATGGTAATCGACTTCGAGTATTGGCATGAGATAAATATTACTTTTGATGAGGAGAATGATAATGACAAAACCAACACTGCAATATGTTGAGTCTTTTGCTGTTACAGGTTTTTGCACAAAAACTAAAAACAGCGAAGAATTTAATCCAACAACAGCCAAAATACCTGCGTTATGGCAGCAATTTTATTCAAGTAACTTGAGTAATCATACTCCTGTATTTGGTGTTTACTCAGACTATGAATCAGATGCAAGTGGTTTTTATACAATCACTGTCGGTGTTTCTGATGAAAATGAACAAGCTAACGTTAATAAAAAAATTATCAATGCGGGTAATTATCTTGTATTTAGTAAGAAAGGTCCTATGCCTGCAACGGTTATTGATGTTTGGAAACAAATTTGGAATTATTTTTCTGAAGAGAATAATTATCAACGTAATTTCATTAGTGATTTTGAAATATATAATGGTTCGGACCAGGTTGCTGTTTATATCGGTATTAAATAACAACGCATGGTGTCAGCAACGCATATTACATTAAAGGGGCTTATCGTGAAAACAGTATCTATTCCAAGTGACTTTCAGCATATTTCACCAGCTGGTGCAGAAGTAAGAGTATTAATGAGTAATGAACATGGTGGCATAGCTCATTGTACGTTACGGCAAGGAATAATTTCCAAAGCAGTGAAGCATAAAACCGTAAGTGAATTTTGGCACGTGCTTTCTGGTCACGGCCAAATATGGCGAAAACAAGGTGCAACAGAGATCATTACTCCATTGAATGCAGGAATTACCATTGATATTCCTTTAGGGACTGAGTTTCAATATCGTAGCGATCAAGAAGATTTAGTCTTTGTTTGTGTGACCACGCCGCCTTGGTCTGGGTCTGATGAAGCAAGTTATGTTGAACGAGGAGCGTGGGTACCGACATGTTAATAAGAGGTATTTATGCTTTTTCAACACCACGATTATATGCTCACCGAATTGGTATTGATGACGTAGATAAATTTGCCAAAATGGATAGTAATTCAGAATTACTAAATATGATTTAATGCCTTTTCTATACGATCTAATGCTTCTTGCAATATTTGATGTGAAGTGGCGTAACTAATACGAATGTGACCTTTGGCGCCTTCGCCAAAAAATTGTGGTGTACATGGTACAACGGCAACTTTTGCTTTTAATAAATAATCATATACTGCTTGGCTAGTCATGTTTAGCGAATCAATATTGATGAATAACACATAAGTTGCATGAGGACAATTACAGGAAATTTGCGGCATCTTATTAAATCTTGATACAGCATAATTGCGCATTTTATATAGGTGCTCAATAAATGCGGCATGCCAATTCCATCCATCACGTAAAGCAGCTTCAGCAGCGACTTGTGCTAATACAGACACACCATATGTTGTTGCCAAACACCCGGAATGTTGAACAAGATTATTATGAGCTTCTCGTGTAGGTGAAATGATATAACCAACGGATAATCCTGCTAAGCAAAAATCCTTAGAAAAACCAAATAAGGTTAATGTTTTATTGGCAATTTCAGAATCAAGAGAAGCAATGCTTATATGTTTTGCGGGGTTGTAAATGATATTTGACCAAATTTCATCAGATACAATCCAAAGCTGATATTTTAACGCTAATTTTCCAATCTTAATCAATTCATCACTTGTAAATACCTTTCCTAATGGATTATGAGGATTACATAACCAAATCATTTTGGTTTTAGGTGTGATTAAACTTTCCATAAAATCAAAATCAATTTCACCAGTTTTAATATCAATAGGACAACAGACGGGTGTTGCGCCAGCATTCTCAATACTTAATCGAAATAAAAAATCTACTGGATCAAAAATGATTGCTTCATCACCCTTGCTTAAGAAAGTTTTTGCAATTAAAGACATACCAGACGCAACACCTGGCGTAGGAAAAATAACCTCAGAATTACATTCAATACTATTGTGGTGAATAGCACGTTCTGCACATGCCTCTCTAAAAGATAAGAATCCTTCTGGTGGGCCATAAGAAAAATAACCTTCTTTAATATAACTAGTCATTTTTTCTTTGATTATATCTGCAATAGGAAAATCGGGATCCGCTGCCGTTAATGGAATAACATCTGGCGCAACAACTGCCCACCGATAATTAAATGCACGTTGTCGTAAAATGGCAATATTTACCATGTTATCGCTAAATAAATTACTTCCCATAAGCGACCTTGAGTGGTTGCAAAAACTTATTTAAAGAATCTTTGTTTTTATTATATTGTTTAAGTAAGGCACCAATTCTTCCTTTGTCGTAATCTTTAAAAACGTTAGTTGGGATATTGTTAAGTTTGTCGTCACATTTATGCAACAAACGTTTTACAATTAACGCATCGCCAATCGCTTCACCAACACCAACATTAACCAGGGTTAAGAACTTATGAGCAGATTCACCACAAAAAGCTAAATTATGATAATGTAATTTACTTATATTTTTCACATAAACATTGTTTACAATGTAGGATGACGAGAAATCAGTATGCTCGATTAAATTCTTAATGCGCTTGTCCCATAGCCGAGTAACATCTAATGAAAATTCGTGGATAGATTTGGCTTGACCATTTAAAATTTGATATTTTTGCACATCAAATTGAATATACCAGATGATGCTGTTTCTAGTCGGAGCAACACCAACTGCTAGACCACCTTCGTCAGACATGAATTTAACAGCTTCATTCAAGCAAAAACCGTGATTTTTTATTTTAGATAAAGGAATAACATTAATAACTTCTTGCATCCTGACCGGTGAAAATGGTTGTGATCCAATTAACAGCCTTCTAACGGGTGAATTAATGCCATCTGCTGCAATAAAAACGTCACCTGCATAATGCGTATTATCACTAAAGCAGGCATGCGTAATATTGTGATGGGGATCAAATTTAAATGCCGCAAAGCTTTTTCCATACTTGATGATATTTTTATTTAAATGCGATATGAATATTTTTAAAAGCTCATTTCTGGGAATGCAAACAGCACGAGAATTTTTTGCTGTCTCAATAACTTTACCTTGAGTATTCAATTTATTTTGGGTATCAATCGGATTAGCTATGGCATATAATTCATCATCTAATCCAATTTTTTTGAACATTTTAATTTCTTCATTTTCTAACAGATAAGCTAGACCACCCCAGTTAGATTTTTTTAATTTTTCATAAACAGCAACTTTATGTCCATCATTGGATAGACAATAAGCAGCTGCGATACCTGCAATTCCACCTCCGATGATCACAACATTCATTTTTACCTCTTTCTTATAGTTTATGTTGCTACTCTTGGATATTGATTTTATTAAAATTAAATCTATTACTTAAAATTATAGCAGATGGAATCAAGCCGACTTGCAGGATGTATGCATTTATTTATAGATTTTTATGGAAACAAAAAGCTTATGTCAAAATGAAGATATATATTTCATTTTAATCAATGAGTTTGTTTATTTTGAAAAAAATTTTGTAATAGCTGTTACGGAAAAATATAAACAAACTCTAGTTAAAATGTTCAATGGACGCGGCAAAAATTAGTTGCATAGCTAACTAAATTTATATATACTGCATTTGTTGTTAATAACTTTTCGTATCTAAGTGGTTGGTTTTTTGTTTTATTACAAGATTCTCTACCCTCGAAACAATGATAAAACAAAAGGAGGGAATATGCCTATTCTCACTGTTAAAGTTAGTGCAAAAAAATCCAAAGAAATATCAAGCATAATTTCAACAATGCTATCAGAGTTAACTGTGCGAATCCTCGGCAAGAAATCCGAGCTAATCTCAATTGTTATTGATTATGTTGAGCCAGATGATTGGTTTATTGCTGGGAAATCATTGCTTGAGCATGGCAAGAATAGTTTTTATTTTGATATAAAAATTACAGATGAAACAAATACTAAAGCTGAGAAGCAGCAATACATTTATGAGGCATTTCAAGCATTTAAGCAATTGCTCGGTGATTTGCACGATGAAAGTTATATTTATATTCAAGACGTGCGAGCAACAGCGTATGGTTACGGCGGATTAACACAAGAACATCGTTTCCATCATGCTGCATAATAATCAGTGTATGGCAAAAATTATTTCAAGTAGTTTTGTGATTATACATAAGAGGTTTTGCAATGATTAGTGATAAAAAATCAGTTGGATGGCATTTAATAATGCCATTAATGTTTGTAACATTATATGGCTCGGGATTTGTCGGTGCAAAGCTTGGATTACCTTATGCCGAACCATTTATTTTTTTAGCATGGCGTTTTTTTATTGCATCAATATTGCTGTGTACTATTGCCGTAATGTTTAAAGCATCATGGCCACGAAATCTTACTGAATTTATGCATTTATCTGTGGCAGGATTGCTAATGGTAGCTACTTTTTCTGCTGGAACATTTGAAACAGTTTATCTAGGAATTTCCCCTGCAATATCGGCGCTTATTATAGCTTTGCAGCCAATTTTGGTTGCATTAGGTGCAAATCAAATTCTTGGTGAAAAAATAACATCAATAAAATGGTGCGGCTTTCTTTTGGGGTTGGTTGGGGTAGCATTGATAGTCGGTAGCAATGTAAAATTTAACTATCAACATATATGGGGCATTATTACATCTATAATTGCCTTATTGGGGTTAACCGTTGGCAATTTATATCAAAAACGGTTTTGTTCAAAAATGAATATCTTTACCGGCAGTACGGTTCAAACCTTTAGCTCAGGTTGCGCTATGTTAGTGATGGCTTTATTATTTGAATCAATGCATGTGAATTGGACTGGGCAATTTATCTTTGCTTTAAGTTGGATGACCATTGTCGTTTCAATTGGGGCATTAAGTATCCTTTATTTATTAATTAAACATCAAGAAGCAAATCAAGTGGCGAGTTTTTTTTATTTGGTTCCAGTATCAACAGCGATTATTTCATTTTTTATTTATGGTGAAACAATAAACCATGTTGGTGTTTTGGGAATGATTATTACAACCGCAGGCATTGTTTTTGTTAATCATAATAATTGGAAAGGTTTGAGAAAGGACAAAACCATACAAACATAAAGTGATGAATATTAACAATAAAAGTTATACATATAAAACATTTTATAGTTTATTAGTATTTAATATTGGTAGAAATTGAAAAATTAGCGAGAGAGATTATGAATATTGATTTAACTGGAAAATTGGCTGTTATTAGCGGCTCTTCAACGGGTATTGGTTATGCCATTGCGGAAGGGTTAGCCGCAGCAAATGCAAATATAGTTATCAATGGCAGGCATCAAGATAAAGTTATTGCAGCCACGGAACGCTTGCAAAAAACTTACCCTAATGTGTCAATACAAGGTATAACAGCGGATCTTAGTACTGCAAGTGGAGCTGATGATCTTACTTGCGCGGTGCCTAAAGCGGATATTTTAATTAATAATGCAGGCGTATACGAAACAAAAAAATTTGCTGAAATTACCGATGCAGATTGGCAGAAAATTTTTGATATCAATGTCATGAGTGCGATTCGCTTGTCACGACATTATCATCCATTAATGATGAAAGAAAATTGGGGACGGATTGTTTTTATTTCCAGTGAATCGGCAGTTAATATTCCCGTTGATATGATTCATTATGGAATGACGAAAACTGCAATGTTGGCGATTGCTCGTGGTTTAGCAGAAGCGAGTGTAGGGACTGGGGTGACAGTTAATTCAGTATTGCCGGGCCCAACCCGATCGGAAGGAGTCATATCATTTTTTGCTAAATATGCAGCCGAGCAAGGTGTCTCGCAAGAGCATGTTGAAAAAGAATTTATCAAGCAACATCGCCCTAGCTCCTTAATACAGCGTCTGGCCACGGTAGAAGAGGTTGCTAATATGGTAGTATATGCTTGCTCACAACAAGCTTCAGCGACCAATGGTGCAGCGTTACGTGTGGATGGTGGTGTGGTGCGAAGTATTGTTTAATAATGGACAAGACTCGATTAAAAAACAAGATATGAAAAAATATTTGTGGAATCACTTATGCTAAGCAACAAAGTTGAATTTAAAATTTTTGATAAAACTTTTTCTGATTGTACACATATGTATAACAGACAGCGTTTTACTAACGAAAATGAGATTAATGAAGTAAATCATAACCAACAAGCTGTTTTAAATGCATTAGATGCAGACAAGGTACTTATTTTAAATCAAGTCGATGGTAACAAGGTTATTGATGCAGATTTACTGACCTCTGTTTTGCCTGAGCCAGAAGCAGACGCGGTAGTTACATCGCTTCCTGGTCTTGCCATAACTATTCAAACAGCAGATTGTGTGCCAGTGTTGTTAGCAGGTGATGATGGCAATGTTATTGGCGCTGCTCATTGCGGATGGCGTGGAGCAAAAAATGATATTTTATTTAACACAACAAAACTAATGCAAGAAAAGGGTGCCAAGAATATTACTGCCATTATTGGGCCGGCAATTCATCAAGTTTCTTATGAAGTTGATGATTCATTTTATAAAATAATTGTTGAGTCAGAAAGAGAGGCTAGTAAATTTTTTGTCCCATCTCACCGAATGGGCCATTTTATGTTTGATTTGCCGGGTTTTGTTATATTTAAATTGAATAAACTTGGCATCACAGATATTATAAATTATTGCGAAAATACTTATACTAATCCAGAGAAATATTTTAGCTATCGTCGTGATGTTCATTTAGGTTTAACCGGCAATAAAACTAATATACTATCTGTAATCGTAATAAAGAAAAACTAATTAATCTAGGGAGTAACAGCGTGTCTTACAACTTCAACGATAAAGTAGTGTTAGTAACCGGTGGCAATTCTGGCATTGGTCTTGCTTGTGTAAAGAAATACAATGATCTAGGGGCAAAAGTAATTGCAACGGGGCGTCGTGAGTTAAATGAAATGGAGCATTTAACAATCGAGGAAAAAGCGTTATTGGAAGTAGTAGACTATCAATTATGTGATGTCGCTGATGCTAAATCGCAAGATATATTATTTGAATACATTAAAAATAATTATGGAAAACTTAATATAGCAGTAAATAATGCTGGAATAACGGGTGTGCAAGGTAAGAAAATATCTGAGTGTACGCTCGATGAATATAATGAAGTCATGGATATTAATGTCCGCGGTGTATGGTTTAGCATGCAACATGAATTGCGTATGATGCAAGCACAAGGTTATGGCGCAATTGTTAACTTATCTTCAGTTGCTGGCTTAAAAGGCAGTTTAGTGAGTGCTTTATATGGCATGAGCAAATTTGCGGTAAATGGTTTGACACGTTCGGCTGCATTAGAAAATGCTAAATTAGGTATTCGAGTCAATGCAGTTTGTCCAGGTGCAATTGAAACCCCGATTTTTGATACGGTAAGCGCTGAGCTAAAGCAACGACTGCTTAATATCATCCCCATGGGTAGAATTGGCGAACCCACTGAAATTGCTAACTATATTGCATGGTTAACCTCAGATGAGGCGGTATTTATCACGGGTACTACTCTTGCCATTGATGGTGGAGTGATGGCATAAAATTCTTTATCTAAGGCCCTGAATGAGGTGATTCATCTTTTTTAGGGCGCATATCATTGAATGTCTTATCTAAGGTTTCATTACCCGTTCTGAGTTCAAATGTTTGGCTGAATTCAGCTTTAGCTAATTCAGTCATAGTACCGTCCAAAGCCTCTTTATTGTTTTCTGGGTAACCATCACTAAACGCATTGTTGAGTAGGTTTAACTTTTCCAATCTTGTTTGCTTTATAAATGTGGGGGCAAGAGTCTTAAGGCGTTCTAATGTTAAGTCACAATTTTCTAAAGTGATTTTAGTAAGATCATTTTTTATATTAAGCAATGTACTTAATTGTGCATAAAAATCATCGCCTTTACTGCCTCCAAGCTCAACGTCGTTAATAGAAATTTTAGTCAAAGGACAAGCTCGTAACTTTTGAAATAATGATTCAATATTTATTCTTGATGGCAACTCGTCAATGCGTAACGTTGTGATCTCTGTAAAATCTTTTTCCTCAAAATCCGTATCACTGGTTCGTCTGTCTATAGTTAATATTTTTTTATCAACAATATACGGTATACTGCGCTTTTTTTTGGTACATGAAAGAAAGTTGCCCATTTTTAATTTTCCTTTATAAACAATTATAAATTATATCATAACGGGGAAAAATATTTTTTAGCGAGATTTAAGCTTTGGCGTGCGAGTTGGTTTAATATTTTCATCTAAGGTTTTCTTGTCTTGGTCAATACCTTGTGCCGCAATACTTAGCATACTGCTAGATTTAGATTTTTTTGCAACAGTAGCCTCTCTCGCGGCTAATACAGACTCATGAGAAGTGTTAAATGCTTGCAAAGTTTTATCAAGTCTTTCTTGTTCATGGATTTGTACAGAAGCTTGTCTGTGCTGTGATAAATTATCAGAACACTTAATAAAAAAATCATTACCAGTTTTTAACGCTTCTTGACTGCCATTACCATTAAATATTCTCTCACAAACTGCTCGACTCAATAGGAATTTATCTGCTCGGTTAATGTCATCACCAATAAGCTCAATTAACTCTCCTTGTTTAACAAATGAAGGCAATGATTCTTCTTGCCATATATCTTTAAAGTGAGAATTTTGTGCGATTGTACGCATTGTTGAAATGCCTGCAGGCAAATCTGAGGCTTTTAGAAAAGCTTTATATAAAGCTCGTTTAGACGTTGAGGTTGCGTCTTTATCTAATTGTTTCTTCAGGCTAGCAAATGCGTCATCAATATTTTGTCGAGCCGTTACAAAACTGTCATATTGAGCGGGTTTTTCAGTAATATATCCCTTACTTATGGCAAGCTCAACTTGTTTGATAACTTTATCAAGTCTATCCCGAAAAGCGTCACACTCTTTAACTCCTTTCATTGTTGCAAGAGTTGAATGGTCGCCATATAAGTTCTTTTCTGTTTGTGAATGACTTTGCCAGTTAGGTAATTCGGCATAGCATTCTGCAATACCTTGCGCAATTATTAACGTCGATTGTTTCCGTAAATTTTGCTCTTCCGAGGACTCATTCATAGTTTTCTC
Organism: Gammaproteobacteria bacterium; assembly: GCA_020051015.1. GTDB lineage: Bacteria > Pseudomonadota > Gammaproteobacteria > UBA1113 > UBA1113 > JABEVJ01. The sequence continues at coordinate 17,959 of JAGVJQ010000104.1, forward strand.
ATCATTCAAATAATTAAGTAAAGGCAACACACAATATGAATAATTAGAGGCGCATATATTTTAAATATAATTAATGTATATTAATAAAATCTTAATTTTTAATTAATTTTTGTATGATGAATTAGTTAGAACTAATTTTGCCAATATATTCATCATATTGTGATAGATATGGTTGAGTCTCATCACGATGGAAGGACTCAACTTAGTTTGATATATATCCATCGCACCTCAAGGTGCGATGGGTATAGCGGGGATAATGAGGCTAATTTTTAAAAAATTAAGTAACGCTATAAAGTTGTCCCGTTTGCTTACCTTCAACACTTTTACTATAAGCCAATGCAACTTTATCAACGGGAACAGAAACAAAACCCCGGAAATAAGGTGCATATTTATCCATAGCTTCTGTCACAACGGTAGGGCTGACAATATTAATGCGCATATTATGCGGCATTTCAATAGCGGCACTTTTCACAAATCCATCTAATGCGCCATTAACCATGGCCGCAGAAGAGCCATAAACAATAGGATCACGATTTAAAATACCACTTGTTAGCGTAAATGAACCACCTTCATTGACATAATTCATACCGACTAAAACTAAATTGATTTGTCCCATTAATTTATTATTAAGACCGACACTATAAAGCTCGGGTGTCATTTCATTTAACGGGCCAAAATGCACATTACCGGCTGTAGCAACTACCGCATCAACTTTGCCTGCGGTTTGGTACATTTTTTCAATAGAATCAATATTAGTGATATCAATGTTAATATCACCATGTTGGTGGCCGGCGACAATGATAGTATGTCGTTGTGCTAATTCTTTTACTACAGCTTTACCAATGGTACCGGTACCGCCAATAACGATTATTTTCATTGCTATTTCTCCTTTCTGGTATATACCCATCATATCACCTTTTCAGAAACAAGAATGCTTGGTAGAATTGGCAAAAATTTTATCAAACATACTGGAGATGGATTATGTCTAATAATCACCGAGGGTTCGCTATCGCAATGACGGCTGCAAGTTTGTTAGCAGCAACCCCTGTCATCGCGGCAACTGACAATACAATAATGCATTGTGCCAGCGCTAGTACTAATACCAACTCGTGTAAAGGTGAAAATACGTGTAAAGCAAATGCCAATGCCTGCCAAGGGTTTAACTTTTTTGCTAAAAAAGATTAGGGTATATACGCATCTTCAATGGCTAGCGAATAGAGAACATGATGAAACAAGCGATCAAGCTTCCTAATTTAGGTTTTGGTTTAGGATTAAGACCTGAACATTATGAATCTATTCTTACAACAAAACCTGATATTGATTGGTTTGAAATTATTACCGAAAATTATTTAATTCCAGGTGGGAAACCACTATTTTATCTCGATAAAATACGTGAGTTATATCCGTTGGTCATGCATGGAGTTTCGCTTTCGATTGGGAGTACGGATCCGCTTGATAAACATTATTTAAAACAAGTCAAAGAATTGATAGAGCGCGTCAAGCCAAAATGGGTTTCTGATCATCTATGTTGGACGGGTGTGCAAGGCCATAACACGCATGATTTATTGCCAGTGCCCTATACTAAGGCAGCAATCAATCATATTGTATCTCGAATCCAACAAGTACAAGATTATTTTGGGCAGCGTATTTTAATTGAAAATGTATCTAGTTATATCACATATAAACAATCTGAAATGTCGGAGTGGGAATTTATCGCTGCAATTGCCGAACAAGCTGATTGCCTTATTTTACTCGATATAAATAATGTATATGTCAGTGCGTATAATCATCATTTCGATCCATATCAATATTTGAATGACATACCCATTGAGCGTGTGCAGCAATTCCATTTAGCGGGACATTCAAATAACGGTAATTATATTATCGATACACATGATGCAGAAATTATTCCTGCGGTTTGGGATTTATATACACATGCATGCAAACGCTTTGGTGATATATCGACGATGATTGAACGAGATGACAATATTCCTTCATTGGACGCCCTAATGACAGAATTACGATATGCACGTGAGATTAGGGGCTGTTGACAATTCGCTATGCTGCGGTAGAAAGACTTGATTTTTGAGCACCGCAGCGGAGCATACTTTGGCCGTCTGTGAGCAGCGTAGCGCAAAAAATCGAGGCTTAATGCCCAGCATAGTAGAATTGTCAACAGCCCCTAGGAGTAATCTTAAAAAAAGAAATATTAACATGAAGAATTTATTATCTCTGCAACAAGATTTTCAAAATTTTTTGTTAAATAAATCTCTAGATATTGAAAAGCACATTGTTGCTAGTGAACAATGTAATGCTAATATTCGTCTAGCTATTTATGCCAATGCTTATGTTGCTAGATTGACAGAGGTCTTAATCAAAGATTATCCCGCACTGTACATGTTGTTAGGTGATGAAAAATTTAAAAAAATAGCGAGCGAATATATTAAACATCATCCATCTTGCTTTCGTTCAGTTCGATGGTTTGGAATGTATTTATCGAAATTTTTATCAGAAGATAATAATTATAAAACACATACTATGCCAATTGAGCTTGCACAATTTGAGTGGCATTTATCAGAAGCATTTGATGCAGCAGATAGTCAGGTACTCACCTTAAATGAGTTATTAAATGTCGCGGCCGAAGAGTGGCCAATAATGAAAATCAAATTAATGCCATCATTGCGAATGGGTTATTTACAATGGAATACGTTGTCATTTTGGCAAGCGACGCAACAAAATCAAATCAATATTGAGCCAGCAGTGCTAGAACAGCAATCACATTATCTAATTTGGCGAAATCAATTCCACGTTAAATTTCGTGAAGCATCACGCGAAGAGATGGTTGTTGTTGAAGATATCATGAACGGAAATAATTTTGCTGCAATTTGTGAACGACTATGTGAATTTCATGCACCAGAGCACGTTGCGTTGATTGCGGTCAATTTATTAAAAAAATGGATCAGTGATGGAATTATTGCAGACACTTATACCAACCGTGGGATATATATGTAGAAAATAAAAAAGGCGCATTATGCGCCTTTTTTATTAAGTAAAGAATACTTAGGCAGATAAAACTGGATTGTGTTTTTCTGGACTAGCGTATGCATAAATTACACTACCATTTTTGGTGTAATTTACAAACTTAGAGCTTTCTGCTGGACTAATACCAAAACAACCCCAGCTGCGGCCGGCACGGCCATTCGCTTTAACATAAGCTTCAGATGCATAATCTGCTGGGTGAACAACGACAGAGCGTTGTAAAGCATTATTATTCACGCCTTTTTCCAAGCCCATTAAGCGTTCAGATAAACCATGTTTACCATAATACGCATTCAATGTGGTATAAACACCTAAACTGGTTTGGTCAGAAGAAAAATTATTTGAAAAAGATTTTGCATAATCTAAACCACTATTTTTACCATGAGTGGTATAGAAGTTCATTAAAACTTTGCTGTTTTTTAAATCGATTAACCAAGCACGTTTTTGATTAGATGGTTTGGTGAAATCAATCACAGTTAACACATCAGGATTTTTAACATAACCATTTTTTAATGCCCATTGATAAGCATGAACAGCTGAGTCAAGTGCCTGAGGATTAAGATCAGACGCATGAGATATAATTTTTTGTTCATTAATAGCTGGGGCTTGTGTGGTATCAGCTAATGCAATGTTTGTGATTAATGATGAAAGTAGTAAAGAGGTTGTATAAATTACAGTCTTTAACATAGAGCGACTCCTTTATTTGCACTACACATCTTTTTTGTTGATTGGTGTTTAAGTCGTAGCCCCAATCGATGTGTAATGTAGATTCAAACCAACTAACGAGTTGGCATAATACTAGACAAATGCTCAAAAAGCAAGCAAAACCTGAATTTTTTATTAACATATTGTTATATTCAGTTACAAGGTGTACAAAAAAAACATATAAATAGCGTAATTAATTTAATTCTTTCAATGAGATAGTGATAAAGTAATGATGTGATCATTAATTTGATATTACAAAAGGATTTCGTTATGTCATTAATTACTATTGTCTTGGTCTTAATCGTAGTGGGTGTTCTATTGGCATTGATCAATCGATATATCCCTATGGCGGGTTCTATAAAAACCATTCTAAATGTAGTTGTTATCTTATGCGTAATCGTATGGTTACTATCGGTATTTGGTTTAGTTAACCTTGGTAGTTTAGGGAATGTTAAGTTGAAGTAAATTAATGATGCCCATATTGGTAATATTGCGAGTATGGGCGATTTAATTAAATCAATTAGCTAGGGAGTAAAGAATGCTTGAGCACCGGCATGAACCTTTATTACCGCTGTCGGCATTTTTGCTTAGATTGGTCCATTCCTTTGCAATTGGATTATTAGCTATATCACTTGCGTTACTGATTGGCATGATCGGATATCATTTTTTTGAAAAAATGCCATGGATTGATGCTTTTGCTAATGCATCCATGATTTTATCTGGAATGGGCCCATTATCACCACTTTATACAACAGCCGGCAAGATTTTTGCCGGGTTCTATGCTCTATTTAGTGGGTTATCATTTATATTTATTATTGGTGTGATGTTTACACCAATAATTCATCGGTTATATCATCAGTTTCATTTGGATAAATAAATATTCTAGCCTGTTGGCACATGAATTGTGTGAAATCATTTGGCAAGAGGCAATATGGAAAAAGATACGCTAATATTTGAAGTGGTATATGCGCACAAATTCTTTCTGCAATCATATAAGGTAAATTGAAAATGTCGACATCTAAAAAAGTTTTGATAGGTCTTGGATCGGTTGTTGGTTTTATTGTTCTGCTTGTTGGCCTAGGATTTTATTTATTAAGAGGTCTAACGACGCCAATTTATAATCAGCTTGATGCCATAAAACAAGGAGATATGGTTAAGGCTTATTCATATACGTCCGAAAGTTTTCAAAAAGCTACATCACTCTCTGAATTTAAACACATCGTAACATCATTTCCTGCCATTTATGATAATAAAGAAAGATCATTTTACGAACGAGCTGTCACTAATAATATTGGCACCGTGAAAGGAACGCTGACTTCCAGTAAAGGTGGTTCTATTCATATTGAATATCAGTTAATAAAAGAAAATGGTGAGTGGAAGATTAATTATTTTGAAATTCCAAGTGCTGGCATAGCAATTGAAAATGAACCAACGTCATTTGATGAAAAGAAATTTTAATACTGAAAAAAGAATCTCTCGCAATGTGATATATTTTTTTCAAAGTATAAACAACATTGCGAGAGATGTTCTTAGCTATCCTTTATGATTTAGCCCCTTCCATCAGGAGTGCTAACAGGATTGTTAGGGCATTGTACAGTAATCTTTACTGGATGTTGCACTAACCATTCTTCATAAGTCATCGCACCTGGAGCCCATTCATTATCCAAATATTCATGATATTCATTGTAGCTAGCAACTTCAGCTTGCGATGCAAGGAATGTCAATGTCATTGGTGTATTGTAGTATTCAACAGGACATTGCATTGTTGTTGGTACTACCACAGGGACTAGACCAGTTTGCGAATTAGCAAGCCACGCAAAAGCGCTTGTTGAGCACACTAATAGCGCAGCAGCGACTAAAGTTTTTTTGATGTTCATGATCAGAAAACTCCTTATCATATCATCTAAAACTTCTTGATAAAAACCAATAGAACATGGTTTTTATCAGTACTTTTATATATTGAACAGTTTAAATATAGCACAGCCATAGAAAATTATGAGTGTAAGTTGTTTTTAATTAAAATAATTTGATTTGAATCGTATATTTTACTGCATTAAATAGCTGTTAAACTTAATTAGTGGTGAAAATAATAAAATAATATTTCTACGATATTGAGACTTATCTAATTGAATTTATTATTTTGGTGAATTTTATCCACAGGGAAATGTGAGATAAAATATATTATCTCACATTTGTCTACCTCGAATTAATCTATCAATCACCGAAGGATCCGTGAGCGTCGTGGTATCACCTAAATCAGTTAAATCATTGTCCGCGATCTTGCGCAGCAAGCGTCGCATGATTTTTCCAGAACGCGTTTTGGGCAATGCATCGGCCCATTGGATATGATCTGGTGCAGCGATAGCACCAATATTTTCGCGCACTTTCTGAATAATTTCTTTTTTAAGTGATTCATTTGGTTTAATGCCCATTTTGAGAGTTACAAACGCATAAATGGCTTCACCTTTGATCTCATGCTGGATTGGTACGACAGCGGCTTCAGAGACCGATAAGTCGGCTAAAATCGCATTTTCTACTTCGGCAGTACTGATTCGATGACCAGAAACTTTTAATACATCATCATTACGACCCAGGATCCAATAATAACCATCGGCATCACAACGTGCATCATCGCCCGTTAAATAATATCCAGGATAATCTTTAAAATAAGCATTAAAAAAACGATCCGGATTATTGTAAATTGTTTTAGCCATTCCAGGCCACGGTTGCGTAATAACTAATTTTCCTTTTTGATCAGCAGGTAACTTATTTCCGTGGTCATCAATAATTGCAGGTTTAATACCAAAAAATGGCCATGAAGCTGCACCAGGTTTCAAAATTGCTGCGCCAGGAAACGGAGAAATCATAATTCCACCAGTTTCTGTTTGCCACCATGTATCTACAATGGGGCAGTGTTCATGGCCAATCACTGTGTAATACCATTCCCATACATCAGGATTAATAGGTTCACCAACAGAGCCTAATAATCGCAAGCTCTTGCGGTTGGTATCGGTTACCCAATGATCCCCTTCATGGCGTAATGCTCGAATGGCAGTGGGTGAGGTATAAATAATAGTAACTTTATATTTGTCGACAATTTCCCAATAACGCGATGGATTAGGATAATTTGGAATACCCTCAAATAAGAGTGACGTTGCGCCATTACATAATGGACCATACACAACATAAGAATGCCCCGTTATCCAACCAACATCAGCAGTACACCAAAAAATATCATTATCATGATAATCAAAAATATATTTGAATGTGGTAGCAACATAGGTCAAGTAACCACCGGTAACATGTAAAATTCCTTTTGGTTTTCCAGTTGAGCCGGAGGTATATAAAATAAATAAAGGATCTTGTGCATCCATTTCTTCGCAAGGGCAATCAACTGAAACAGAATTTATTTCTTCGTGATACCAATAATCACGATGGTCATTCCACTCAATCACGTTTTCAGTGTGTTTAACGACAATAACGCTTTTAACATCGGGACATTCAAGCAATGCCGTATCAATATTGTGTTTTAATGGAATAATTTTATTACCGCGATAACAATCGCTAGCGGTGATCACAATTTTACAATCAGCATCAAGAAGACGATTTTTAATAGCATCGGAAGAAAAACCCCCGAAGATGACAGAGTGGACAGCGCCAATGCGAGCGCAAGCAAGCATGGCAACGACAGCCTCTGGAATCATAGGCAAATAAATGGCGACGCGATCTCCTTTTTGGACCCCCTGTTTTTTTAATACATTGGAAAAGCGACAAATTTTTTCAAATAATTCAGCATAGGTTAATTGAAGGGATTGCTGGGGTTCATTTCCTTCCCATAATAATGCAACATGGTTAGCGCGAGTTGGCAAATGGCGATCGATACAATTGTAACAAACATTTAATTTACCATTGATAAACCATGTCGTATCCATATGAGTAAAGTCACCGGTTGATACTTTCTCCCAAGGTTTAAACCAACTAATTAATTGATTAGCTTGTTGACCCCAAAAATTATCAGGTTCGATAATCGAATGAGTGTACATTTGATGGTATTGCAATTCACTGATATTAGCTTGTTGTGTAAATTTTGGCGCAATAGGGTAATTTTTTATATTAGACATGATTACAGTCCTTTGTTAAAAGAATATATTAACAAGCAAAGACGACGTTTAATAGAGGGTTAGCCATTCCATTCTAAATCATGATTAAAGACCGCCGGAAGCGATAAATTTAATTTTCTAGCTAATCGGATTAAGTGAATAAAAACGAATGGCTGCATGAAAAATGGCTTTAAATCATTACGATCAAAAATCACATCTGCACTTGATAGAAAGTGTTTTAAAAAGTGTAAAAAATCATTAGATGCATTGGTTTGCCAACCATAAAGCAACATTCCCATTAAAATTTGACGGCGGGTACCCAATTGTGGGGTAACTAATGTGTTATTTATATTTAGAAATGCAGTTGCTAACTTATCTTCTTCTATAAATAAATGCACGCCACTGGTGGCGCGTGGATTACATTCAATGGCATATAATCCGTCAACTGTCTCAATAAAATCAAAGGCAATTTGACCAGTAAATTTCTCTTTTTCTACAAATTTAATAACCCATTGCAAGATTTCAGGATGATTAATTGCTTCGAACAATATGCAAGAATTGCCATTAATAGCAATATTTACGGGATAGACACTATGTGCTTGTACAATACCATTATTACAAACGCTATAAGTACAATATTTTTTCCCATTTAACCAAGGCTGTACAACCCATGAGTTTTGGGGTGATATATGAATAGGGGGTAAGACACTATCATGATCAATCTTATAAAAACTTAACGAGGCGCGCGAATAGCAGGCTTTTATTATGTATGGCTTAGAAATATTTAATTGTTGCAATTCATCTATCGATTGTATGAGTTGAGTTGGTATCGCAAGAAAGCCTAACTCGTTAAGGCGTTTCTGAAAAAGCCATTTATTATGTAAATTATGAATAACCTCAAATGAGGAACAAAAAATAGAGCAATCAGGAATTGGATGTTGTGCATGATATTGTGCAATGTAATAGGTTTCTTCAAAGGTTGGAATTAATAAATCAATTTTGTATTTTTTAATAATGCTGAGAAGGGCTTCAATAAATGCGTGTTTAGAATATCTAGGACTAGGAATAGGGAAATACTCTTTGATTGTATTTGAGAAACCACTTACTATTGTTGGCATACTATCAGCTAGATATACTTCACAATCAGCTGTCATAAAATGGCGGGATAAATCAAGAGCTACGGCAGACCGAGCGCCGGTAATAAGTATTCGTTTTTTCAAATATTTGTCCATCATGTCCATTATTATAGCGTGGGTAAAATGATAAAAAAACTTAATTTTTCATGTGATAATTTAAAAAAGAGGTAATGATGCAAATATGGGTTGATGCAGATGCATGTCCAAAAATAATTAAAGAAATCTTGTTTCGAGCGGCAAACCGAACTTCAATACGGACTATATTTGTGGCAAATCAACCGATGACAACGCCGCCCTCGCCGTACATTAAGAAATTAGTTGTCGGTGCAGGATTTGATATTGCTGATAAAAGAATTGTCAACGATATGTCACCTGGTGATTTAGTTATTACCGCTGATATCCCTTTAGCCGATGCAGTCGTTGAAAAGGGAGGAATAGCATTAAATCCACGAGGCGAATTATACACAGTTGATAATATTAAACATCGTTTAGCAATGCGTAATTTAATGAGTGGCTTGCGTGATGGAGGGGTAATTACTGGGGGGCCCGAAAAACTCAGTCAAAAAGCATCAATGGAGTTCGCCAAACAATTAGATCGTCTTCTTGCTAAGGCTATCACTCGCTCATAATGAGGGGCTGTTTCTACTATGCTAAGCACAAAGCCTCGACTAGCGAATTGTAAACAGACCCTAGTATATGAAAAATATATTAAATTCAATCCTAAAATGAGACTTTAATGCTAATCTTAAGGTAGGTGATACACCTATCATAATATTAATGTTATCTGAAAAACGGATAGGAAATAATTGATTATTTAGGAGAACACGATGATTAATTATCGTGGAAAATGGGCGTTAGTGACTGGGGCGTCTTCTGGAATAGGCGAGTATTTTTGCCGCGAGCTAGCTAAAAGAGGGGCCAATTTAATTATGGTGGCTCGCAGAAAAGAAAAATTAACAATTCTGGCAGAACAATTAACTGAGCATTATAAAATTCAAGTTCATGTTATCTCTCTTGATCTTTCCCTCGTAGAAGCAGCGCAATATTTATATGATGAAGTACAAAAATTAAGTTGTCATGTTGATGTTTTAATTAATAATGCCGGTTTTGGTGTTTATGGAAAATTACATGAGACTAGTGTAAAGCGTAATCAAGAAATGTTAACCGTTAATGTATATTCGTTAGCGCTGTTGACGCAACTTTTTTTGCCAGCAATGGTGCAAAAAAAAGAAGGTGTTATTATTAATGTCGCAAGTACAGCCGCATTTCAGCCTGTACCGTATATGTCAAATTATGGTGCAACCAAAGCATTTGTGCTGTCCTTTACAGAAGCACTTTGGGCAGAATATAAAAACCACGGCATTCATATTTTGGCAGTATGCCCAGGGCCTGTCGAAACTGAATTTTTTGATATGTTGGATATGGGCGAACCTTCATTAGGAACAATGGATACACCAGAAAACGTTGTTGAAAGTGCATTTAATGCCATTGATAAAAATAAAATTTATATTATTCCTGGTCCTGCCAAGAACTATATAAAAGCGCAATTAAATCGATTTAGCCCTCGGGCCATTACGGCAAAAGTTGCAGAAAAGATATTGCGACGAAAGGATTAATTGTAAAAAAGGAAAAACATAAAATGCAAGGAATCGAAGCTAAAAAAATTATAGAGAATCTTTTACATACTGCTGATATAGAAATTAATAGCAATCAGCCATGGAGTATCCATGTACATAATGATGAATTATATGCTCGAATTTTAAAAGATGGATCGCTTGGTTTTGGTGAAGCATATATGGAAAAGTGGTGGGATTGTCAACGCATTGATTTACTCTTTGAGCGTTTAATAAGAGCAGGACTACAAAATAAAATTAAGTCAGATAAATGGTTATTAGTTAAAATTGCGGTATATAAAATTATTAATTTACAATCAAAAACAAAAGCATTAGAAGTTGGTCGCAAGCATTATGACTTAGGTAATGATTTATTTAAAAATATGCTTGATAACCGAATGAATTACACTTGTGCTTATTGGCGTGAAGCAGATAATTTAGATGATGCACAATTAGCAAAACTGGAGTTGGTTTGCCAGAAATTAATGTTAAAACCAGGAATGACTGTTCTTGATATCGGTTGTGGTTTCGGTTCATTTGCAAAATATGCAGCACAAAATTACGGGGTCACCGTAAAAGGGATAACTATTTCACATCAACAATGTGAATATGCTAAACAAAATTGTGCTGGATTACCTATTGAAATTCTTTTCCAAGATTATCGTGAAGTTAATGGAAGGTTTGATCGCATTGTTTCGCTCGGGATGTTTGAACATGTTGGCGCATTAAATTATAAGACATATATGGAAGTCGTTCAACGTTGTTTAAATGATGATGGTTTATTTTTGCTGCATACAATTGGAGATAATGTCACCAGTCATTTAGTTGATAAATGGATTGGGACATATATTTTCCCAAATGGATTACTTCCTTCAATTGCACAAATTGCACGTGCAGCAGAAGGTTTATTTGTTATGGAAGATTGGCATAATTTTGGTGCAGATTATGATAGAACATTAATGGCTTGGTACAATAACTTTAATAAAAACTGGGATAAATTAAAGTCACATTACGACGAAAAATTTTACCGCATGTGGAGTTATTATTTGTTGTCATGTGCGGGTAGTTTTCGTGCTCGACATATTCAATTATGGCAAATTGTATTTAGTAAAGGAATTATTGGGGGTTATCAAGCGCCTCGCTATTCGTCTTTAATGAATAAAAAAGCTGAAACTTCTGCTGACGAAATCACCGTGATATAAAAGCAAT
>JAGVJQ010000121.1 GCA_020051015.1 Gammaproteobacteria bacterium
GTAAAAACATTCATTGAAATTATCAATGCTCATATTCAATTAGTATTGCAACAGCAATTGCAAATGCGGGAGCAATATTCTTTTGGCCAAACTAGTGATTGTCGCGCCGACGAAATACGTAGTATCTTTAACATGATTAGTAGATTACAGTCTGAATATCTAAAAAGTCTGGCAATTATAGACCACACAATAGATTATAACTCTTTGGAAGATGTTTTTAATACCGTCCTTAAAACGCTGTTCAATCCATTAATTAATAACCTGACATTAAATGAAATTAAACAATTTCGTAATATTGCTATTACTTACTATCCTTTTAGCGTGTTATCAAATCAATTTACTTATGATTACGTTGAAAATATAGAATCGACTATACATTTTGCATTGATATTAGCGAAATACAATTCCGTGCAACTAAAAGACATTGGTGAGCACTTAACTGCTATTGAATCAATCGTTAACAAAGAAAGACCAATGCTCACTCTTCAAGAAATACGTCAATGCAGCTCCTTACCATTAGATAAAGAATTATATTTTTTGTTTAAAAAATACTCTGATCTCCGCCAAGAAAAGCGTGCTCCTGATCGTGTAATAACCTACTCGCCGGCTAAACAACGACAACGAACCATAATTGGAAGTGATATTGAAGAGAGAATAATGGGATTAGATGAACCACTTCCTACATTATTAGTTGAGGCTATTAATTCAACATTTCCGATAGAGTCAATGAATCATAATATAACCGTGTCACAAAAATGTAGTAATGTATATTATTCAACTCTAAATAATAGACCTTCAATTCACGCTGCGGTTACTACTACCAATACACCTAATAGTAATCACTTAGCGATGGATGAGAATTTAGCCATATTACTTCAACCCATAGCGGCAACTGAAAATTTTTTAATTTTTCCAAATAACGAATTTGAAAGTACTGAAAAACAGAAAAATGAAAATCTTGTTGAGAAAAAGCAAGAAGAATCCGAAGATGAAAAGCAAATACGCTTGAAAAATGAAAAACTTGCCGAGCTAAAAACAATTATTGATGCAAAAAAACAATATGAAGCATTGCCAGAAAAATATCAACAAACTTTATTAAAAAACGATTTTATTATCTGTCCTTTATCAGAAGAAATAATGTTTAAGCCGGTTGTGTTACTTGACGAACCACACAATACTGTCAATGCTTCTTTCATAGAAAAATGGTATCAAACGAGCAGCAGACATCCATTTACAAACAATATAGCGCCCACTAAAAAATATGGATTAAATATTCACACCCGTGATCTTGTTGCAGCAGAGGTACAGAAAATTTTTCAACAATATTTGGATGATTTGCAAGAATCATTAACTCAACCAACCAATCCACAACGAGAAAACCCAGCAAGAAATGACGCAATTGCTTTAAGCGAAAATGGCCTATTTAATGTATCTACTCAAGGTAGAGAAATAGCGCAAAGTAATAAAGATTCCCCACAAAGTAATGGGTTTATTATAGCCAAAAAGTAAGGTGAATTATGGTGGGCACATATTGTTATGCGATACCTCTTCGAGGGCAACAATATTTAGCCCACCCTACATTAGTATATTTACGAACGATAACGCTCTTTTTCCGTTCGTTTTTTATGTGGTGTATATGTTTTAAAGTTTAAATCAACCGATGAACCTAATTCAGCAACTAATTTCGGTGGTAATTCACGCACCGATCCTTTACGTAAATCACGTGGTAAATAAATTTCACCAAATCGTACGCGAATAAGTCTATTCACTTTTACGCCTTGTGATTCCCACATACGGCGCACTTCGCGATTACGGCCTTCACTTAAGGTCACATGATACCAATGATTATGACCTTGGCCACCACCATCTTTAAGGCTGCTGAATTTAGCCATGCCATCTTCAAGTTTTACGCCGGTTTTTAAACGATTTAAAATATCACCATCTACTTCACCAAAAACTCGTACTGCATATTCACGTTCGATTTGTGAACTGGGGTGCATTAAGGCATTAGCTAAATCACCATGGGTTGTAAATAATAATAAACCCGCTGTATTGAAATCCAAACGACCTACAGCAATCCAACGACCCCGTTGTAATTTTGGTAAATTATCAAATACGGTTGGACGCTTCTCAGGATCATTACGTGAGCAAACTTCGCCTTCGGGTTTATGATATAAAATAACGCGACAAGGAATTTCTTCTGATGGTGTATTAGTGACAGTTTGTCCTTGAATCGAAATGGCGTCTTTCGGTGTTACACGTTGCCCTAATGAGGCAACTAAGCCATTTACCATGACTTGGCCAGCTTCAATAATTTCTTCTAATTTGCGACGCGAGCCAAAACCTGCACGTGCTAATACTTTTTGTAATTTTTCGCTCATTATATTCCTAATTAATTTGGTTCTGATTCTAATTCAGCGCCCGCTATCTCTAATTGTAATTGCTCTAGCTGGTTAGCTGCTGCATCTAGATCCAATAATGCTGCCAACGTCGGTAATTCATCCAAACTTTTTAAATTAAAGTAATCAAGAAAATTTTTAGTCGTTGCATATAAGCTGGGTTTGCCTGGTACATCTTTATGTCCAACCACGCGTACCCATTCACGATCCATCAATGTTTTAATAATATGTGAGCTCGCCGTTACGCCACGAATTTCTTCAATTTCTGCTCGTGTAACAGGTTGACGATAAGCAATTAATGCTAACGTTTCTAATACTGCACGTGAATATTTAACGGGTTTTTCATCCCATAATTTAATTAACCATTGACTGACATCTGATTTAATTTGGAAACGATAACCGCTAGCAACTTGCTTTAATTCATAGCAACGTGCATCACAATCCGTTGCTAACTCAGCAAGTGCCTCACGAATTAATGTTGCATCAACGGCTTCACTTTCGTCAAACATACTTTGTATGCGCTCTATATTTATTGGCTCTCCGGCAGCAAAAATAGCGCTTTCTATAATGCGTTTTAATAAATCCTTATTCATCTTGAGTTGCCCTTGCTTTAACGTAGATGGAGCTATACGGCTCGCTTTGTACAATTTCAATAAGTGCTTGTTTCGATAATTCTAAAATAGCAATAAATGTTACCACAACACCCAATCGCCCTTCTTCTGCTTTAAATAAGCTAACAAATGTCGTAAATTCTGTCGCAGTGATGCGCGATAAGATTTCTGTCATTCGTTCTCGAATCGATAATCCTTCTTTAACAATTTGATGGCTTTGTTTCAAATTGGCACGTTTTAATACTTCTTTTAATGCTAATAACATCTCTTGCAATGAAACATCGGGTTGTGGTTTAACGTGTTCCATCGGTGGTGGGTCAGCTAACATAACAAAATGATCGCGCCCGATGCGTGGTAATAAATCAAGATTTTCGGCAGCCGTTTTAAAACGCTCATATTCTTGCAAGCGACGCACTAATTCAGCTCGTGGATCTTCTTCTATTCCTTCGGCATCCGCTGGTCGCGGTAATAACATGCGTGACTTAATTTCTGCTAACGTTGCCGCCATTACTAAATATTCAGCAGCTAATTCGAGTCGAATTACCTTCATCAATTCAACATATTCCATGTATTGACGAGTAATTTCAGCAATGGGAATATCAAGCACATCCAGATTATGACGCTTGATGAGGTAAAGCAATAAATCTAGTGGTCCCTCAAAGGCATCCAATATGACTTCTAGTGCATCCGGTGGAATATATAAATCATTAGGCAATTCGCGCATTGGCTCGCCACGAACCAAGGCATACCAATCGGGAATACTCCCTTCAGCAGGTATCGTACTGTTGTCAACGATAGTTTCCATGTTTCTCACTTATCAAGTCATATAGATTTATACCAAACGTACCTTGAGGTGCGAGGGTATAGAAATAAAAAAGTACTATATCATAAAATTGAATAAGTGTCTTTGTTTTGACCAAAAAAGAATCAAATCAAGAATAATTCCTATGACCCAGGTTTAATGCTAAATATTATTAATATTCAAATGGTTATAATTATAAATTTATCGTTGTTCGCGTGTATGCCAGATACGCAAAATATAAATCATGGATAACTGAATTTCATAACGCATTTCATACTGCCCAATCAAAATACGTCTAACTTCTCGAGGTTCAAACTTGCTTAATCGTTCGCCAAGGCGTGGTTGTTCTAATAACCGTAATGGAGCATTAATTAATTTTTGAATAACCGATGTTGCTGCTTGTATATTAACCGCACTTAAAAAGTCATAAACTCGCATTAAGTCAGATTGGGCTTTATTTGTCCATTGCAATTGCATTCTGCTATTTCTTTCCATCTAGATCATTAGCCCATGCTTGAATAGTTTCATGTGTAACAACTCGCTTAGCATCAACATCCGCTAAGGCTTCTTCAGTCATTATTCTGCGTTCTTCTTCTTGTGCAACCCATGCATCGAGGGCTTGTTTTACGATCCAGCCCCTTGATCGCTCTGTTTGTATAGCCAATTTATCTACCTTATTTGCAAGTTCAATTGGAATATGAGCAGTTATAACTTTAGTATTCATTTTTCATCTCAAATCGTTGTTAATCACTATTAATCATAGTGATTAACAACGATTAATTCAAGACAATATCACGATTAAATTAAGGGCGTTGTGAACGCCCCTAATTCATTAAACAGTAACTTGAGCTTGAATTTTCTCAAATAGTTTTGGCCCAATGCCAGGTACTTTTTGTAAATCTTGAACGGTTTGGAAATTACCATTTTTATTTCGATAATCGATAATAGCTTGAGCTTTGCTTGGGCCTAAGCCTTTGATATTTTCGATCGTCTTCAGATCAGCTGTATTAACATTGATTGGTGCTGAACTCGTTGTCGTTGCGGCAACCGACGTGTTGCTACTTTTAGTGGATGTTGTTGCCGCCCAAGTACTAGCACTTGCTGACAAGCCAAATGCAATAATGGCAGACACAACTAATTTACGTGATAGCATCATAATTTATCTCCCTGTAAATGTTATTTGTATTCTTTAGTGAATACATAAACCATTATATAGGGCAAAAAGATAAAGTAAATATGTTTTATATAATTTTTAAATAAGCCTGGAAAAGATAATTATCACTTAAGTAAATGACATTTGACTGGGCTGATCTGGTTTTATATCCGCTATTGAAATTGCTTTCATCTGTTTTTTATTGTCTGCACCAAGGAATGTTAAATAACCTAAGCGTCGCATTTGAAATGCGCCACTTGTATCTAGTTTAGGCTTCACTCTTTCAACATTAAGGGATAACTCTGACTCTACATCCGATATTAATCCGATGTCTTTTGCGTTTTTTAATAAGGTTGAAAGTATTCTTTTCAAAAAAAGATCAAGGCTTTCAACAGCGGCTTCTAACGAGCCACGAGAATGATTGTCCAACGACAGGAGATTAATAATACCGTCAAGCTCATTTTCATTAGGTAAAAATTGGTAACATTGTTGGATAGTGGTAGTAACAATTTTTTTAAAATTCTCTAAATCAGTGAATACATCATATTTTACATACCAAGTGCCTTCTTCGTCGGAATTAAACTCACTTTCACTCTTGGTATTAAGTTCATTTTTTTCTTCGATAATAAATTCATATTTCTTCTCAGAATTAATTTCAGTTTCATTCTCGGCATTAAATTCATCGTCTTCTTCAGTAATAACTTCATATTCTTTTTCGGGACAAAACTCCTCATCTGCTCCCATAGTATAAAATGCTTCATCGCCGGGACTAAACTCATCCTCTTCCGCCGTATAAAACTCTTCATCGCCGGGACTACATGTGTCTTTACCATTGGTAGGTGATTCTTTCGTAAGAATAAAATCATCTAGCTCAAGTAATCTACAAATTGTTATTCCTGCTGAAAAATTATCGATATTAGATAAAGTTAAAGAGGGATATTCTTTATCTAAATTGTCGCTAGCAATTTCAGGCGCTTTATAGGCTGGCGAACCATGGGTTCGAGCAACTTTATCCTTGGCAGAATGCGACAATCCAAAATCAATCAAACAGGCTTCGAGTAATAAAATATTATTCCAATTTGCAGGGTTACTTAATAACTCTATAAATTTTTCAAAATAAGGTAGTATGATATTTTCTAATTTTATATCTCGCTGAATCATATCGTGTTTTTGTAACCGCTGCAGGTGCGCAATAATTTTTTTGCTGATGGCTACCCTTATGAATAGTGGTAATAAAGGCGCTATATAAGTCTGAATTTTTTTCCTTTGTTGATCTGATTTTGCATTTGAAATAAGCTTACGAACTAAATAACCATCCCAGCCTTCATCATCACTATCAAAAAGATAATTTATTAATGTGACATTACCCAAATCGGGCATCGTAATCAGACCTTTTCTATCTTGCACGAAAAAAAATGTTGGTTTATTTCTTTGTTCAAGCATTGCAATTAATGTGAAATAACTTTCTAATGCAATAATATTAGCAAATGGCATCTCCCAACAATTTGCTAATTCTTCGTCATCCTCAATTAATTTCCCCACTTTTTTACTTGGCTTTAAATTATTTTTGTCTAACTTAAAACGCTTCGATTCAGAATTAAACTCCATTTTAATCGAGCATATGCCTTCATTTACTGAACCAAATGCTCCCCATTCAAATGACTTTAATTGTGTACATTCAAAACGTATATGGGTTTTACATGGGGTTTGACATTCACCAGTGCAATGTTTAGATGGCCTGATGTAGGTAATAAGATCTATTACAAGATCGGAAGAGCACA
>JAGVJQ010000083.1 GCA_020051015.1 Gammaproteobacteria bacterium
CGAAAAACCTCGAAAGACAGTCGAGTATTCCTGCGGTTTTTCTCAATCAGAACGTCCAAATCTCATCGTTCAGTCGGGCGCTAAACTTCGCACCTTGAGATGCGATGGGTATAGATGTGTTATATTTAAATTAAGAACAGCTATAATTGTTAATTATCTAAAAAAATGGGTGGTTTTAAGGAAAACTTGGCATGCAAAACAGGATGTTTGTACGAAAAGCAGCTGTTTTAGGCTCAAATCTTATGAGTGCGCAAATTGCTGCACATTTTGTTAATGCCTGCATCCCAGTGTTGTTGTATGATCATCATCATAATGCAGAAAAATCTAATAAAATTGAACCATTAGTTAAAAATCAGTTGCAACAAATTAAACCACAAGCTTTAGCGCTAACAGATTTTGTTGATTATATTCAAGAAGTTAACTACGAAGATCATTTATCATTATTAAGTGATTGTGATTTAATTATTGACGCTATTGATGAGCCATTAGCGCGAAAAGCGATATTATATCAACAGCTTTCATCGGTATTAAATAAACGAGCGTTTATTGCGAGTTGTTCTTCAGTGCAAAGTGTTAATAAATTAGCGGAGTTTTTAACTCCTGTTCAACGCGAGCGCTTTTGTGGGTTACATTTTTTTATGCCACCACGTTACGTGCATTTAGTCGAGCTCGTCCCGCATCGAACCAGTAATCTCGATTTATTAAACCAAATAGAAGGCTTTTTAGTAACCATCCTTGGGAAAGGTATCGTACGGGCAAAAGATGTTCCTTATTTAATTGCCAATCGCATCGCAATATTTAATTTGCTGACTATTTTTAATCATATGCAAAAATATGGTCTTACTTTTGAAGATGTTGATTATTTAGCAAGTTCTAAAATTGGTTGGGTCAACTTAGCGATATTTCATAATCTTGATGCGATAGGATTAGATACTATTGTAAGTATTATTAATGGAATGGCAGAAGGATTGCGTGATGATCCTTGGGCCCAGTGTTATGTTGTACCTGCATGGTTACAAGAATTACTTAAGAAGGGCGCAGTTGGGCAAAAAAGTGGATTTGGTATTTACCAAAAACAAGATGGTGTTAATCAAGTTTGGGATATAACTCAATCCATTTATCGTCCAGTCAAGAATGTGTCCGATCCAGGTATTGCGGTATTATGTGAAATTGAATCAGTAAGCGAACAATTCAATACTATGCGTTATCTTGATGAACCAAAAATGCAATTTTTATGGGCATGTTATCGCGATTTATTTCATTACTGTGCTTACCATCTTGACGATATTACTGATACAACACGTGATGTCGATCTTGCGTTAAGATGGGGAATGGGATGGAAACATGGGCCATTTGAAATATGGCAATTAGTAGGATGGAGGAAAATAGCGCAATGGATCGAGGATGATATTGCGGCAAATAAAAGCTTGGCCAAGGTAAGTCTACCTCCATGGGTTGCACAATGCGCAAATGCTTATCAAGGACAAATGGCTTTTTCACCGACAAAAAACACCTATATTTCGCGTCCTTCATTACCCGTCTATAAACGTCAAGTTTTTCCAACCATTCTCAAAAGCGAAGTCTTAAATGAAGGTCGGACTATTTTTGAAGATGATGATGTTAGATGTTGGCACATGGATGATGAGATAGCTATTTTGAGCTTCAAAAGTAAATATCAAGTAATTACTCCTGGGGTAGTAGCAGGACTAAATCGTGCCATTGATGTTGCTGAACAAGGATTTAAAGGGCTAATTGTATGGCAGCGTACCGGAGATAATTTTTCTTATGGCGCTGATTTACACTTTTTTACTGATGTTTTATTTAAAACACCAGAACGTGGTATTGAAATTATTGAAAATTTCAGGCGAGTTTGCTTACGTTTGCGTTATTCTCAGGTTCCTACTATTGCAGCAATACGTGGTCGCGTTTTAGGGGGCGCATGTGAACTCACCATGTATTGCAGTCGAGTTGTTGCAGCATTTGAATCTTATATCGGATTAGTTGAGTCAGTGATTGGATTATCAACGGCAAGTGGTGGTAGTCAAGCTTTTGCATTACGTGCACAAACAATTAATCCAATCGATCCGTTGTCATTGTTAAATGTTTATGCTCAGCAAATCATCAATGCATATGTGACAAATAATGCAATTGATGCTTTGCAGAAAGGATATTTGGATGAAGATGATGTTATTGTTATGAACCCAAATGAAATTTTATATGTCGCTAAACAACAACTTACCGCAATACATGAAGGCGGCTATCAACCACCATTGCCGCCAATGATTACTGCACTAGGTAAGGAGGTTGCAGGACAGTTAGTGGCAATGTTACCAACAGAAAAAGGACGACATTTGCTATCAGAACATGACTATTATGTGGCATCACGCATTATTTATATGATGTGTGGTGGGGATTATCCAGCTGGTACGAAATTAACTGAACAAACATTTTTAAAATTAGAAGGTAATTTATTTTTAGAATTAGCAAGTCATCCACTAACGCAAGAGCGCATTAATCGCATCTTGAATATTAAGACGGCAACCACTACTGGTGCTGTACGTGAATTAACAAAGAGCACCAACCGCCCCTACTAAAAACATCTCAAACCAACTCATTGGTCGATAAATAAATTTTTCAGACATATTCCCTTTGTTAAAAAACTAAGGTATTTTGCACACCTAACAAAAATTTTGATAAAAATTTGGTTCTTTGATTTCTTTTTGACAAGAACTGCGTTTTTTATACTCGCATGTGCAATATCGTTGCATCTTGGCTTTGGCGAAACAATTCATCAGGAGGATACAGGGTTATGTTGTTGCGGCAGTTTAAAATTAAAACTATATCATTGGCACTGTCAGCTTTGCTTGTCAGTGTGTCTGGCTCTGCATTTGCATCTGGTTTTGAATTATTTGAACAAAATGGTGCTGGCGTAGGTAATTTTGATGCTGGTGGTGCTGCAGAAGCAGCCGATGCAAGTACAGCATGGTATAACCCGGCAGGCTTAGTAATGCTTAATAGCCAGCAATTAGTGATTGGCGCGGATGGTATTGATGCAGGTATTGATTTCCATGGCAATGTCCAAAACTATATTAATTTTGCTCCACCATTAGGTGGCGCGCCGGTTCCAGTATTGGCATCTAATGAATATGGAAGTGCCGAAGGTGGTGGTTTTGCGGTTGTACCATCATTCCATTACGCAATTCCTATTAATGACCGAGTTGTTGCAGCGTTAAGCTTAGTTGTACCCTTTGGTCTGGTTTCTGATTATCCTGATGATTCAGTTGTCCGTTATTCAGCTACAGAATCTAAAATTACTGACATTGATTTAACCCCAAGTCTTGGTGTTAAAATTACCGATAAATTCTCTGTCGGTGCAGGTATCGATTTTGAGCATATTGATGCCGTATTGGATCAAGTGGTTGGTTTAGGTTCATTAGGTCCAATTGTTGGCTTACCTGCCGATACTGATACGAATAGTGATAATGATGCAGCTAATTGGACAATTGGTTGGCATGCTGGGCTTTTATATCAATTCTCCCCAGCTACACGTGCTGGTTTAGCATACCATTCCAAAGTAAGTACAACGTTAACCGGTGATAGTGAATTTAAAGGTCCATTAGCCTCAGTTGCTACTGGCGGTACGAGCGATGAAATTAAATCAAACAATGCGCAAGCTGAAGTTTCTTTACCTTCAACAACTTCGTTAAGCCTTTATCACGATATTAATGCGCGTTGGGCAGTAATGGGAACATTAAACTATACCACCTGGAGTGTGTTTAATAATATTCCACTACAAGATCTTGCTGCCGTGCAGCAAGCAAGTATTGCTCAAATTTTGGCTGGAAGCCCTCCATTTATTCCAACTACTTCATTGAGTGCAAATGTTCCTCAAGATTTTCATAATACCTGGCGTTTAGCAACAGGTGTCAATTTCCACATGACTGATAATTGGATGTGGCGCCTTGGATTTGGTATTGATCAAGATCCAACATCTGATGCAGCACGAAATGTTCGCTTGCCAGATGCGGATCGCTATAACGTTGCAATCGGTGCACATTATCAAGTTAATAAAAAACTGGGCTTTGATGCTGGTTGGACTCACTTATTTGTGGCTGACGGTATTATCAACAGTGGCCAAACAGTAGGTCAACAGTATACTTATGTTAATGGTACAACCGACAATACGGCGAACATTTATGGTTTGCAATTGACCTGGAATATCTAATTGCATTAACGCAATATCTTAGCACGGGCAGTACTGTGTCCCGTATCCGTATATACCCATCGTACCTCAAGGTATGATGGGTATTTTTACCCGAAAGATAAATTCAGCCATGGGTTAGCGATAAGTTTATGGTATAATTACTTCGCAAGTCGGCTAAACAATCGCTCTACGTAAGTAGGGAGGAAAGTCCGGACTCCATAGGGCAGGGTGCCAGGTAACGCCTGGGAGGTGAAAGCCTACGGAAAGTGCAACAGAAAGATACCGCCTGCATTAGTAATAATGTAGGTAAGGGTGAAATGGTGCGGTAAGAGCGCACCGCGGCGCTGGTAACAGCGATGGCAAGGCAAACCCCACTCGGAGCAAGACCAAATAGGAACCTTATAGTGTGGCCCGCATTGAGGTTCGGGTTGGTCGCATGAGCTTTGTGGCGACGCAAGGCCTAGATGAATGATTGTTCACGACAGAATCCGGCTTATCGGCCGACTTGCACACTTTATCAATTCACATGCTATAGGCTCTGTTTACAATTCTTTATGCTCAGCATAGTAGAATTGTAAACAGAGCCTACTCAATACTCATGAGTTTTCAGTTTTCTGATATGAAGAGGGCTGTGCTGCTCAAATACTAATATTTCTTGTCAGACTCTAGCGTAATATTAACAGCCTTATTCGGCTAACAAAAATTAAAAAGGGAAGATTATTCTTCCCTTCTTAATTTGGATAATCGAAAACAGTTGCTTAGTTAGCAGCTGAAGAAGATGAGCCATAACCACTATCTGCGCCACTTGCTGGTGCGCTACTATCTGTTGTAGCTGCTGAGCTGGTTGCTGGAGCACTGCTGCTATCTGTAGTAGTGGTGGTAGCATCACTACCGCCAACTGGTGCGCTTGTAGCTGCAGCTGAACTATCAGTTGTTGATGGAGTAGTTGCATCTTTCCCTTTACAAGCGGCTAAACTAACTACTAAACCTGCACCTACTAAAGCAATTGCTAATTTCTTTAACATAAAACACTCCTAGTTAAACTAAAACCCACACAGTTAAACTACCTTTTCCTAGTAAAAAACGCAAATTTTTCTTTGCGAATTTGTAAAAAAGGCTGATGTTTCATAATAAATGTATTTTATTTAGTTCACAATATGTTTTTTTAAATTCATGAATAAAAAACAATGTATTTTGTTATCAATTTTACTTTTGATGTCTATACTGCTCGCCAATGAAGATGCGAAGTCATGGATCCCAGATAGTAAGATCCCTGGGTTACACACGTTAACTAATGCTATTCAATATTTATGCGTAATAATTGGTGTTTATCTCAATATCATAATGTGTTAACCGATGACGTAAGAGGGGCCGTTCGCACATTGAGGTGCGATGGGTATAGCTGAGTAGCAATAGCTTGTTGGTTAATTTGAGTTATCCACAAATTCTGTGGATAACATTGTGTGAAACCTTTTGGGAAACTGTCAAAACCACTCTTCCATATGGGTGGTTATTTTTTGATCTTATGCGGTTTTTCAAAAAAATCAAATAAAATCAATCAGTTACTTCCATTGTAAAAATCAGTATTGTTAAATAAAGAGTTTTTTGATGAAAAATGAACAAACCGAGCGGTTGTGAATAACTAATAATAATAAAACCGGATTGTCAATAGGTTTTACCATAAAACATGTAGCTTGGTTAAGCGTGTTTTTGATCTGAAAATCGGAAATAATTGCTTTATACCTATCATAGCTTGGGATGCGATGGGGTATATACCCATCACACCTCAAAATGCGAGTTTATCATCCCGCCCGAACGCGAGCTTTGAACGTTGATGATGAAAGCCATCCATGGCTTTCACCCCTTCGGGGCGCGCTAAAGCGCGTCAAAATTTGTTCCTACAAATTTTTCAATCGAAAAACCTCGAAAGACAGTCGAGTATTCCTGCGGTTTTTCTCAATCAGAACGTTCAAATCTCATCGTTCAGTCGGGCGCTAAACTTCGCACCTTGAGGTATGATGGGTATGGCTGTGACATCAAGCTTAAAAAATGATAGGATGTCCTTCGTTATTGTTACTATGGCAAAACAGATTGAATGTAGTTAATCCTTTATGACAATTACTTTTAGACCCCATCATTTTCTTTGTACCTTATGTTTTCGTGGGAAAGGCCATTCCCCCGATTTCATTCGCAATTATAAAAAAATCCATAAAAATTTGTTTGCTACTGGTGGTGATATCATCCCAATTGAAGTGGTCGCTCATACTGATGCAATTTGCGAGCCATGCCCAAATAAGCAGAATTTACTATGTAAAGTACAAGAAAAAATTAATGTGCTTGATAAGGGACATGCGGAAGTATTGCAATTAATACCGGGCGAGCAGTTGACTTGGGGTGAGGCTAAACAACGCATTAAAGATCATATGACCTTACCTGCATTTCATCGTATTTGCGAGTCATGTAGTTGGAAGCAATACGGGGCATGCGAAAAAGTATTAACTGAGTTTTTATCGTAAAAGTATGATTAAAAGGCTTCTGCATCTTCTTCGCCCGTGCGAATTCTTATAACCCGTTCAAGAGGGGTAATATAAATCTTGCCATCGCCAATGCGACCAGTATGGGCATTTTGCATGATTGCCGCAATGCATGGTTCAACGAGTTTATCTTCAACAACAACTTCTAATTTCATTTTTGGTAAGAAATCAACATGGGCTTCAGCACCACGATAAATTTCGGTATGGCCTTGTTGGTGTCCTAATCCGCGAACTTCGGTAATAGTCATACCAGTAATAGTTAAATCGATTAAGGCTTTGCGTACATTTTCTAATAAATAAGGCCTAATAATAGCTTCAATTTTTTTCATTATAACTTCTCCTTGTATTATACCCATCTTACCTTGATGTGTGGCGGGTATAGAGGCTCTTTACATCTACCACTTACCACAGGTAATTGGATAACGTCGCTCACGAGCAAACGCGCGTCTAGAAATTTTGGGTCCAGGCGCTGCTTGTCGGCGTTTGTATTCATTACGATTTATCATATGGATAACGCGTTCAATAGTTGTTTTATCATAACCACGTTGAATCAAATCGTCTACACTTTCATCAAGCTCTAAGTAACCATGTAAAATAGCATCTAAAACTGGGTAGGGCGGCAATGTATCTTGGTCTGTTTGATCTGGAGCTAATTCTGCTGTTGGTGGGCGATCAATAATGCGTTGTGGAATGACAGGATTAACACTATTGCGATAGAGAGACAATGCATATACATCTGTTTTAAATATATCTTTAATCAGGGCATAACCCCCTGCCATGTCACCATAAAGCGTGCAATAACCAACGGCAATTTCACTTTTATTTCCAGTAGAAAGTAACATTGCACCTTTTTTATTGGAGATAGCCATCAATAAACTAGCGCGGCAGCGGGCCTGTAGGTTTTCTTCTGTGGTATCAGCTTTTAAGCCACTAAACTCTTGCGCCAAAGAAGTTTTAAAGGCTTCAAAAGTTGGTTCTATAGAAATAGTACTATATTTCACTTGTAAATTTTGACAAAGTGCAATTCCATCATCAATACTCATAGCGGCAGTATAACGTGAAGGTAATAGTGCGGCATGAACACGATCAGCCCCCAAAGCATCAACAGCGATAGCTAATACTAATGCTGAATCAATACCACCTGAAACGCCAAGAACAACACCTCGAAACCCATTTTTATTGACGTAGTCGCGCAGACCAGTGACCAAGGCTTTATATATTTCCTCATAACGTGTGGGGGTGGGAGCTATACTTCCTTGAATAGGTTGATGGTTGACATCAATTTGAACTGGGATGATAGCTTCTTCAAAATAAGGTGCTTGTACTTTAATTGTGCTGTTGTTGTCAATGGCAAATGAACCGCCATCATATATCAAATCATCTTGGCCGCCGACATTAGCAACATAAATAATAGGTAGACTGTTTTCTTCCACACGCTTGCTGATAGTATATTGCCGTTCGTCGCTTTTTTCACTGTGGTAAGGCGATGCATTAATGGTAATAATAATATCAGCACCAGCGGTTTTTGCTTGCTTTGCCACATGGGGTAACCATAGATCTTCACAAATTGTTAATGCCAGCCGATGTCCTTTAATATCAATAATACATGGTTGATGGCCGCGTTGATAATAGCGCTTTTCATCAAACACACCGTAATTAGGCAATTCTTGTTTATAATAAATAGCCAGTTGTTGACCTTGATGGATATAACTAGCCGCATTATATAGCTCATCAGCATTTTTATGTAGATGACCTACTATTAGATCAATATCCGTTACTTCTTGTTTAATTCTATTTAAGGCAGCATTATTGGCAGCAAGAAAATCATGGCGGTAAACCAAATCCTCTGGGGGATAGCCGCAGATGGTAAGTTCAGGATAAACGATTAAATCTGCTTGAAAATAGTTTTTTGCATGGTGTGCGGCAGCAATAATTTTGTCTGTATTGCCATCAATATCACCAACAGTGAGATTTAATTGGGCTATAGCAATAATTAGAGGTTGTTTTGTGTTAGTATTCATAGGTTATGTAGACAAAATAATTCATTTTATTAACGATAGAGTCCGTTTACAATTCTACTATGCTGGGCGATAAAGCCTGATGAATTATAAACTGGCTCTAGAGTATAACGTGTTTACGGCAGGAAAGTAAGGATAATATCGCGATGAAGGGACAGTTAGATATTAAAATAGCGCAATTTCCATGGCGGGTATTGCAGATTTTTGGTATTTACCGCTTAGTCATTGTGGGAACTTTATTCGGATATTTCTTCTTCGTGCATAATGTTTCTGAATCTTGGGGACAATTACTTTTTATTATTAGTTATCTCATTTTTGCCCTAGCGTGTATTTTTATTGTATATCGTAAACAAAGTGACTTTAATAAAACCTGTATTCTCCAGCTGCTTATTGATATTTTCTTCTTGTCGGTGCTGCTTTATGTAAACCCTACCCTTATTAATCTTTATGGAATTTTAATTAACGCTACCATTGCAGGGGGTAGTATTGTTACTGGTGGGAGAGTTTCATTATTTTTTGCTGCATTTGCCAGTATTTGCGTATTATTGGCGCATGCAATTTTTGCACCCCATCCAGTATTTTTCCGTTATTACACTGAGGCAGGTATTTGGGGTGTTACATTTTTTGCAACAGCGTTATTGGCGTATGGTTTGTCACAACGTGCGCGTGGTACGGAAACCTTAGCGCGCCAACAGGGTGAGGCAATTGCAAAATTAGAAAAATTAAGTGATGTTATTTTGCAACGCATGAATTCAGGGGTGATTGTTGTTGATGATAATGAGCGTATACAACTAATCAACAAAGCTGCTTGGTTTTTATTGGGTTTACCAGAGCGACAAGGTCCAATAATGTTATCTGAGGTTTCACCTGTGATTGCAACACAATTACAAATATGGCGACTGCAACCCTACGAAGATGTGCAAATGAATGAAAATTTGGTGAATAAAGGGTTGTTAGTTAATTTTACTAGTTTAAACCATCATCCAAGTTTACATAAAGTTACCCTTATTTTTTTAGAAGATTCTGCACGACTGGCAGAACAAGCGCAACAAGATAAATTAGCATCGTTAGGTCGTTTAACGGCAAGTATTGCGCATGAAATTCGTAATCCATTAAGTTCAATTAGTCATGCAGCCCAATTAATGAATGAAGAAAAAAAAATATCACCCGAAGACCACCGATTGTTAGAGATCATTCAAGCTAATGCACATCGTATGAACAGTATTATTGAAAATATTTTACAATTAACTCGTCGAAAGCAAGCCATTCCTTTGCTATTTAAAGTTAAACCTTGGATAGACAATATTGTTCGAGAATTACAATTTGCTCAGCAAGATATCATTAAAATTGATGTACAAATCACTCCACCAGATTTAGAGTTTTATGCGGACATGACGCAATTACAGCAAGTCATGTTTAATTTGTGTGAAAATGGTTTGCGTTTTAGCAAACAAAAAACAGGTAATGCAACATTAACCATTCATGCAGGAATAACAGAACAAGGTGTACTACCATTTATAGAAGTTATTGATTATGGACCTGGTATTGATAGAAATGTAGAACAATATATTTTTGAGCCTTTTTATACAACCAAAAAAGGTGGAACTGGTTTAGGCCTTTATGTGGCACGTGAATTGTGTGAAGCAAATCACGCAAGATTAGTTTATTATCCACCAGCGCAAGGTGGTGCGTGTTTTAGAATTACTTTTTCGCATTTATCAAAAGGATAGTGATAGAGATATGGCAGAACATTATCATGCGTTAATTATCGATGATGAACTTGATATTTTAGAGTTGATCAGTTTGACCTTATCAAGAATGAATATTCGATGTGTGACAGCAACCTCTGTTACAGAGGCAAAAAAATTATTGAAAGAGCAAACTTTTCATTTCTGTTTGACTGATATGCGTTTACCTGATGGTGATGGTATTGATATTGTCGAACATATTCAGAAATATATTCCTACTATGCCTGTGGCAGTTATTACGGCTCACGGCAATATGGAATTGGCTGTAGCTGCATTAAAGGCTGGCGCTTTTGATTTTGTATCAAAGCCGGTTAATTTGCGTGTTTTACGCGACTTGGTGAATGCAGCATTGAAACAGACCGGTATAATTCGAAAGGAATTTGCAAGTAAATATGTATTATTAGGTGAATCGACTGCAATTGAGTCATTACGCGAAATGATTATTAAAGTTGCCCGTAGTCAAGCACCCGTATTAATTCAAGGAGAATCAGGAACGGGAAAAGAGCTCGTTGCTCGATTAATACATGATAGAAGTGCTCGTGCTGATAAACCATTTGTGGCTATAAATTGTGGTGCAATCCCACGTGACTTAATGGAAAGTGAATTTTTTGGGTATAAAAAAGGTAGCTTTACTGGTGCTGCATCTGACAAAATCGGCTTATTTCAAGCTGCGGATGGCGGTACTTTATTATTAGACGAGGTGGGTGAATTACCCTTATATTTACAGGTAAAACTTTTAAGGGTTATTCAAGAAAAGGCAGTCATGCCAGTTGGTAGTGCACAAGAAATTCCAATCGATGTCCGTATTATCAGTGCAACACATAAAAAATTAAATGAGTTGGTTCAGCATGGCGAATTTAGACAAGATTTATTTTATCGAATTAATGTTATTGAGTTACGTGTTCCACCATTACGTGAACGCATTTCGGATATTCCTATTTTAGTGGAATTTTTACTAAATAAATCAACACAACAACCTCAACAAGGCCATATTAAATTAACTGATGAAGCTTTGGCATGTTTAATGCAATATTCCTTTCCTGGAAATGTACGCGAATTGGAAAATATTCTTGAACGAGCGATAGCATTATGTGATGGTCAGACAATTTATCCTAAAGATTTGCAATTGCCAGCGGTAACACAACCTGATGTGGCTATTACTGAGCAATCAGAAGATTTAAATGAATTATTAGATACAGTACAAAAAGATGCGTTATTACAAGCGCTAGAAAAAAACCATTGGAATAAAACAGCCACCGCTAAGCAATTAGGAATAACCTTGCGGGCGTTGCGCTATCGGTTGCAGAAATTGGGATTATAAGTCATTTACTCTTCTTTGAAGAAGATGTGAAATTCGCATAGCTAAACACGTTAGTAAATTATTTTTAATAAATAAAGGGGCATATAGCCCCTTTATAATAACTTGACTGCAGGGAAGCTTATTCTTTACCGGAATCCGCTTCTGCTGTTTGCGCAGGCTCACCTTCGCGTTGTTGTTCAGTCCGATTGCCGCGACGATAATGATTACTGCGTTGGCGATAACGATTGCGATAATGACGTGAATGTCGTTTTGGTCGTTGTTGTCCAGTACCATCATCAGCAACCGCACCTTCAACACCATCTTCTGTGGCGTCAGGTTGTGCTGACTGAGGGAAATCGAATGTTTCGGCAGTATGAACAGGTTGATTTTCAACCGCCATTGGTGCTGGAACAGATTCTTTTATGATAGCAGGGCTATCAGGTGTAACTGTTTCATTTTGTTTTGCAATATTGACAGGCTTTTCAGCAGGTTTTTTGCCTGATTCCACGGATAAATCAGATGAGGTTTCATTTGATTTAACGAGAGGTGTTATGTTTTTATCAACAATAATGCTAACACTCGTGATCACGGCCTCACGTCTTGTATTAGGGGTTGTTGTCGTTTCAACAATCGAATCCGCGCTAGGAGGTGTTGTTGACGCAGTAACACGATTCTCATTAGCAAAAACTCTGGGCGCATGCGTTTGTTTAGGCCCCGTTTTTACACCAGTATTAGACGAAGCGATTGGTTCAACATTGTCATTCACTTTACGCTGGGGGGGCGTTTGATAACTTTGTTCGGCGGTAGTTTTAATTGCTGGTGTTTCTCTTTCCGTTGGAGCTTGTCTGCCATGTTGTTTTTCATGACGTGAATGATGTTTTGTCGACGTTGATTGTTGACGTGAAACATTCATATTTTGGCTTTGTCCTTGATGTTGACTTTGCCCTTGCCCTTGCCCTTGGTTCTGACGTTGTCCGCGTTGACGTTGTCCGCGATGGCGTCTTTTCTTTTCGGGTATTTCTGCAACTGCTGCGGGTTGTTCACTGACTTCAGCAACTTTAGGAGTATTACCTGATAAGATACTCCACAAACGAGTTAGCAAATTATTGCCTTGTTTGCGGGTAACGATAGGTTTTGCGGGAGCATCAATTTCTTTAATTGCGGGTTCGCTATATCGTGAGGATGCATTGGTAGAACGCATAGCTGGCGTTTGAAACTCTACTTTTTCAATTTGTTTAAAACTAGGTACAACGCCAGTTTGGCCGGTTTGATTTTCATAAACACGCTCAATTTTATACTGCGGTGTTTGAATATGTGGATTAGGAAATATGCGCACCATGATATGATGTTGTGTTTCAATTTCTAATAAGGCATGGCGTTTTTCATTAATTAAAAAGGTTGCCACTTCAATTGGCGCTTGAACATTAACTGCAACTACATTGTCATGCAATGCTTCTTGACGAATCAACCGCAATAATAATAAACCAAGGGATTCAATACTGCGGATTGAACCTTGGCCATTACAGCGGGGGCACACAATTTGACTGGATTCAGTCAAAGAAGGACGCAAACGTTGACGTGATACTTCTAGAATTCCAAAACGTGAAATACGATTAAATTGAACGCGCGCTTTATCATTACGCGTTTCATCTTTAAAAACATCAACAATTTTTTGTTGGTTTTCATTTGAAATCATATCAATAAAATCGATAGCAATTAAGCCACCAATATCACGTAAGCGTAATTGACGTGCAACTTCGATGGCTGCTTCACGATTGGTATTAAATGCGGTTTGTTCGATATTACCGCCTTTCGTATCCCGTGCTGAGTTAACATCGATAGTTACCATCGCTTCGGTTTCTTCAATAACAATAAAACCACCAGAAGGTAATTCAACTTCACGTAAAAATGCACTTTCAATTTGATCTTCAATACGATAACGCGTAAATAAAGGAACCGCCTTATCTTGATAAAGTTTAATTAAATCAGCGAACTCAGGACGGATTTTACTGATGTGATGTTTTGCACGTTCATATAGCTCGGGGCTGTCAATAATAATTTCATCAATGTCACGACGTAAATAATCACGTAATGCACGAATAACGATATCGCTTTCTTGATGGATTAAGAAGGGAGAGTTACGACTCGCTGCAGCTTGGTTAATGGCTTCCCAAAGGCGTAATAAAATATCCAGATCCCATTCTAATTCTTCTTGCGCGCGGCCTACGCCAGCGGTACGAATAATTAATCCCATGCCATCGGGCAAGCTAAGGGCATTAATGTATTCACGCATTTGGTCGCGATCTTCACCTTCAATGCGACGTGAGATTCCGCCTGCTGCTGGATTATTTGGCATTAAAACTAAATAACAACCGGCTAAAGTAATAAAGGTAGTGAGGGCAGCACCTTTGGTACCACGTTCTTCTTTTACTACCTGTACAATGATTTCTTGTCCTTCACTGACTAAATCAGCAATATTGCCATGATCAGCGGCTGCAGATGAGCGGAAATACTCTTGTCCAATTTCTTTTAATGGTAAAAAGCCATGACGTTCAGAACCAAAATCCACAAAAGCTGCTTGTAAACTTGGAACGACGCGAGTAATGCGGGCTTTGTAGATATTGCCAGTTCGGTGGCTGCCCATTTCTTCAATAAATAAGTTATCGAGATAACGGCCAGAGGTGATTGCAACTCGAATTTCTTCTGCTTGAGTGGCGTTAATAAGTATAAGATTGGAATCAGGTCCATGTTTGCTTGCCATTTTTGCTCCTCGCTTTGTAGCTGGAGTTTTCTGGCCGAGAGCGGTTAATGAGGATATTTATTGAGGAACTGGTAGCAAATCCAAAAAAATCTCCGTATCTTGGCAAATTACTAGCAAACTAGCTGCCTTAATGTGGAATGATAAATTTTTGTTTATACGTTTTTTGCTCATTTCAGTATCAACTATAAGCTACAACCCTTATGGGGAGCATAGGGTCTATTTACAATTCTACTATGCTGAGCATAAAGCCTCGATTTTCGGCGCTCCGCTGCTCACAGACGGCCAAGTATGCTCCGCTGCGGTGCTCAAAAATCAAGTCTTTTTGCCGCAGCCTAGCGAATTGTAAACAGACCCTATTCCTTGTTAATCAAATTAACCAAATCGGCCGCGAGAAAACTCTCACGATATTAAATCTAAAGGTAATTTATTAATTTGTAGTTACATAAAGGGCTCATTCAGCTCGCCACAATAAAATTCTTTATATAAACACAAAGATTACCTAACACACGCTCATGCCCACAATAAAAGGATATTAAAATCATGGCCATAGCTTGTGAGCAGGTAGAGCGATACATTCATTACCAAACTGCTACAGACCTTGAAGTTGTTCGCTATTTCGATAATTTTGCTTGTAAGATCAAGCTTATAATAGTTTTTAACGAACAGCATATATTAACAGTATATCGGTGAAATATCAATCATTGGGATGGGTGTATACCCATCTTATCTTGAGGCATAATGGGTATGGACAGAATCGTTCCTATGTTGTACATTGCCGCTACCATGACCAACTGGATTATTCATGAACGATTCTACTCCACACACCACTAAAGTCCACATCGTTTCCATTACGCAATCACATGCTGGGCAGCGCATTGATAATTTTTTAATGACTTATCTTAAAGGCGTACCTAAATCACGCGTATACCGTTTATTGCGTAAAGGCGAAGTTAGGGTCAATAAAAAACGAATTGATCCTGAATATAAATTGGCTTATGGGGATGAAGTTAGAATTCCCCCTGTTCGACAGACTGAACCATCTGAGTTAAAACCAGGTACGGGTTTAATAGCCTTAATGACAGACAATATCTTATATGAAGATGAGGATTTATTAATTATTAATAAACCAGCAGGGATGGCTGTACATGCCGGCAGTAATATTAAATTTGGTATTATTGAAGTATTGCGACACATACGACCCTATCAACCATTTTTAGAATTAGCACATCGCTTGGATCGTGAAACCTCAGGTTGTCTTATCTTGGCAAAAAATAGAGATATGTTATTGCATTTGCATGATGCCTTTAAGCATGATGGTATCAAGAAATGCTATCAAGTATTAGTGCATGGGGTATGGCCAGCGAAATTGACAAAAGTTAATTTCGCATTGGTAAAAGGTCAAGTACAAGCTGGCGAAAGAATGGTGAAAGTTGCTGATGAAGTTGGTAAAGCTTCACTAACAGAATTTAAAGTATTACGCCGGTTTACAAATCAGACACTATTACAAGCCAGGCTTTATACTGGGCGTACCCATCAAATTCGAGTTCATGCAGCTGAATCAGGTTATCCTATCATTGGTGATGAAAAATATGGCAACCGCGAACTAGATAAATCATTACGGTCGTTAGGTGCCAAAGGAATGTATCTTCATTCTGCTTTAGTAGAACTACCCATCCCAGGTAAGAGTCAACCTTTGCATATTGATGCGCCATTACCGCCACATTGGCAAATGCTAATGGATAAGTTAGGAGTGCAGCATTGACTAAATTAGTTCTTGCTTCAAGTTCACCGGCACGACGTAAACTATTACAACGCTTAGGGTTGCCATTTGAAACTATGTCGCCTGACGTAGATGAAACGCCATTACCAAATGAATTACCTGCAGCAGTAGCAACGCGATTAGCCATTGCTAAAGCACAAGCGGTTAGTAAATATTTCCCGGATAGTTTGATTATTGGTTCTGATCAGGTGATTGTCATTGATGGTGAAATGTATGGTAAGCCATTAACACATGAAAATGCTGTTAGGCAATTAAAATTAGTGCGCGGACATCAATGTGATGCTTTAACGGGATTATGTGTTCTTGATTCAGCAACGGGGCGTTATGAAGTTGATGTAGTGCCATTTTCAGTTTTTTTTCGTCATTTTTCTGATGAGATGATTGAAAATTATTTGCGAAAAGAACAACCTTACCATTGTGCCGGTGGAATCAAAGCAGAAGGGTTGGGTATTGTTTTATTTGAACGAATGGCCGGTGATGATCCTAATGCTTTAGAAGGATTGCCGTTGATTCGATTAGTTCGTATGTTAGAACAATTCGGTATGCAGGTGGTCTAGGCTCTCTCTGCCTCAGCCTAGCGACAAATAGGTGCTAGCTAATTTGGACGGCGGAAAGCCCGAATCAATTGTTAATAGACCTTAATTGTTCATTTTTTTCTGTAAATAATAAAGCATTGACATGATCATCACGTAATACAGCCAATGCATATTGCATATTATCTATCTTCACTATTGATGCAATTTGCCCAACAGATTTTTGTTCTTGATTAAAAAGCTTATCCAATATTTGGCAGCTTGGTGGTGATTGCCAATGCAATAATTGTAGATGTTGTTTTAATTTACCAAGATATTGCATACGGGCAACAATTTCTTGTCCGACATAACAACCTTTGGTGAAACTTACTGCATTATGTGCCGGTAGATCAATTTCATGTGGTGTAAATTGTTCGCTAGTTTTTGCATTAATTTCGACTATTTTTTCCATTATTAAACCAGACAACCAGTATTCATAATTAGCATGTGGCAGCGATATATGTTTCGTAAAGTCTGTTATTGCTGGGTGTAAACCAATCAATATAAATTGCTCATGCTTAGCTACACGTAACAACGTTAAACCTCGATAAAAGATTGCTTGCATGGGTAAAGTTGGCGTTGAGGTAAAGTACGATTGCAATTTTTCTGAGATATTTCCGCCAAAAAAACCAATTGTTTTAATATCATTCTGGATTTGAATTTTCACTCTCGAAAGCAATGCTACTCGATTTAATTTGTTATAAACCAACTCAATAAGATCTCGCGGGACTTGTAATAACAATTGATGTTCATGATGGAATATTCTAAGCGTCGTTATGACTCGACCTTGCACATTTAAGTAAGCACCTATCAATGCTTGTTCCGTTGTTAAGGCATTAACATCACACGTTAATTGGCCTTGTAAAAAATGGATAGCTTTATCGCCATCGATAGTTAAATAGGAATATTCAGGGAGCTCAATTATTGCGGGCTGAGTTTGTGATGAATTAATGAGCATAACAGTCTTCATAAAATAAGTAATAAAAAATTTATTGATCAACGAATTTTAATAATATAATATAAATGCATAATATAGTATGGAACTATCTCATGACGTTAGAGCGAATATCTCACGATAAATTTTTCAAACGAATGATGTCTGATTTGCGAGTAGCGAAAGATTTTTTTGCTACCCATCTACCGAATAAGATAAAGCATAACATTTTACTAGAAACATTGAAAATGGAATCGACTAGTTTTATATCCGCATCACTTACACACCATGAAAGTGATATGTTGTATCATGTAAAAATGAAAAATAATGAGCCGGCATATCTTTATTTACTGGTTGAACACCAAAGTAATATAGATGAAATAATGCCATTTCGTATAATGAGATATATTGTTCGCATCATTGATCGCCATTTGCAGCAAAATAAAAATGAATTACCATTGCCTGTAGTGTTTCCAATGGTCTTTTATAATGGCAAAAAACCTTACGATGCGTCATGTGAGTTATTACCATTATTTGGTGATTATGAAGATATGGCACGAGATATAATTTTAAAACCATTTACTTTAGTTGATGTTTCACGAATTGAAGATGAAGATATGCGTGAGCATCAATGGGCTGGTATTTTAGAATGGTGTATGCGGCATTCTTATGAGCGAGAAATAAAACAATTTTTAAATACGTTAGGACATTTATTTCATATATTAAATGTAAAAAGGCAAGACGATGCGGTCGTATCTGTGGTAAAATATGTGGTAGCATCAATGGAAACTACGGAGCAAAGGCAACAATTTCTGACGGCATTGCATGAAGAAATGCAGCCAGGTGAGGAGCAACATATGGCAACAATTGCTGAAGTATTTTATAACGAGGGTGTGCAAGAAGGCAAAGAACAAGGTATGCAACAAGGTATGCAACAAGGCATGCAACAGGGCAAACAAGAAGGTTTGCGTAATGCTATGCAAGCAATTGAGCTTATTATTGCTGGTGAAGAGCTTGAACAGGTTGCAGTTAAGACGGGTCTTAGCCTTGATATGCTAAAGTTAATGCGTGAAAAAATAACCCATTAATTTTCAAAATAAATAACCATTTGTTTATTATGGATAAATTGTGATAACAACAACAAAATCTGATCGTATTTACTGGAGTTGTCGACGCGGTATGTTAGAGCTCGATTTAACACTAATTCCATTTTACCAACATCAATATGCGCACTTAACTAATGAATTACAACAAAATTTTAGAGATTTGTTAGAATGTACTGATATGGAGCTTTATGCCTGGTTGACTGGTCGTTCCGAGCCAGAACAAGTGGATTTTCAAACTATCGTAAAACTAATACGTGATTATGCAATCGATCCATCTCGTTCTCGGTCGCTCTAATCTTTTAGCTCAATTTTTTTCAATTTTGCATGCTGGAGCCTGCACAATGCTATTGTGGGCATGGATTGGAGACAATCTGGACATTGAATTAATCTGGCTATGTATTACTATAATTTTCTTATCTTGGCATAATTGCCTTACAAAACATGCATTTAAGACTGATTTGAATGCAGTTCAAGAGCTTATTTACATGCCTTTAACTAGATGTTGGCAAATCAAATTTGTCAATGGCAAAGAAATATTTGCTAATTTATGTGCTGATAGTGTTCTCATTTTAGGCATAAGCTTGCTAAAATTTAAACAAGAAGGTTATTTTTTGTGCAAGCCGATCCTAATAAGTCAGGATACTATAGGTAAAGAAGATTTTCGGCTATTGCGCAAATGGTGGAGGCAGCATGGCCAGAGTAGCACATCCGTTTGATCCGCACATACTTGTATTAAAAGCACAACAAGGCGATGCTCAAGCGTTTAAAGCGTTGGTTGAACATTATGAGCCAGCAGTAAAAAAATTAATCAATCGTTATGTTTCTGATCAAGGTGAAGTTTCAGATTTATCACAAGAAACATTTTTAAAGATGTTTAAGGCAATCAGCCGTTTTCGTGGCGATAGTCAATTTTATACTTGGTTATATCGGGTAGCGATTAATACGGTAAAAAATTATTTAACTTATCAAGAGCGCCATACCCCGGCATCAGACTTAAGTTTAAATGATGATAGTGGAGATAATTATTGGATTAAACAATTACCGATGGAGCCAACGACACCAGAAAGTGTGCTATTAGGTGAAGAAGCTGAAGTATTGCTACTGAACACACTAAAAACAATGTCTAAGGAGTTGCGTGTTTCATTGTTATTGAGGGATATCGAGGGATTGTCATATCGCGAAATAGCAAAAACTATGCATTGTCCCATTGGAACAGTTCGATCGCGTATTTTTAGGGCGCGTGCTGCCGTGATGCAAGTATTTACTCCTGCCGTTGTTACTTAGGGGCTGTTGACAATTGATTCGGGCCTTCGGCCCTCACCCCTTCGGGGCGGCTTTCAGCCATCCAAATTGGCTAGCGCCAATTTGTCGCTAGGCATCACGCAACAATTCGCAATACTGCATTTTACTGTTATGCCAGACTACGGTAAAATAGCGGTTTTGTCACAACAACTACTAAGTAAGCATGAATTTAATCCGAAACTTTTCTATTATTGCCCATATTGATCATGGGAAATCAACCCTTGCAGATCGTTTTATCCAACGTTGTGGGGGGCTA
The DNA here is from genome assembly GCA_020051015.1 of Gammaproteobacteria bacterium. GTDB lineage: Bacteria > Pseudomonadota > Gammaproteobacteria > UBA1113 > UBA1113 > JABEVJ01. The sequence goes on from JAGVJQ010000083.1 coordinate 20,516, forward strand.
TCTGAGCGTGAAATGGCCGAACAAGTACTTGATTCTATGGATTTAGAACGAGAAAGAGGCATTACTATCAAGGCGCAGAGTGTTACGCTCAAATATAAAGCGCAAGATGGACAAACGTATCAATTGAATTTTATTGATACCCCTGGCCACGTTGATTTTTCCTATGAAGTATCACGCTCACTCGCCGCCTGTGAGGGGGCATTACTAGTAGTGGATGCTGCGCAGGGGGTGGAGGCGCAAACCGTAGCAGTTTGTTATACCGCCATTGAGCAAGGCTTAGAAGTATTACCCGTCTTAAATAAAATTGATTTACCGCAAGCTGAACCTGAGCGAGTTATTCAAGAGATTGAAGATATTATTGGTATTCCAGCCGCCAATGCGGTGCGTGTTAGCGCTAAGAGCGGAATTGGTATTGATGAATTACTGGAATATTTAATTGCCAATATTCCACCACCGCAAGGTGATCCTACCGCGCCACTTCAAGCGTTAATCATTGATTCTTGGTTTGACAGTTATTTGGGCGTAGTTTCATTAGTGCGAGTAAAGCAAGGCACTTTACGATTACGTGATAAAATTCAAGTTATGTCAACGGGACGTAACCATGAAATTACCAAGATTGGTATTTTCACACCTAAAGCAACCGATACCGGTATTTTAGCGGCAGGTGAGGTAGGTTTTGTGGTTGCTAGTATTAAAGATCTTGATGGTGCGCCGGTTGGTGATACATTGACCCATGCACAGAAACCAGCAGCCGAAGCGTTGCCAGGATTTGCAAAAATTCAACCTAAGGTTTATGCAGGATTATTTCCTATTAGCGCAGACGACTATGAGCAATTTCGTGATGCTTTAGCAAAATTAAAATTAAACGATGCGGCTTTATTTTATGAACCTGAATCATCAGAGGCGTTAGGCTTTGGTTTTCGATGTGGTTTCTTGGGTATGTTGCACATGGAGATTGTGCAAGAGCGTTTAGAGCGTGAATACAATTTAGATTTAATTACCACTGCACCGACAGTAGTGTATGAAGTGGTGACGAACAAAGGTGAAGTGATTCATATTGATAATCCTTCTAAGTTACCCGTACCAAATTTTATTAGTGAAATTCGAGAGCCAATTGTGCAAGCTAACATTTTAGTTCCGCATGAATTTGTGGGTTCAATTATGACGCTATGTACAGAAAAGCGTGGCGTGCAAACTAAAATGTTATATGTTGGTAATCAAGTTTCTATGGTTTATGAAATGCCCATGAATGAAGTGGTATTAGACTTTTTTGATCGTTTAAAATCAGTTAGTCGGGGTTATGCGTCATTGGATTATAGTTTCTTACGCTTTCAAACATCCAATTTAGTGAAATTGGATATTATGATTAATAATGAAAAAGTAGATGCGTTAGCTATTATCGTGCATCGTGATAATGTTATGTATCGTGGTAGACAATTAGTTGAACGCATGCGTGAATTAATTCCACGTCAAATGTTTGATGTAGCTGTGCAAGCGGCAATTGGTGGGCAAATCATTGCACGTGAAACAGTTAAAGCGTTGCGTAAGAACGTAACGGCAAAATGTTATGGCGGTGATATCTCTCGTAAACGTAAATTACTGGATAAACAAAAAGAAGGTAAGAAACGGATGAAGCAAGTAGGGCGTGTTGAGATACCACAGGAAGCGTTTTTAGCAGTATTGCAAGTAGATAATAAGAAATAGGGTTTCCCCCTCTCCCCAACCCTCTCCCGCAAGGGGCGAGGGAGAGTAAGTTGTAAACACCGAAGGGTTTCAAGTGTTTAGTGAAGTTGTGAG
>JAGVJQ010000040.1 GCA_020051015.1 Gammaproteobacteria bacterium
AAATATCGTTAAGGTTAAATCATGAGATAAATGATTAAAATGAAAGAATATAAATTAAGTGAATTACTAGTATATGCTGTTCAGTATTATGAAAGAGAACTTCAGAGCTCTGAAGATGAAGCGGAGATAGAACAAGAAATAGCATCGCAGCGAGATGAGGTCGAGAAAGATGATACTCAAGACAGATATAATGAATCAGATACGGGGCGAGTAAAATTACCACTGCCAATTACCTTATTAAAACAATTTCTTCTTAAAGATAGAGAACGACAAGATCCTACTATTGGTAACCAAAGAGCTGCAAGTTATATTAAAATTAGTAACAAAAAAAAACCTGGAAATTCTTATAAGGTTATTTATGATCGCGAAATTATTTGGCAAGAAACAGCGGTTTTTTTCATTAGATTCCATGCAAAAAATAATTGTATGGGGATGTCTCATATCATTCCCATTGATTATTCGCTGAATATTGAGAATGAAGTTCTTAACATGACATCGATAACACCTGGCATGCCAAATCAAATGATGGTTATTTCAAATGAAGAAATATGTAATATAATTTACGAAGCTCCCAAAAAACTTGCAGGTCATTTTTTAGGAATTGAGACAGTTAATAAAGTAACATTTTTTGCAACCAATAACCTAGAACATCATGGCTTGATTATTTCAAACAGTAATAAAAGTTTGTTACAAAGTAACTCGATATAAAAACAATATCATCACCAATTCGATAAAGCTTATTTTTAATAAAACAAAAAATATAATTATGAGATACAAAATAATGTATGCGAGTACAAGAAGTAAAAAGAAAGATAAAGAAAAGAATTCACACAAAAAGTCACCTGATAATTGGAGTATATCACCATTCTTCGATGAAGGCTCATCGAGTAGTGGACCAGTAGGTGGAAGCCACTCGATATCAGTGACAAAAAAAGTTAGGCACTTTTTTCAAGAAAAAATTTCAAAAAAATATAAATTAAGTACGTTAGTCGAAGATGTTGCCAATCATTATGAAGGGCAGCATGTGCCCCATATTCAGTATAAAATCAGGATATTACAACAGTATTTATTATATCATTTTGAACAGCAAAAAAATCAATATACTGCAGATAACATGAGAAATTCAACTTTTACTATAGCTGCTTTTGAGCAAGTTATTATTAATAAACATGGTTCAATAGTGCCGATTAAAGTGATGCTTGATGCTGATATTAATTGGCGACAATCAAAAAATACAGCTGCTTCATCACCTTGGGATAACCCTAATCGAGTAGAAATAAAACTGCACAATACCCCTATATTAGGAGAAGGCGCATTTTCTTCTCCAAGCCCAGTGAGTTATTCCATCAAGTTGGCTGGTGACATCGAGCAAATGATTTTTGTTAATGTAAAAAAACAAAAAAATAAAATAGTTAAACCTATTGAGAAAAAATGCTATATTGTAGAACCAGATATTTTGGCAAGTAATGAATATAATGCAGCAAAATTAGCATTTAAGCGTAGGGTACATGTAAGTAAAACATTGATTAATTCAAAAATGGGATTGCGCTTCTTTGATGTGGTTACCATGCCTTTAATTAAAGGTAAGAACTTAGAAATCTTTTTGGAAGAAATAAAAAATAATGAAAATCCGAATGATAAATATCGTCTTCCAGATGTAAAAATAATTGCAATGATAAATACGGCTTGCGCATTACGTCGCCTTCACACGATGGATATTACACATAAAGATATTAAAAAAACTAATGTAATATTAGTTAAAAACTATATTTCCATTATTATAGATTTTAATTTTTCTCAAATTAATTCAGATACATTATCAGCGGGATGTACGCCATTATATGCGGCTCCAGAAGTTATAAATTATATGCTTTCTCCATATCACGATGCGGAATTATCAGCATCACTTGATATTTATAGTCTAGGGCTGCTTTTTGCAGAAATGTATGGGGTCGTGCTAGAGAATGATTCGGGTAATAGCTCGTGGAGTAACGCTAGCAGTAATTCGAGCAGTACATCGAGTAATACCTCGAATAGTCAATTTCAATTTAATTGGTATTATGAGCTCGATGGTAAATTAGTTAATGGCGTGCGATATCTTCATTTGAAAACAAGAGAAGCCATTCAGGATGCATGCTTTTCCAGTCAAGTAACACAAATTATTCTAGATATGATTTCATGGGATGCCAATGAAAGACCTGATTTAGCTACGGTAATTATGAACTTGTTACCACTTATTCGTGTTGGTAAGAAAGTCAATAAACAATCTACAGATCCATTTAACGATAATGAATATAATATCATCTATCAAGCGATGATATGGAATTTGATATGTACCGAAGTATTTGTGCTTGTGACTGAGATAGCAAAGTTAAATAGTCTACAAGATAATGACAAGAAGATTATTACCGAGCTAACCGACTTGGCTTATGTTAATCAAGAATTTAATGATCCAGCTCCAGAGGATGAAACAAAATCAATTGGTCAATATAAATTTGAGCAACTCGGTGTATTTGCTAGTCAATATCTTTCTTTGGTTCAAGATGAAAATTTAAAGCTTATATTCGAAATTCTAAGCAAGCATGGTGAGCAAGATAAACAAGATTTATATAAACAATTATGTGAAGTTATTATTACTGAGTCAGAATTGGCGGTGTCAAATTCACCGCGTCTTGTTATATGACGTTAATATGATAAGAAAAAGTAGATAATAATGTTAGGACTTAAAACAAAGCAATGCTCATATTTTAAATGAGTCAAATCTAACCTTAAACTTTAAATGGGAAAAACATGGCTAAAAATAAAAACATAAGTCCTGCTTCTTTTTGGGCAAAGAATCCCTTAACTGGAAAAGTTAATGGAGACGTATCAATGAGTAACAATGCGGAGAATGAAAGTCGTACTAATATAAGTACAACCGAGACTTCGGCAGCCGCATTTGGGGCAAATAACCCTTTAACGGGAAAAGTTAATACAGAAGCATCAACGAGTAGCAATGCTGAGAAACAAAATCTTATTAATGTAGATGCAGCTGATGAGACTTCGGCAGAACTTGAAGAGGAAGTATATAAATTAGATGCATTGCTCAATGCAGTTGCTGAGTACTATCAAGAACAAGAGAAATTCGCAAAAAATCCAGCAGCTTATATTGGCGGATCGCAAGGGCCTGTTCTTCCATGGCAACATCAAGTATTGCAAGAATGCTTACAACATTATCTTCATAATGATTCGTGGTGCTGCCCACCGTATTCAGCAACGTGTTTGGATCAGAACAATAAACTAAAAAAAGTTGTTATAAAATTTAATGTAAAAATTTATTGGCACCTTTCAAAGAAACATGCCTCATTATCGCTATCAGAAATCGATAAAAAATTGAAAAAACCTGAACGAGCTGAAATCATTAAGTCAACTAGAGAAAACCATTTGGGAAGTGGTAGCTATGCTTCAGTTAATTTAGGGAATTTTTCAGTAAAATTTGATGAAAATAATCAAATTCAAGTAGTGGAAGTAAAGCCACAATCAGAAAAAGTTGTAAAAATAGACCTGTCTGACGGTCGAAATAAAGCCATCTTTGAGATGGAATATGCGGCCTCAAGAGCAATTTACCAAGCACGAGTACATGCGGCTAAATCCTCACCAGAATCAAAATTTTTTGATGCAATTATTTTACCGCGGGTACATGGTGTAAATTTAAAATCCGTAGTAGATAATGTATTCGTTGATAAGCAAAAAAGAAATAGTTTTTTATTGCCGATAAAAATGGCGGCCATCATGATTAATGTTATTTGTGCTGCTAGACATGTACATGCAAACAAACTTCATCACGGTGATATTAAAAGGGAAAATTGTATGCTGGAACCAGAAAGTTACTATGCAACTTTCGTTGATTTTGGTTTTACAACTAAAAAATTAGCTCAAGACAAAATTCATTGTTCGCCATTGTATGCTGCACCAGAAATAATATTGCGCTCGTACTTTGGCGGGCCTAATGTAGATATAACACCCGCCTTGGATATTTATAGCTTAGGAACTTTTTTTATTGAAACGTACGGTATAGATATTTACCCATCTAATTATGAAGGCACCCATGATGTATATAAGTTTCAAGGAAGAGAGTTAAATCTTGCACAATATTTAAATGCGTATGCTAGAAAATGTGTGCAGGATAGTAACAGAATACCTCGTGGTATTAAGAAAATTATCTTAGACATGATATCTTGGGATGCCGCCGCAAGACCTAAATTGAGCGATGTAACTACCCAATTGTTAGCCGTGATAGATAGTGAATTTGAACATAACCAAGCATTAATTGCAGCACAGGACTTTACTTCATTACATCTTATTTTTCAAACGATGTTGTGGAATTTAATGTGTACTGAAGTATTTATCATTACGTCAAAAATGAAGTTATTGCCAAGCGTACCGGATAATGAAAAACAAATTTTAGAAGAGTTAGAGCGCTTATCATATTTGTATGAAAAATTTAATGATCCAGCTCCAAATAAGCCTACTAAAACACTGGGCCAATATACCTATGAAAAAATTCCTCAGTTTGCGAAAGAGCTGCTCGAGAGTATTGAACATAAAGAAATAAAGGTATTCTTTCAAAATTTGATATTGATAAACAGCAAACCAGATGAAGAGGTTCATGCTAATTTAGTAGCAATCAATACTGAGCTGAATAATCAACTTTTTCCACCAAGCAGTTCAGCATCATCCAGTCGACGCATGGGGCGTTAAATCGTAGGGCAGATTTGCGTCGATAGGCGTGTAATCTGCCTCAATTAATTGAGCTAATTTAAACCAATTTCGCATGACATTGACTATCAATAATGTTATTCTCTGGCCATTCTGTAGGAACTAATAGGCGAGATTAGCATGAGTCAAAATAAATTAACGGTAGGGTTGGTGCAAGAAAAATGGAGTGATAACGCTCAAGAACATAAAGACCGTTTAGCAGCGGGCATTACTGAAGCAGCAAAGCAAGGTGCTAAATTAGTTTGCTTACAAGAACTTACCTTAAGCCCTTATTTTTGCACCCGTTCTGATGTTGATGGCAAGCCATACATGGAAGATATTAAGACTGGGCCAACAGCACAATTTGTTAGTCAAGCAGCCAAATCAGCTAAGGTATTTATTACTGCATCCTTATTCGAAAAAGCAGGATACAACACTGCTGTCGCGTTTAATCCTGCTGGTGAGTTAATTGCCGTTACTCGTAAGCAACATATTCCAAGCGGCGAGAAATATCACGAAAATTATTATTTTACCCCAGGGGATTCTAACTATCCGGTACATGATATTGCAGGGCACAGAATAGGATTGCCAACTTGTTATGATCAATGGTTTCCAGAGTTATCACGTATTTATGGCTTAAAAAATACCGAAATTTTAGTTTATCCAACCGCGATTGGTGGCGAACCAACCGCACCCGAGGTTGACACGCAACCGATGTGGCAAAAAGTTATGGTTGCCCAAGGCATTATGGCTAATACCTTTATGATTGCAGTTAATCGTATTGGTACGGAGGATGGATTAACATTTTATGGCAGTAGCTTTATCAGCAATCCCATGGGTGAAATTTTGGCACAAGCTCCACGCGATAAATCGGCTGTATTAGTCGCCGAACTTGATTTTAGCCAACGTGAGTTATGGGGCCGCTTATTTCCGTTTGCTAAACAACGCGAACCACAAACTTATCATGAATTGACTAAACCTCGCCAACAACATGTGGAAAAAGCCTAATGAATACTCAGTCAGACGAATCAGATAATGTATATAATATCCAATACTGGGGTGATGGTTATTTCAATATTAATGAGAAAGGTAATATTGAAGTAACAAAAAGCGCTGCAGAAAAAGGCGTGGAATTACAGGCTATCGTCAATGCCGCTAGTCGTGCTGGCTTGCAATTGCCCTTGTTGATTCGTTTTACTAATATTCTGCATGATCGTGTTACGCGGCTGTATGAGGCATTTGAACAAGCTATTGCTGAAAATGAATATAAAGGCAATTACAAGCTAGTTTATCCAATAAAAGTTAACCAAGAGTGTTGCGTCGTACGTGAAATTTTAAAAACACCCAATATGAATGTTGGTTTAGAAGCAGGTAGCAAGCCAGAGTTGATGGCGGTAATTGGTTTATTAGGTGAAAAAAATTCTACGATTGTTTGTAATGGTTATAAAGATGCGAGTTATATTCGCATTGCGTTAATTGCCCAACAAATGGGGCACAATGTTTTTATTGTTATCGAAAAGCAATCTGAGTTAGATATTATTTTAAAAGAAGCGGCGCGATTGAATGTTAGGCCACAAATTGGAGTACGCATTCGTCTCGTGACCAAAGGGGCAGGTAAATGGGAAAACACAGGTGGTGCTAAGTCAAAATTTGGTTTGAATGCGCAACAAGTTTTAGATCTGGTTGAGAAACTAAGAAAGCATAATTATCTAGACTGCTTGCAATTGATGCATTGTCATTTAGGCTCACAAATTGCCAATATTCATGATATTCGTAAATGTATGCAAGAAGTGGCACGTTATTATATTGAACTGCGTAATATGCATGTGCCAATTTCAACCGTTGATGTGGGCGGTGGCCTGGGCATCGATTATGAAGGAACACGTTCTAATAATTATTGTTCGATGAATTACAGCTTAAAAGAATATGCGACTAATATTTTATTAGCGCTAAGTAATTTATGTGATGAAGCTGGCATGCCAGTACCCAATATTATTAGCGAATCTGGGCGTGCGATCACGGCGCATCATGCGGTACTTGTCACCAATATCACCGATGTTGAACAATTAGGTGAAGATTATTCATTACCAACGATCACTGAAGATGATTCGCACGTTATTCGCGATATTTGGGATACCTATCAGTCAATTTCTAATGATGCCCCTGCCGAATTGTATCATTATGCGGAGCATTCTTTAAAAGAAGCACAATCTATGTTTAAGCATGGTGTGATTTCTTTGCAAGATAAAGCAAGAGTTGAACAATTATTTTTAGCAATTTGTTTAGAAATACAAAATCGATTAGATGAAAATAATCCCGGAGATAGTGAGTTAATTGAGCTAATTAATGAGCGGTTGGCCGCCAAATTATTTTGCAATCTTTCTATTTTTCAATCGATACCTGATTCTTGGGCGATTGAACAAATTTTCCCAGTTGCGCCGATTACGCAATTAAATCAGCCTTTAACCCTGCACGGAATTTTACAGGATTTAACCTGTGATTCTGATGGTACGTTAAAGCAATATACGGGTAGCACGTGTATCAAAACAACATTGATGTTACCACCATATAATGCAGCAAATCCTTATGCCATAGCATTCTTTTTAGTAGGAGCATACCAAGAAATTTTAGGTAATTTACATAATTTGTTTGGTGATACTAACTCATTAGATGTCAAATTAACTGGCGATGGTAATTTTGAAATTAATGACTTAGTGACAGGTGATACGGTCACTAATGTATTAGGGTATGCCCATTTTGATACTAAGCGATTATCACAATCCTATGAAAAGCAATTAATTCGTGCTGAATTACCTGATGAAACTATTCAAGCTTATTTAAATGAATTACGTAGTATCTTTACTCAATTAACTTATTTAGATAGTAACAAATTTAAAGGATAATAAAGATGACACCAAAACAATCCGGTTTTCATATGCCAGCTGAATGGCATCCGCATGCAGGTTGTTGGATGGCTTGGCCTTGCCATGCTGATAGTTGGTCACTCGTTGGTTTGGATCGCGCTCGCAAAGCCTACGCTGCAGTTGCGCAAGCAATCGCTCAATTTGAACCACTGACTATGTTAGCTAATCCGCAAGATGTGGCAATGACTAAACAAATGTGTGGTGATAAAATTCGAGTGTTATCTTTGCCCATTAATGATTCTTGGACTCGTGACACGGGGCCAACATTTTTATTGAATAAAGCAGGTAAATTAGCTGGCGTAGATTGGATTCATAATGCCTGGGGCGGTAATTACGATGATTGTGAATTAGATAATCAAATTGCATCATTTGTATTAAAAGAAACACAAGCACAAATTTTTTCGGCACCGTTAGTGATGGAAGGTGGTTCATTTCATGTTGATGGTGAGGGTACCGTTTTAACAACGAAAGAATGTTTGTTAAATCCAAACCGTAATCCGCATTTATCACAAGCCGAAATTGAAAATTATTTACGTGATTACTTAGGCACGGAAAAAGTGATTTGGTTAAATAAAGGTTTATTTGAAGATGAAACCGATGGCCATATTGATGAAATTGCTTGTTTTATCGAACCAGGCAAAGTATTAGCTTTAATTACGCATGATAAAGATGATGTGAATTACGAAGTCTTACATGAAAATCTTGAAACACTAAAATCAGCAACCGATGCCAAAGGCCGACCATTGGAAGTCTATACCGTTGAGCAACCCGCAGCGACCTATTTAGATGGTCGTCGTCAAACCTTATCGTATATTAATTTTTATTTAGCAAATGGTGGCATAGTTATGCCAGCATTTGGCCAACCCAAATACGATCAAGCAGCGCATGAGTTATTTTTACAATTATTTCCAGGCCGTAAAATTATCCAAATCGCTGCCCTAGATATTTTTGCCGGTGGCGGCGGTATTCATTGCATTACCCAGCAACAGCCCGCAACGATCTAATTAATGTGGGGTGAATTAATATGTAGGGTGGATTAGCGCCTCCAGGCGCGTAATCCACCACTGCTAATATTTTAGATAGATAACAATACTTTTCTCTTTACGTTAGAAAATATTATTTCGTTTGATTCTGCGAAACGATGGTGCAAAAAAACAATAAACTATTACTAAGGATGAAAAATGCCTACCGTACAAGAAAAATTTCAAACTTTATTAACAACTGCACGAAGTGATAATGGCGATGTAAAAACATTTTTTTTGCTTGCCTATCATTATGAATTGGGCCATTTTGTACCAAAGAATTTGCAAGCCGCAAACATATGGTATCAGCGAGCATTTGCCAATAATGGTTTGGAGAAAATCCATGAAATGGCAAAGAATAAAGATGTGGAAGCTTTATTTATCCTTGGACATCTTTATCTTTATGGATATGGTGAAGTGAAAAATATAATAACCGCAGAGAAAAATATTCGATTGGCAGCAAATAAGGGATATGAGGAAGCTCAACTTAGATTGGGTGTGATGTATGAGCGGGGCGAAGGTGGTTTGCCTCAAAATGATGTAAAAGCAGTTGAATTACTCCAACAAGCTGCTGCAAAAGGATCTGCATTAGCGCAATGTAATTTGGGTGTCATGTATGAACATGGTCGGGGCGGTTTACCTCAGAGCGATGAAAAAGCAGTTGAGTTGTTCAAACAAGCAGCAGCGCAAGGACTTGCAATAGCCCAATGTTATTTGGGCACAACGTATTTAAGCGGTAAAGGGGGGCTACCTCAAAGTGATGAGAAAGCAGTTGAATTATACGAACAAGCTGCGGCACAAGGAAATGCGGTAGCTCAAAGTAATTTTGGTGTTATGTATGAATATGGTCGGGGCGGCTTACCCCAGAGCGATAAAAAAGCAGTTGAATTATTCCAACAAGCAGCAGCGCAAGGACTTGCAGGAGCACAATATAACTTGGGTGTCATGTATAAACAAGGTCGAGGCGGCTTGCCTCAAAGTGATGAGAAAGCAGTTGAGCTATACGAACAAGCAGTAGCGCAAGGAAATGCAGAGGCACAATGTCACTTGGGTATCATGTATGAACAAGGTCGAGGCGGCTTGCCTCAAAGTGATGAGAAAGCAGTTGAGCTATACGAACAAGCAGTAGCGCAAGGACTGGCAATAGCCCAATGTTGTTTAGGCACAATGTATGTAAGCGGTAAAGGGGGAGTACCTCAAAGTGATGAGAAAGCAGTTGAATTATTCCAACAGGCTGCTGCAAAAGGAGTTGCATTAGCACAATGTAACTTGGGTATCATGTATGGACACGGTCAAGGCGGCTTGCCTCAAAGTGATGAGAAAGCAGTTGAATTATTCCAACAAGCTGCTGCAAAAGGATCTCCATTAGCGCAATGTAATTTGGGTGTCATGTATGAACATGGTCGGGGCGGCTTATCCCAGAGCGATGAAAAAGCAGTTGAGTTGTTCCAACAAGCAGCAGCGCAAGGACTTGCAATAGCCCAAGACTATTATGGGGATATTCTGTATAAGCAAGGACGCAGCGGTTTACACCAATCCACCAATAAATCGGGGGCTTATGGTAATATAGCAGGCCGCGTGTTTCAGCCACCATATGCAAATGATAGTACTCCTATGAAAATGCAAACAGAAGAAAATGCAATGGGGGTCCCAAACAAACATTCTGAGGGATCAGTGGTTGAATCAAGCTCGATCCCGGGTTACGGTCACTAATCAGGCCAAAATAAATTGTAGTTATGTTGAAATTCGAATTGCATAATTTAAAAAGACATTTAAGAAAACCTGGGTATTGCTTGACACGGTTTTATTGGCTGTTATAATGCGCAACACTTAACGCCGGAGTGGTGGAACTGGTAGACGCGCCGGACTCAAAATCCGGTGGTAGCAATACCGTGTCGGTTCGATTCCGACCTCCGGCACCACCTAATTATATTCCTATGTCTACAACATTTAAAGTCGATGACTTCGATTTCCATTTGCCTGATTCTTTAATTGCACGTTATCCATTAACGCAGCGTAGCGCTAGTCGTTTATTACATTTGCATGCATCAACTAATCAAATTAACGATCGAACTTTTACTGATATCGAAAATTTACTACGCCCTGGCGATTTATTAATCTTAAATAATTCGCGAGTCATTCCAGCACGATTATTTGGTGAAAAAACCACGGGCGGCAAGGTAGAAATATTAATTGAACGCATAACAGATACGCAAACAGCATTAGCTCATATGCGCGCAAGCAAGGCAGCAAAACCAGGTACTATTATTCATCTTGAAAATAATTTTCAATTATTAGTTGGCGAACGACAAGGTGAATTATTTGAATTAACTTTTTTAGGCACGGTGCCTGCTATTCGTATTTTAGAGCAAATTGGCCATATGCCATTACCGCCATATATGACGCGACAGGATGAAATGTCTGATAAAGAGCGTTACCAAACTGTTTATGCCAAACATGATGGCTCAGTTGCCGCACCTACTGCTGGTTTACACTTTGATGCAGCATTATTTGAAAAATTGCATGCTAAAGGTGTGCAAACAGATTATGTTACCTTGCATGTTGGCGCTGGAACATTTCAGCCAGTGCGGGTTGAATATTTGCATCAACATCAAATGCACTATGAATATTTAGAAGTATCGCCGGAGACGGTAGAACGCATTAAACAAACAAAACAGCAGGGTGGACGTGTCATTGCTGTGGGGACGACATCAGTACGTAGCTTAGAAACAGCAGGACGTGGAGGCGAGTTAAAAGCCTATCAAGGTGAAACCAATATGTTTATTTATCCTGGTTATCAATTTAATGTTGTCGATGCGATGATCACTAATTTTCATTTACCTAAATCATCGTTGATTATGTTGGTGAGTGCTTTTGCAGGATTATCGCAAACGATGGCGGCTTATCACCACGCGATAGCGCAACAATATCGATTTTATAGCTATGGCGATGCGATGTTTGTTGAGAGATAATGTTGCATGAATTTAATGTAACATGAGAAATTGCACAATCTGCTCCCCTCCCCCCACGAAGTGCGGGGGAGGGGTTGGGGGAGAGGGGGGCTGTCAGGCTTGTTTATGGCACGATCTATACATTTTCGTATGTAATGAAATGCTCATTATTAGATGGAGAAGTGGATTAATCTAGATTGCTGCGAACTGGCGAGATGCCCCTCTCCCCCCACCCCTCTCCCTCACAGCTTCAACATATATGAAGTGACAAATATGAGCGTGTAGCTGCGGGGCGAGGAGAGCGACAGCCGATAGTATGAGGAAGAATAATGAAATTTGAATTAATAACCACTGATGGCGCCGCTCGTCGCGGACGCATGACATTCGAGCGCGGTGTCGTAGATACACCTGCCTTTATGCCTGTTGGTACTTATGGCACTGTTAAAGCAATGACACCCATGGGTGTCAAAGAAACGGGTGCGCAAATTATTTTGGGCAATACCTATCACTTAATGCTACGACCCGGCACTGACATTATTAAATTACATGGCGATTTGCATGATTTTACCCAATGGTCTGGACCCATTTTAACTGACTCTGGTGGTTTTCAAGTATTCAGCCTTGGTAAAATGCGCAAAATTACTGAAGAAGGTGTTACATTTCATTCACCCATTAATGGCGATAAAGTTTTTTTGAGTCCTGAGGTTTCGATGCAGGTACAAAAAGATTTAGGCTCTGATATTGTTATGGTTTTTGATGAGTGCACACCTTATCCGGCAACAGAAAAAGAAGTACATGATTCATTGCAATTATCTTTACGTTGGGCCAAACGATGTAAAGTAGCACACGAAGGCAATCCATCTGCTTTATTTGGGATTGTGCAAGGTGGTGTATATCGCCATTTACGTGAAATTTCACTGAATGGATTATTAGAAATTGGCTTCGATGGTTATGCCATTGGCGGTCTGTCTGTTGGCGAACCTAAACATGAAATGATCCACATTTTGGAGCATACCACCCCATTATTACCACAAGATCGACCACGTTATTTGATGGGCGTTGGTACGCCATCCGATTTGATAGAAGGGGTCTTACGTGGTGTGGATATGTTTGATTGTGTGATGCCAACACGTAATGCTCGAAATGGTCATTTATTTACCTCTCAAGGTATTATTCGCATTCGCAATAGCGCTAATCGCAAATCGTTAGCACCGCTTGATCCTGACTGTGATTGTTATACTTGTGCTAATTTTAGCCGAGCCTATTTGCACCATTTAGATCGGTGTGGTGAAATCTTAGGTGCGCATTTAAACACCATCCATAACTTGCATTTTTATCAACGAGTGATGAAAGATTTGCGTAATGCCATCGAACAAGGTAAATTGCAAAGCTTTGTAGCAACAACCTATGAACAATGGAGAACCAACCAATGAGTTTTTTAATACCTGATGCATTTGCAGCTACTGGCTCTGGCACCGCTGCAGCGACTGGTTCTGGAAGTGGATTAACCAGTATTTTATTTCTAGTGGTATTTTTCGCTATTTTTTACTTTTTGATCTTGCGTCCGCAACAAAAACGCCAAAAAGATCAACGTAATATGATTAGCAATTTGGCTAAAGGCGATGAAGTCGTGACTACTGGCGGCATCGTAGGCAAGATTGTTGAATTAGATGAAAGTTTTCTTGAGTTAGAAATTGCGCAAGGCATTAAAGTAAAGGTTCAACGCTTTGCAATTGCCAGTTGCTTGCCGAAAGGAACGTTGAAAGTTTAAGGAAATAGGAAATAAGAATGAATAAATATCCGCGCTGGAAATATATATTAATAATAGCTGTGTTTGTTATTGGCATTATTTATGCCTTGCCAAACTTGTTTGGTGAAAATCCGGCGGTGCAAATTTCACCGCACACGGGTTACAACATTGATCAGACAGTTAAACAACAAGTGCAGCAAGTATTAACGACCAATCAAATTCACTATACCGACATGTCGGGCGATGATGAGTCATTATTGGTGCGTTTTCCAGATGCGGATAGTCAAATCAAAGCAAATGATTTAATTAAATCAGCACTTGGCGATAACTATACCGTTGCGTTGAATCTTGCTAGTGCAACTCCCCGTGTATTGACAGCAATTGGTGCCAATCCAATGAAATTAGGCTTGGATTTACAAGGTGGGGTACATTTCTTATTAGCCATTGATGTTGATTCATTAATTCAAAAACGTGTCGTTGGTTATATGCGCAGCATCGGCGATCAATTACGTGCTGATCGTGTGCGTTATACTGGTTTGACAAAAACAGCTGACAACCAAATTACCATGCAATTTCCTAGTGCAGCAGTAATGCAGCAAGCAGTGAGTTTGATTAATAAAGAATATGCTGATTTAGTAGTTCAAACGTCCGATAAAAATGGCATTTATCAATTGACTGCACAAATGTCTCCAGCAGCAATCATTGATGCCCAAAATAATGCGATTGAACAAACAACGACGATCTTACGTAATCGTATTAACGCACTGGGTGTGTCAGAGCCCATTGTACAACGTCAAGGTGCAGAGCGAATTGCTGTGGATTTACCTGGCGTACAAGATACTGCACGAGCAAAAGAAATCTTAGGTGGTACTGCAACCGTTGAGTTTCATTTAGTCGATGATAAAGCGGATGCGCAACAAGCCTTAAAAGGTAGCCCGCCAGCAGGAACGCAAATTTATTATACGCAAGATGGACAACCCGTTTTGTTATATGATCAAGTTGTATTAACAGGTTCTTCCATTACTAATGCAACATCCAGTTATGGTGAAGATGGTAAACCTGCGGTAAATATCTGGTTAGGTGGCGGTGGCGAATCTAATTTTTATCGTCTGACTGGGCAGAATATCGGCCACGCTATGGCAACCGTTTATATTGAAACTAATTTTGAGAGTGCGGTGAAAGATGGCAAGACAGTTTATGTCCCACACACCACTCAAAAAGTGATTAACGTAGCGACCATTCAAAGTGCGTTACCTAATAATTTCCAAATCACCGGTTTGACGGATCCGAATGAAGCTAACAATTTAGCTTTATTATTGCGCGCAGGGGCGTTGCCAACGGCAATCAATATTATTGAAGAAAGCACCGTTGGGCCAAGTCTCGGTAAAGCTAACATCAAAATGGGCGTCTTCTCAGTAGAAGTCGGTCTAGCTATCATTGTCTTGTTTATGATGTTTTATTATCGTTTATTTGGTTTATTTGCGGATATCGCTTTATTAATGAATATGGTGTTATTGGTCGCAGCGTTATCCATCATTGGCGCAACACTAACATTGCCTGGTATTGCCGGTATTGTGTTGACTATGGGTATGGCTGTCGATGCGAACGTACTTATCTTTGAACGTATTCGTGAAGAAATGCGTAATGGCATGTCACCGCACGCTTGTATTGAAGCTGGCTTTGAAAAAGCATTTTCAACCATTATCGATGCCAACGTTACGACCTTAATTGCTGCAGTGGCCTTATTTGGTATAGGGACAGGTGCAGTGAAAGGGTTTGCCGTCACGTTGACCTTAGGGATTTTGATTTCCATGTTCACGGCAATTATGGGTACGCGCGCCATGGTTTATATGGCTTATGGTACAAAACGTCAAATTAAAAAGCTATCAATAGGAATTTAGCCATGGAGTTTTTTAAATCCAATACTCGCATTAATTTTATGGGGCTGCGTAAATGGGCAGCCTTGTTTTCTGCAATCATCGTGCTGGCATCTGTTGTTAGCTTATTTATGAATGGATTAAATTGGGGACTGGAATTTACTGGTGGTACCGAAGTCCATCTGTCATTCCAACAAGCAGCGGACTTAACACAGATTCGTGCTGATTTAGGTAAAGCTGGTTTTAATACTAATAATATTGTGGTGCAAAATTACGGCACCAGCAAGAGTGTGTTAATTCGTATCGGCGGCGCACAAAACTTGAATCAAAAATCAATTGGTAATCAAGTTGCAGCAGCAGTTCCTGGTTCAAATCTTGATAGTACTAGTTACATTGGCCCAGTAGTTGGAAAAGAATTAGCAACGACAGGCGCATTGGCTTTATTTGTCGCCATCTTGGGTACGGCAATATATATTGCATTGCGTTTTGAATATCGGTTAGCGATTAGTGCGGCAATTTCATTGTTGCACGATCCAATCATCATTTTAGGTGTGTTTTCATTTTTCCATATGGAATTTGATTTGATTTCATTGGCTGCAGTATTAACCATTATTGGTTACTCATTGAATGATACGATTGTGGTATTTGATCGAATGCGAGAGAACTTCCGCAAAGTACGTAATGGTACGCCTGCTGAAATCGTTAATTTGTCAGTTAATCAAACGTTGTCACGAACTATCATGACTTCAGGTTTAACTTTAGTGGCGGTCATTTCGTTGTTTTTCTTCGGTGGCCCGACTTTGCATGGTTTTGCAACCGCATTATGGATTGGTATTGTGGTAGGTACCTACTCATCAATCTATGTAGCGGGGGCTCTGGCAGTCGCCTTTGGTTTGACACGAGAAGATTTATTGCCGAAAGCTAAAGTCGTTGACGACAGACCGTAATACCTCCGGATGAGTTGATAAAAAAAATTATGGTTCAATTGAATCATGAAATAAAGATAAAGCACTAGAGCATTATGAAGTGCCTATGATATTATTTCGTGATTAAGGTTCTTTAGTAATAATTTAGGCTTTATGCCCAGCATAGTAGAATTGTAAACAGATCCTAAAAACTTTGCGGAGAAAGACATGGTAAAGAATGCAATGAAACCTTTAGTTATCAGCTTGACCTTATTATCCTTAACCGCCTTAACCGGTTGTACAGCAGTTAACCCTTATACCGGCCAAACGCAAGTTAGTGATAGCACTAAAGGTGCGATAGTTGGTGGTACTGGTGGTGCTGCAATCGGGGCATTAGCAGGTGGTGGCCGTGGTGCATTAATTGGTGCTGGAATTGGTACCGCTGTTGGTGGCTTGGTTGGCTTAAGCATGGACCAAGAAAATAAAGAATTACGCCAAGTCTTGATGAATTCAGGTGTCCAAGTTCAGCAAAATGGCAACCAGATTACTTTAGTTATGGCTTCCGATGTGACCTTTGCTACCAATAGTCCTGATATTAATGCTGGTTTCTACCCAACCTTGAACTCAGTAGCTATGGTATTGAAAAAATATAGTAATAATAATGTGATTATTACTGGCTACACCGACAACACAGGTGCTGCGACTTATAACCAACAATTATCACAAGCGCGAGCTCAAAGTGTAGGCTCATACTTAGTGGGGCAAGGTGTGACAAGCAATCGAATCTTTACACAAGGCATGGGTGAGCTTAATCCTGTTGCCAGCAATTCGACTGCACAAGGCCGTTCACAAAACCGTCGTGTTGAAATTACCTTGCGTCCTATGAGCTGAAATCAAACCCCGACAGTGTCGTCGGGTTTTAGTTTTGGTATGACTTTTGGTTAAGGAATAATCATGCAGCAACACCTAGCGACAAATTGGCGCCAGCCAATTTGGACGGCTGAAAGCCGCCCCAAAGGGGGCGGGCCGAAGGCCCGAATCAATTGTAAACAGTCCCGGTGGAGGCAAAGTGGATTTGGATTACTTGAGATTCTTTTGGCGATAGCTGTTGCTGCTATTATTGCCATTATAAGTGTTGGCTATTATACCAATGTGCGTAGTGAGCAAAAAGTTAATGAGTTTATTAATCAACTCGTTACGTTAGGACACAATGTCGCAAGTTATGTAAATACTAATGCGAATACGCCAGGAAACCAAGATTTGACAAAGATTTTCGGTACTGGCACTACTAATGTTGCACAGACGCTAATTGATAAGAATATTACCCAAGTTGATACCGTCACTAATATATGGCAACCACCAAGCCTATATTTTGTTTATGTGGCAATAAATGGACCGATGAAAAGTATTTCATGTTTGCGAATCTCAGTCGAGGTCCCTGGTATGTTAGTGAATCAACGCTCTAACTTTTGTAGTATGGTTGCTAATAAAGCGACACAAGCGCTACAACACGCCCCCCAAAATGATGTAATAGTGAATTGCGGTAGCGGAGG
Source organism: Gammaproteobacteria bacterium (assembly GCA_020051015.1). Taxonomy (GTDB): domain Bacteria; phylum Pseudomonadota; class Gammaproteobacteria; order UBA1113; family UBA1113; genus JABEVJ01. Next base: position 17,720 of record JAGVJQ010000040.1, read on the forward strand.
CGATATCGAAGTAAACTATTGTGCCGAGTAAAAGAGTAAAAATGGGTGGTTGTGTTGACAGGAGCCTCAGAGAGCGATAGAATCACGCCCCTAACCGATTTGGAGTTATTTCTAAGATGGCTGTTCAGAAAAGTAAAAAATCCCGTTCCCGCCGTGGCATGCGTCGTGCTCATGATGCATTATCAGGCCCAACTTTAGCTATTGATGCTACCACCGGTGAAACCCACCGCCGTCACCATGTGACCAAGCAAGGTTTTTATCGTGGTAATCAAGTGGTAGAAAGCAAAGCTAGTGATACCGAGACAGAAGAGTAGTTGCTTTGACTAACGTCACCATTGCAATCGATGTGATGGGTGGAGATCACGGTCCAACCGTGACAATTCCTGCTGCCCTAAAAGTTCTTAAAAAACATACTAATCTTAATTTGATATTAGTAGGTCAGCCTGACGTTATTGAGCAATGCCTCAATAAACACGGTATTAAGGAGTTGCCGCCAACACTAAGGGTTCATCCAGCAACGCAAGTTGTAGAAATGGATGAGTCGCCCTCGTCGGCGCTTAAAAATAAAAAAGACTCCTCAATGCGTGTTTCGATCAATTTGGTAAAAGAACAACAAGCACATGCTTGCGTTAGCGCAGGTAACACTGGCGCTTTAATGGCGACAGCTAGGTTTGTGTTAAAAACATTATCAGGCATTGAGCGGCCTGCCATTATTACGGCATTCCCGACCACCAAACCTGGTGTAATAGCCAGGGTGTTGGATTTGGGTGCTAATGTCGACTCCAGCCCAGAACATTTGCTACAATTTGCGGTAATGGGGTCGGTACTCGCTTCTGCTGTGAGTAATATTTCTCATCCCCGAGTTGGTTTACTTAATATTGGTCAAGAAGAGATTAAAGGGAATGAACAAGTTAAAGAAACTGCTCAACTTCTTGCACATCATGCAGGGCTCAACTACATTGGTTATGTTGAAGGTAACGATATTTACAGTGGTAATGTCGATGTTGTTGTCTGTGACGGTTTTGTGGGTAACGTGGCGTTAAAAAGTAGTGAAGGTATTGCCAATCTCATTCTTTACTACCTTAAACAAGCCTTCCATAAAAATATTTACACCAAGTTGGTTGGATTATTGGCGATCCCAGTCATTAAAATAGTTAAAAAACATATTGACCCAGCAAATTATAATGGTGCATGCTTAATCGGGTTGCGAGGAATCGTTATTAAAAGCCATGGTGGTGCAAATGTAATTTCATTTGCTAATGCTATTGACGAAGCAGTGCGACAAGCTCAGCAAAATATCCCCCAATTAGTCCACCAACAAGTAGAGCATCTCCTGCAAGCTCCCATATCGCAGGAATAAAATAGCTACAGGAATTACAATGCCAGAAAAAGTACAAGCAAAATTTACCCGTATTATTGGCACCGGGTCTTATCTTCCCGAAAAAATCGTAACAAATGATGATTTAGCTAAAATAGTCGAAACCAGCCATGACTGGATTGTCGAACGTAGTGGTATTTGCCAACGTCATATTGCTAATGAACATGAAACTTCATCCATGATGGCAACGGAAGCTGCCAAAAAGGCTATTGAAGCTGCAGGTATTAAAGCCGAAGACATTGATTTGATTTTAATTGGTACCACCACCCCAGATATGGTATTACCCACCACCTCCACCTTAGTCCAACATAACCTAGGTATTTATGGTGTGCCAGCGTTTGATTTTGCCGCTGCCTGTGCTGGGTTTATTTATGGTTTAAATATTGCCGACCAATTTATTAAAACAGGCACTTATAAAACAATTTTGTTGGTCGGTGTAGAGACCATGTCTAGCGTCCTTGATTGGACTGATCGCTCCACCTGTGTCTTATTCGGTGATGGGGCAGGCGCTGTTATTTTACAAGCATCAGATACACCAGGAATTATATCTACTCATATCCATGCTGATGGACGTTATAAAGATGTGTTATATGTTCCTACTGGATTACCTAATCGAGCTAAGCCAGGTTTATTACCATATGTTCATATGGAAGGGAAAGAAGTATTTAAATTTGCGGTAAAAGTATTAGGTGATGTAGTCGATGAAATTTTAGCAGCCAATAATATGGATTGTGCTGATATTGATTGGTTAATTCCACATCAAGCAAATTTAAGAATTATTACTGCAACAGCTAAAAAGCTAGGCTTATCGATGGAAAAAGTTATCTTGACAGTACAAGATCATGGTAATACATCGGCAGCTTCCATTGCATTAGCACTCGACCGTGGTGTACGCGATGGACGCATTAAACCAGGCCAAACCTTATTACTAGAAGCCGTCGGTGGTAGTTTTGTTTGGGGTGCCAGTTTAATTAGGATATAAAATATGACCACACAACATCTCGCATTTGTTTTTCCTGGTCAAGGCTCACAGCAAGTTGGCATGTTGCAAGAATTAACAACGAATTATGCCATTGCAAGACAAACCTTTGACGAAGCTTCATCTGCTTTAGGTTACGATATGCTGACTTTGGCAACCCAAGGTCCTGAGGAAAAACTTAATCAAACCGAATATACCCAGCCGGCATTATTAACGGCTGGAGTCGCCGTTTATCGCGTGATTCAACAATTACATCCTACAATACCAGCAATAATGGCTGGGCATAGTTTAGGTGAATATACTGCTTTGGTCTGCGCAAATAGTTTAAGTTTCAGTGATGCAGTACAATTAGTGGCAGAACGCGGCAGATTAATGCAAGAAGCGGTGCCGCAAGGCATTGGTGCCATGGCAGCCATTATCGGTTTAGAGCCCGCTCAAGTAGAGACGGTGTGTCATGAAGCAGCGCAAGGTGAAATTGTTGCGCCAGCAAATATTAATGCTATCGGCCAAATCGTTATTTCTGGCCATAAAGCAGCAGTTGAACGTGCTGTAGTGATTGCAAAAACCATGGGTGCCAAAATAGCTAAGTTAATTCCAGTCAGCGTACCATCACATTGTGATTTAATGCGTCCAGCTGCAGAGAAATTGATGGTCCGTCTTGCCGCAACCGATATTAAAGCGCCAAATTGCACGTTAATTCATAATGCTGATGTGACGGCGCATCAACAAGCTGATCAAATTCGCCAAGTCTTAGCAGCGCAATTATATAGTCCAGTACGTTGGGTCGAGACTATCCAAACTTTTGCGCAAAAAGGTATTACACGTATATTAGAATTAGGCCCAGGTAAAGTACTCACAGGATTAAATAAACGGATTGATAGCAATATTGAAACCTTGCCAATTTACGATGAGGCAACATTGCAACAAGCATTCGTTGCAATGGGTCACGATAGTATAAAAATAGGATAAAAAACATGAGCTTACTTAATGAAACATTAACAGGTAAAGTGGCCTTAGTGACCGGAGCAACACGCGGTATTGGTAAGTCAATCGCATTACAATTAGGGCAGTTAGGCGCCACCGTGATTGGTACAGCAACAACTGAAAGTGGTGCAGAAAGTATCACTGAATATTTAAAAGCTAATAATATCAATGGTACGGGTATTGTGATGGATGTCACCGATGGTAAAGCTGTTGAAGCGGCATTTGATCATATTGAACAACATTATGGTGTAGTACAACTTCTGGTAAATAACGCCGGTATTACTCGCGATAACCTCATGTTACGAATGAAAGATGAAGAATGGCAATCCATTATTGATACTAACTTAACTGCGGTATATCGATTATGCCGAATTAGCTTACGCAATATGATGAAAGCGCGCTGGGGACGTATTATCAATATTGGCTCAGTTTCTGGTTTTATGGGTAATCCTGGGCAAGCCAATTATGCAGCAGCAAAAGCTGGCATAGTCGGATTCAGTAAATCCCTTGCTACCGAAGTTGCCAGTCGTAATATCACTGTAAACGTCGTTGCACCAGGTTTTATTGATACTGATATGACCCGCGCCATTCCTGAAGCGCAACAACAAGCATTAAATGAACGTATCCCAATGGGCAGAGTGGGGCGACCAGACGAAATTGCGTCTGTGGTGGCATTCCTAGCCTTACCAGCCGCATCTTATGTGACTGGTGAGACTATTCATGTGAATGGCGGAATGTATATGCATTAATTTCTGCAGCCTTCTTCCGCAGCGGGAAGGCATTTGTAACCTTTTTTTAACAGGTCTCTTGGCAAATTCTAAAAGACTGTTAAAATACACGCTAGCTTAACTTAAAGAGGACCTTACAATGAGTAGTGTTGAACAACGCGTCAAGAAGATTGTTGTAGAACAACTGGGCGTTAAAGAAGAAGATGTTAGACCAGATGCTTCTTTTGTTGATGATCTTGGCGCAGATTCATTAGATACCGTTGAATTGATTATGGCTTTGGAAGAAGAATTCGAAGCTGAAATTCCTGATGAAGATGCTGAAAAGATTGTAACTGTACAAGATGCAATTAATTACGTTAGAAAATTTGTTGAAGAATAAATTAATTCATTAGCATAATTACCCCAGAATACGAAATTCTCTTCGTGTTGTGGGGTTTTTTTGCAAGTAAATATCCTTTATATATTTAGCATTTACATTAAATATTATGGAGGTTGATTTGACCGGAGATAATCTATTATGACCAAGCGCAGAGTAGTAGTAACTGGCATGGGGATGCTTTCGCCATTAGGTTTAAATGTCGAAGATTCCTGGCGTGGTATTTGTGCAGGTCAAAGCGGTGTTAGCCTGGTTGAATCATTCGATACAACAAATTTCGCAGCTAAAATTGCAGCACAAGTAAAGGGTTTTGACCCCATTCCTTATATTGGCCCTAAAGACTCACGAAAACTTGATGTCTTCGTGCAGTATGCTACAGCCGCAGGTTGTCAAGCAATGGAAGATGCCAAACTGGAAGTGACAGATGCGAATGCACCACGTATTGGTGTTGCCATTGGCTCAGGAATTGGTGGCTTACCATTCATTGAACGTGCTTATGATGCCATCGTCGAAAGTGGCCCCCGTAAGATTTCCCCATTCTTTATTCCTGGCGCTATTATTAACATGGCTTCCGGTTATCTCTCTATTATGAAAGGCTTGAAAGGCCCAAATATTTCAGTGGTAACTGCATGTACAACCAGTGCTCATAATATTGGCTTAGCCGCACGTATGATTGCCTACGGTGATGCTGACGTGATGATTGCTGGCGGTACTGAAATGGCGACCTGTCCATTAGGCTTGGGTGGTTTCGCAGCCATGCGTGCTTTATCTACACGTAATGATGAACCAACTAAAGCTAGTCGACCATGGGATCGTGATCGTGATGGTTTCGTGTTGGGTGATGGTGCTGCAACTATCGTTCTTGAAGAATATGAAACGGCTAAAAAACGCGGTGCGAAAATTTATGCGGAATTAGTCGGTTTTGGTATGAGTAGTGATGCTTATCATATCTCCGCGCCGGATGAACATGGCACAGGATTTATTGCGGCTATGCAAAATGCACTTAATGATGCCAATATGGAACGTCATGAAGTGGATTATGTTAATGCGCACGGCACATCGACACCAGTTGGTGATGTCATTGAAGCAAAAGCGATTAAAGATTTATTTGCTGATCACGCATACAAATTAGCAGTTAGTTCAACCAAATCAATGACGGGCCATTTATTAGGCGCCGCAGGCGCTGTGGAAGCGGTCTTCAGTATTTTAGCTATTCGTGACAATATTGCGCCATCTACTATTAATCTTGATAATCCAGCCGAAGGTTGTGATTTAAACTTTGTGCCTAATACCGCACAAAAACGCCAAATTAATGTAGCATTATCAAATTCATTTGGATTTGGTGGTACTAATGGTACGCTAATTTTTAAACGAGTCGATTAATTTTTCCTTAAAATAAATGTAGCCCGGGTAAGTGCGTTTTTGATATGGAAAAATCCAGTGATATTCGATTTAGATGTATGATGAATAATGCTAGTAACGCACGTAACCCGGGATCAAAGTTTGGTAGGATATAAGTATACATGAAATGGAAATGGCTTCTGACAGCAATATTCGTCTTATTAATGTTAGGTTTAGCCATTCAATTACGCACCATGTACGATTGGTGGCGCAAACCCAGCGTTAATCCTTATCTTACCGTTTATGTAGAAATAAAATCAGGTAGCTCGCTTAGACAAGTTGCTCATCAATTGTATAAAGCAGGTCTTATTAATCAGAAAAATTACTTTGTTTGGCAAGTTCGTCTACGCGATGCCAGTCATCATATTAAAGCCGGTGAATATTTATTCACGCCAGGCATGAATCCAGAACAAATATATAAACAATTAAAAACCGGTAAAGTCATGCAACATGCTGTGACTTTAGTCGAAGGTTGGACGTTTAATCAATTCATGGCTGATCTAGCAAAGCAACCATTAATGAAGCATGATTTGCAAGGTTTGACCGAGCAACAAATTATGCAAAAATTAGGTTCACAACGTGCTAATGCAGAAGGGATGTTTTATCCTGATACTTATTTTTACGTACGTGGCACCACAGAAACGACGATTTTACTAAAAGCATATAACACTATGCAAAAGCATATTAATCAAGCATGGCAGCAACGTAGTGTTAATTTACCTTATCAAACATCCTATGAGGCACTCATTGCCGCATCATTAATCGAGAAAGAAACCGCAAGCATCGCTGAACGGCCTTTAGTCGCTAGTGTGATTATTAATCGATTGCACAAAGGCATGCCATTGCAAATTGATCCGACGGTCATTTATGGTTTAGGCCCTACGTTTAATGGAAATATCACGACAAAAGATTTAAAACTCAATACGCCATACAATACGTATTTACATACGGGATTACCACCAACCCCGATTGCTATGCCAAGTGCAAGCTCAATTGCAGCAGCATTGCATCCAGCTGATACTAATTATTTATATTTTGTTGCTATCGGTGATGGGAGTGGTACGCATCGATTCTCAGATAATTTAACGCAGCATGATAAAGCAGTGAAAGCGTATTTAAAGACATTAAAAAATAGCGAAAAACCAAGTGTGAAATCTGTTCCTGTAAAAACATCGATTAAAGCCACCTCAAAAACAGTGTCAGCAAGCAACAAAACACAAACAATAGAGTAGGGCACAGAGATAATTTCTGCAGACGACAAATTCATTAATAACCCCTTAAGGATGGTTCATTAAACTCTAATAAATTATATTATTTAATACAGGGTTTTTAATGATTATAGTTTATCGGTGGCCTGGGGATACAACTCATTTATCGCTTTGTGTAACACGCAGTAATATTCCAATATATATTAGTTATTTTCCTGCAAAATTTAACTCAAAAGCCGATTTCAGACTGCATACTTTTGAAATGGATTCAAAAACACATCAATTCAATGAAGTGATTATCCTGCCCTCTGTCGAAGAAAATGGGTATGGTCTTTCAGAGCAGGCAATTTATGATTGGTGGCAAAGTGAATTTGCAACAAAAAAACCTGGCTTTAATTGGGTTAAATACAATTGCGCCCGTATTGTTCTGGACGCCATCAAAAATGGAGCAAAGAATAGTAATGCATTAATAGAGAAATTAAGTCAATATAAACCTATATTTAATATTCATACGCCGGATGGGGTAATGATGTTCCTCAAAGGTTTTTCAGCTGAAATGAAAGAGACTTATAAAACAAGCAAGTTATTAAATTGCATTGACGATTGTCTACAAGTTATCGACCAAGACGAAGAATCGATGCCAATCATAAGACAGTTATTATGCCTAACTTCTTATATTACGCACATTGAGAATCATCTTATACATTTATCTTTTCCAACAATGCATTTCAAGTACTTACAAGAGAACTTTAACGACTTAATAGAAAGTATTTGTAAGTATCTAAAAAACGAACTAAATATAACCTTACCTACAAATAGTAAAGAACTTGTAATTATGTTAGCAACAAGTGATTGTATAGATGAGATAATCGAATGCAAAATAGCAATAAAATTTGAAGAGTGGCGTACTTCTATCAAGGCCTCACTTGAGGGATTGCGAATGAAATTAGAACTATATAGCGCCAAAAATACAAAAGAAATTGAGCAAAAAGAAATTATATCATATGCTACATTAAAGGCTGAAGTCACTCGCTCTTTTTGGCATAAAAATGTATGTAATGAATATGTTGAAGGAAGTTCAATACCCGGAACTATTTTTACAATGACACGCGGGACATAGTAATCATCGTATTACTATAATTGCCTCTTAACCAATTCGCTAGATAATGGTAAAGTACCAATATCAACAATAGCGATAACATCTATGAACGATATATACTCAGGCAAATTTATTACCATCGAAGGCATTGAAGGAACGGGCAAGTCCACTGCCATGCATTATGTACAACATTGGCTGGAACAACATTCCATTCCTTTTATCCAAACCCGTGAACCAGGCGGTACCTTAATTGCTGAGCAAATCCGGCAAATCTTCTTAAAAAAACAAGCAGAAGTTATGGAGGCTGATACAGAGCTATTATTGGTCTTTGCTGCTCGTTCTCAGCATTTACATCAAGTTATCTGGCCAGCCTTGCAAGAAGGTAAATGGGTGGTATGTGATCGTTTTACTGACGCCAGTTATGCTTATCAAGGCGGCGGCCGCGGTATTGATGCACAGCGAATTAATACCTTAGAAAATTGGGTACAAGGGCGTTTTCGTCCCGATACGGTTATTTTACTGGATGCTCCGGTTGAGATTTGTTTGCAGCGAACGATGCAACGTGGCGCATTAGATCGAATTGAAGTGGAAAAAACCGAGTTTTTTGAACGTGCACGAACAGCCTACTTAAAAAGGGCTGCGGCAGAGCCTGAACGTTATAAAATGGTGGATGCAGCAAAAACGATTGAAGAAGTACAACAACAAATTGGTCGAATCCTTTCGCAATTGCATATGCATTGAGACTAGATCTTACGTAGGGGTGTATGCAATACTGAGTGATCCTCGCGAATTTTTGTACAATAAGCACCGAACATGCAGTATGCACGATACGCTCCCCTCCCCCCACGAAGTGCGGGGGAGGGGTTGGGGGAGAGGGGGGCTGTCAGGCTAAATGATTAGCTTGATCTAGGTACTTTTTGCATGAGAACGAGCGTAATGCTAGATGCCAAAGTGGGTTGCTCGAGTTTCGTGCTAACTGGCAAGATACCCCTCTCCCCAGCCCTCTCCCTCACAGCTTCAACATTTAGGTAGCGGCAATTATGCGCGTGTAGCTGCGGGGAGAGGGAGCTTTTTTTTATAAAATAATGAGCGTTAATATGATGCATTCAGCAAATAACGATACTAACTATCTTCCCTGGCATCAAGCTGCCTGGCAACAATTCTCTGCTTATCAAAAACAGCATCGTTTACCGCATGCTATGTTAGTAAGCGGTATGCCAGGACTAGCAAAAAAAACATTTGCAGCACAAATGGCAACAATTTTACTGTGTGAAAATGATATTGAACAACAACAACCCTGTGGTCAATGTTTTAGTTGTAAATTACCTGCAATAAGCGAACATCCAGATTATTTTGAAATAACCCCTCTTGAAGATAGTAAAGCGATTAAAATCGAGCAAATTCGTGAATTAATCGAATCATTACATCAAACGAGTCATCGCATTGGTAATCGTATTGTTATTATTTCGCCTGCTGAAATGATGAATAATTCAGCCGCTAATGCGTTATTAAAGACATTAGAAGAACCCGGTGCGGGATGTTATTTCTTACTCATTTCGCATGCGCCTGCGCAACTATCCGCAACGATTCGCAGCCGTTGCCAAACATTAAGAATTAGCCCAGATTTTAGCGATGAAACAGTTACATGGGTAGCGCAACAATCTAAACAAACCATGGCAATAGCTGCTGAATTATTGAAACAAGCTGAAGGCGCGCCACAACGCGCAGTAGAATTGGCTGAGGCAGATACACAACAAATTCGTATGCAATTAATCGATGAATTAAGTGGGTTATTACAAAATTCTTCACGCCTGATTGCAATCGCCCAACGTTGGCAACAGGGCGGGTTGTTAAAGATAATTGATGAGGTAATATTTATTTTAAATCAATGCGTTACGCAGAAGGTGAGACCGACAAGTCATGCGGATCCCGCATTAGAAAAGCTTGCTCATCTCCGCGCAAATAATTTAATCAATTATACTCAATATATTATGCAAGTTAAAAAAGAATTGGTTATTAATCCCAATTTAAATGCCCAATTGCTAGGGGAAACAATATTATTGCGGTGGCTTGATCAAGTCGAGGTACATTAACAGATCTGTGATAACTTAAAAGAGGAAAATCATGCGTTGTGTTGCACGCTGTATTGCCAACAGTTTTAATTTAACAGCGTTGACTGATTATTTAAAAGGGCAAAAATACGAAACCGATTTATATCGCGACGTATTGCAAGTCAGTTTTCCAAATAATGACAAAGAAATATTTTTCTTTGCACATGGTGCTTTTGTTATGTGGGGATTTACTAGTGCAGAAGAAAACGCATTTACTAAAGAAGTTGCACGTTTTGGTAAACAATTAATAGATAAGCCAGAAGTGCGTTATTTTATTTATCGCTATTCAGGTAAAACACGTTTATATTCGCATAAACGTTTTCATGTTGAAGTGATAGCATTAGCCTCGGAAGATAGCGAATTAAAATTAGCTATTTCATATGGTTTAGCACAATCAATTAAGCTGGAATTTTACGAAGAAACTGTAAAACGTATTATTCAGGAAAATACCCCCTTGTTCGAATCATTAGCTAAAACCGGTAAGGTATTATTAAATCGTAAACAAATTACCATGCGCATGGGAGAAATTTTTTTAACGCGTAGTTCAGTCAATTTAAATAGTGAATACCTTGATGTGCCAGAATATTTTTGGGAACATCCTAATTTAGAAACTGACTATTTAATTAGCGCCCACTTTTTAGACATTCAACAACGAGTGTCAACTCTTAACCAACAATTGGATGTGTTGCATGAATTGTTCAATATGTTGAATGGCCAGCTGCAACACCAGCATACAAGCATCCTCGAGATAATTATCATCGCTATTATTGGACTTGAAGCAATTTTGGCCATTATTCAAATTGCTTTACTTGGACATTGATTTATAAAGTAAAATAAATATTTTAAAGAATCATCTTCCAATAAAAATTATTTAAGATACCATTAATAATTATTCGGTATGATAATAAAAAAGCTGATGTTAAATGCCAGAGTCAGCAATGTGATTAGGGTTTGTAAACAGGCCCTATTAGTTAGGCACTTAATTTTTTCCGGAGCATTCGATGCCCAATATCAAGTTCGAGACAAGTTTAATCGACCGCCTTGTCGATGGTAAAATGTATAGAGATTCATTGACGATCGAAATTCCGAGCGAAAAGATTACAGATTTAAAAACTTTAAAAGATTTACTTTCACAAAAAATTAAAGAGCACGGTGTTCATGCTCATATTAAAGAGATTACTCTTAATAACACTACTAAGGTAGAGCATGTTTATCACATTGAAAAAGCACCAGCTGCTAGTAATTTCAAGGTAGAGGTCATTCCGCTAAGCAACCAAGACATCGTGGAGTTAGGTCATCTTAAAGAGCTGAAAGGAAAAATAAAAAGTAATTTAGAGTTGATATCTGAGAAATCAGAGAAACTGTCTCAATTACTTGCTGAAGTAGATGCTGTGAAAAAAAGCATTGAGAACTTGACGGATAGTACACAACAAATGCGTACTATAATGTTGAACAAAGCTTCTAAATTACAACATATTTTATTAACATCAACCACCAGACCACAAATGCCGACACCAACAACGTCAGCGTCTGTACAGAATGGTACAATGTTTGCAAAATCTGCACATGTAGCTGCCGAAGCATCAAAAACAGTGCGAACCACCATGCAGTCTACGGCTAATCAAGAAACTGCTGAGATAAAACCAGTACCAATGCCAGCTCCTATTATGAGAATGGTAAAATCATAATTTTATAAGGGCGTTTTAGACGCCCTTTTTTATATCTCCCGAGATCTCCAAACGTAATAAATGTAGCCCGTATTAAAGCGAAAAAAATGCATTGATATTGCATATTCATTATTTTTCATGAGATGCTGTAATCGAGACTGACCATCGACACAGCGTAATACGGGGTAGGGCTAGCCTTTTTCATATATTTCAACGATGACAAGCTCGATCCCGTATTACGCTGTTATTGTACCAAACCAAATAATCATCATTTTTCTTTATCTATCAATACCAAACAATAATTATTTTTTCTCGCTTTAATACGGGCTACATTTGATATAATTAAATTAATATAGGCACGTAGCTCAGCGGTAGAGCACCGCCTTCACACGGCGGTGGTCGGTGGTTCGACCCCACTCGTGCCTACCAAAATCTTGCTTGAACTCCCCCCGCAAAAATGATATCTTAGCGGCTCATTTTTAGATGATTAAATGTAGCCCGTATTAAAGCGGAAAAGATGCATTGATTGTGATGGCTCGCTGATGTGGTAACAGCCACTAATCAAGACCAATCACGATAACAGCGTAATACGGGGAATTAAATGTAGCCCGTATTAAAGCGGAAAAGATGCATTGATTGTGATGGCTCGTTGATGTGGTAACATCCACCATTCAAGACCAATCACGATAACAGCGTAATACGGGGAAATGTCCTCACAATAGGCACGTAGCTCAGTGGTAGAGCACCACCTTGACATGGTGGTGGTCGGTGGTTCGATCCCACTCGTGCCTACCATTTCTTATACTTTCAAGCCACAATTATACCTATCTTACCTCTTAATTTCTCGTCAATTATTCGATATAATATCCAGTTCCGAATCTTCGCTGGATTAATTAAGTCATATCGAGAGAAAACATGCTGACCATTACGTTACCCGATAACAGTCAACGACAATTTGAAAAACCGTTAACCGTGGCTGAATTCGCCCAATCTATTGGTGCCGGTTTAGCGAAAGCTGCCCTTGCTGGCAAAGTCGATGGCAAATTAGTCGATACATCTTATCTTATTGAGCATGATGCGACGGTGGCTATTATCACCGATAAAGATCCAGAAGGACTGGAAGTGATTCGTCACTCAACCGCACACTTATTAGCACAAGCGGTAAAGCATATATTTCCAACAGCTCAAGTAACAATTGGTCCTGTGATTGAAGATGGTTTTTATTATGATTTTGCCTTTGGTCGTTCATTTACTCCCGAAGATCTTGAACGCATCGAAGCAAAAATGTATGAATTAGCAAAACAAGATTTCCAAGTAAAACGCAGCGTGATGAAACGCGAAGAAGCCATCACATTTTTTCGCAATTTAGGTGAAGAATACAAAGCAGAAATTATCGAAGATATTCCCGCTAATGAAGAATTATCTTTATACCAACAAGGCGATTTTATTGATCTTTGTCGTGGCCCACATGTGCCGAATACCGCAAAATTAAAAGCATTTAAATTAATGAAAGTTGCTGGTGCATACTGGCGTGGTAAATCTGAAAATGAAATGCTACAACGTATTTACGGTACCGCCTGGTCAGATAAAAAAGCATTGGATGATTATTTATTTCGTTTAGAAGAAGCGCAAAAACGTGATCACCGTAAAATTGGCCAAGAATTAGATTTATTTCATTTCCAAGATATCGCTCCGGGTATGGTGTTTTGGCATGATAATGGCTGGACTATTTATCAAATTATCGAACAATATATTCGTAAAAAATTGAAACATTATGGATATGAAGAGGTTCGCACGCCACAAATTTTGTCCCGTCATTTATGGGAGTTGACCGGGCATTGGGATAATTATCGTGATGAAATGTTTACGACCAAGTCAGAGGAACAAGATTTTGCCATCAAACCCATGAATTGTCCTTGTCATGTACAAATTTTCAAGCATGGTTTAAAAAGTTACCGTGATTTACCGATTCGCATGGCTGAATTTGGTTCGTGTCATCGCAATGAATTATCGGGCGCTTTGCATGGGCTAATGCGGGTGCGTGGCTTTACACAAGATGATGCCCATATTTTTTGTACCGAAGATCAAATTCAAGATGAATTGACTAAACTGATTAATTTTGTAAAAGAAGTTTACGTTGATTTTGGATTTAGTGATGTGCAATTTAATTTATCTACACGTCCTGAAAAATGTGTAGGTACCGATGTAACATGGGATAAAGCCGAAGCGGCGTTAAAGCAAGCATTAGATAATAATAATCTTAATTGGAACTTGAACCCAGGTGATGGAGCATTTTATGGTCCAAAAATTGATTTTCGATTACGCGATTCAATTGGGCGAATTTGGCAATGTGGCACCATACAACTAGATTTTACTGTTCCTGCACGGTTGGATGCGACATATATTGCGGAAGATAGCTCCAGACAGACGCCGGTCATGATTCACCGTGCGATTTTAGGCTCTTTAGAGCGGTTTATTGGTGTACTTATTGAACACTATGCAGGTCGTTTTCCCGCTTGGTTAGCACCTACACAAGCCGTGGTGATGAATATTACCGACCGCCAAGCCGATTATGCGACAAGAATTACAGAAAAATTGCAAGAATCGGGCTTTAGAGTCAAATTTGACTTGCGTAATGAGAAGATTGGCTTTAAAATTCGCGAGCACACTTTACAACGTGTGCCTTATTTACTTGTAGTTGGCGATAAAGAGCTTGAAAACAATGCCGTCAGTGTGCGTACACGTGAAGGTAAAGATTTAGGTTCCATGCCAATTGCAGCTTTTGTGTCGTTATTGCAGCAAGATATTGCGCAATGCGGCAGGGTTAATACGGAGGAACAAAACCATTAACGCGAACAGTATGCAGCAACAACAACAGCAGTCTTCGAAGACTCGCATAAACCATCAAATTCGTGCAAAACAAGTACGACTGATTGGTAGTGAAGGTGAACAGATCGGCGTTGTTTCCATTCAGGAAGCACTAGCAAAGGCTCAAGAATCAGAGCTTGACCTGGTTGAATTGTCACCAAACGCAGACCCGCCAGTTTGCCGCATAATGGATCATGGTAAGTTTTTGTTTCAACAAAAGAAAAAAGCTGCGACTGCCCGCAAAAATCAAAAGCAGGCAGAGATCAAGCAAATAATATTTCGTCCGGTTACGGACGAGGGCGACTATCAGGTCAAACTACGCAACCTGATTCGCTTTTTGGAGCATGGGGATAAAGCAAAGATCCTTATGCGATTTAGAGGTCGGGAATTATCACACCAAGAAATTGGTATGGCTATTCTTCAACGTCTTGCCAAAGACTTAGAAGAATACGGTACCATTGAGCAGAATCCAAAAATGGAAGGACGCCAAATTATCATGGTGGTGGGTCCCAAAAAGAAAAAGTAATATTTAGGTCGAAAAATAAACATTGTTTATACCTTAATATTATCAATGCAACTAATGAATGCGGAGTTCAAGTACTATGCCAAAGTTAAAGAGCCATCGAGGCGCGGCTAAGCGCTTCAGATTGCGTGCCAACGGAGTGAAATTCCGTAAAGCAAACCGTAATCACATTTTGACCAAAAAGGCCACCAAACGTAAACGTCATTTACGTTCAACTGGTGATATGAATCCATGTGATGTTGTATCAGCAAAACGCTTGTTACACGGTAGCTAATTTAGAGGAGTCTCACTATGCCTAGAGTAAAACGCGGCGTCACGGCACGTGCTCGCCATAAAAAGATATTAGTCCAAGCTAAAGGTTATAAAGGCGCTCGCAGCCGTACCTATCGTGCTGCCAAGCAGGCTGTTATTAAAGCCGGCCAATATGCTTACCGCGATCGTCGTCAACGTAAACGTCAATTCCGCGCATTGTGGATTGCTCGTATTAACGCGGGTGCACGTGGTTTAGGTTTAACTTACAGTCAATTCATGAATGGCTTGAAAAAAGCTTCCATTGAAATCGATCGTAAAGTATTAGCTGATTTAGCTGTTCACGATAAACCTGCTTTTGCAGCGATTGTTGAACAAGCCAAAGCTCAGTTAAGCTAATATTGTAGGGGCGTATTTTATACGCTAATCTATCTGCTAAAAAAGGGCGTATTAAATACGCCCTTTTTTTTAGATTTTTTCTACTGCTGAGCCCGTGGTTTGCTCATGGTCGCCAGTATTAAAAGAAGTTTATTGTTAATTGTTAGCTTAATTGTTACCATGGGTTGACAGTCGGGTAAGCTTTTTGCTTCAACAAAGTAAACTACCAAGAAATTTCCAATCTGTAAAAATTTTTATAAGGAGTTAATTATGAAATTTTCAAAAATAATGTTAACCGGATTATTAGCTGCAATAGCGATCACCAGCAGTTATGCTGCGACCAGCGGTAATCAAACAATTACCTATAAAAATCAACGTGGCTCAACTTTAGTATTGAATTTTGTTCCTACCAAAAATAATACCGGCAATTTAACTGGTACATTTACTACATTAGTAGGTGATTGTGCTGCGAATATGGGCGTACCCATGCCAGTGACCGGATATTTTAATGACAATGTAGTTTCCTTGTCGATTAATTTTCCTGAATGTAATCAATCTATTGCTATGACAGGGCATTTGACATCAAACAAAGCTCAATTACAAACCATGTGGCTAGACGCTGCTGTCGTTGCTGATCCGCATAATAAAGATTGGAATTCGACAAATATTGGTACCGATTTTTATAAAAAAGTATAATTTAAAATAGCAACTGTTTTGATTCTTCTCTTTCTCAAGACAGTTGCTATGAACCTAGAATTATTTAAGGTCATTTGAAAGATCCAATAAAAAAAATTAATTTATGAAATTCTTTTTTAAATCAATTGACAATTGAGTTGTCCACAAAAACAGTGGATAACATTGTGGGAAAGTTTTTAGCAAGTTGTATAACGTTTTTTTGCTAATATAAAGTACTAAATTAGGCCAGAAAATCTGAAAAACTGCTTGACAGAATGGGCTTGATTCTGCATAATTCGCACTCTTAAATTATTACGCCTTTCCAAAAAAAAGCTTGGGATGGCCTGAGTCAATCTCTCCGGAGCGACTCAGCAAATTAGTACATTGTATAGTAAAAGATTTTTAAGTTTACGCGCCCGTAGCTCAGCTGGATAGAGTACCTGGCTACGAACCAGGGGGTCGGGAGTTCGAATCTCTCCGGGCGCGCCATTATTTGTTAAAGTTTGTTAAAGTTTTTTTGGCTCTGTAAATTCCTTCCTCAAATGATTTACAGGGCCTTTTTTGTATGTGCTATATGTACATGGATGGCCCGAGTCAATCTCTCTGGGAGTGACTTGCTAAATAGCACGATTTAGGTAATAGTTTCTGACATCAATACTGCGCCCATAGCTCAGCTGGATAGAGTACCTGGCTTCGAACCAGGTGGTCGGGAGTTCGAATCTCTCTGGGCGCGCCATTATTTAAAACTCCCGAAGGGAGTTCGACAAAAATGCAGGATAGCATTTTTGGACGGGCGAAGCCCGCCCGAAGGGCGAGGGCCATGGATGGCCCGAGTCTATTCTCTGGGCGCGCCATTATTTAAAACTCCCGAAGGGAGTTCGACAAAAATGCAATAAAGCATGCCTAAAAAATTACCAAGGCACATCCCCAGCCTGTTCAAAAATTTTTCAACCCGATGCTAAACTTAAAATAGTATTCCTCACGTAAGATAGGATTATGAAATATTTTATCCGTACTCTTGGTTTAGGTTTATTATTCACATCCACCGTGTTGTGTGCTCAAACTTCCGCTAAAGAAAAAGAAGATGCCTACTTCAAAGCATTTTATGCCATTCAAAAATTACCTGAAAATGCAACGCCAATTGCTCCTGTGACTAAAAGCCAAATGGAAGCTTTTTTACAACTGATGATAAAAAATCATATTAAAGAAGATTTATTTGATCCAGCTGAAGTACAAGTCAATGAAGATGGACATTTTGATGATGAATACGGTGATGAATACACATTGTATTTAGGTGATTTTGATAATTGCGGCTCACTTGATTATTTATTGATTTCGACCGGTGGCTCTATGCATGTTGATACTGTGATGAGTGCGTGGAAAAAATCTGGCGAACAATTAATTAAATTAGATTATGACAAAGATGTTATAGATGGCGTATTAGGTGGTAGCGGAGATATGTCTGGTTTTTATTATCATACGGCAAAACCTTTTGCGTATAGGCTACTTGGCAAAACGTACTTGCGTTTTATGCAAGTGCCGGAGGGGGGAAATCCCGATGATCCAAATTACTATGATGCATCGCAATTACTTGTGTGTACGTACTTTTGGAAAAATCATAGTTTTAATTTAGTTGGGCCACAAAATTGTATTGGTGGAAATGAGTAAAACATGAGTTGTTAGAATGGAAAAAATTATTACGTTGGCAATATTATGTCTAGTATGGTGGAGCTCAGCTAGCTTAGCTGAAAGCGCGATATCGCAAACTAATGATAGTGAAAAATCAATTTATATAAAAACCTTTCATAATTTACAAAAATTACCATCGCAAGCAATAGAAATCCATCCGTGTTCGGCTGATGAAACAAGATGGTTTTTGCAATTAATGGTACATAATCATGTTGAAAATGACTTGTTTTATCCATCAATGGTAAAAGTACACGATGATGGTACGTTTGTTGATGGATATAACGATCTTTATACTTTATATAAAGGTGATTTTAATAATACAGGTGGACAACAGTATTTATTATTAGCGACAAGTTTGGACATGATGACTAATTCAGTGATCGGTGTGTGGCAAGTTTTAGGCTCAACAATGACAAAATTAAATTTTGATTCAAGTGTTGTACAAGGTGTGATTGGTAATGGTGACATCAGCTCATTCTATTTACATGTCGCTAAACCATTTGCTTATATTAGTAACGGCAAGACATATTTACGATTCATGCAAGCACCTTATGGAATTGATCCAGAGCGACCAAATCGATACGATGTCTCGCAACTTGCGGTTTGTACTTATGTCTGGCAAGACCAAAAATTTTCATTAATTGGCCCACAAAAATGTATGGGCGGTAAAGAGTGGAAACCATAGAAAGAAGGGCGTATGCAAGACACCCTACACCATCTATATGTTTTTTCAATTATGCCGATAGATTCAAACTCTTACTCACAATTTCATAAACATTATTTGATAATTTTGGTTCAGCCAATATTTGTTGCAATGCTTTTTGCATTAACTCTTGGCGTAACGGTTGTTGTGGTTGCCAACGTGTTAATGGCGTGACTAATCGTGCAGCAATTTGTGGATTTAATTTATCTACAATGCAAACTTGTTCAGCTAGAAAGAAATAACCACTGCCATCCATTGCATTGAAATGAGCAAAATTGTTTGTTGCAAAAGCACCAATTAATGCACGTACTTTATTAGGATTTTTATAGCTAAATGCTGGGTGAGTTAATAATGATTTGATATTATCAAGCACATCAGTTAATTCACTCGTTGATTGCAAGGCAAACCATTTATCCATAACCAGATTATCATGTTGCCAACGCAGATAAAAATCATCCAATAAAATTTGACGTGAATCATTTTCACAATTGACAATCAAGCTTAAGGCAGCGAGACGATCGGTCATATTATTGGCAAAATGATATTGCTCAATGGCTAATGCTAAACCTTCATCATTATCTGAATGAACTAAATAATAAAGGCAAGTATTTTTCAAACTACGACGACCTGCTTCGGTTGCATTATACTCATAAGCTTGATGTTGATTTAATCGTTTATATGTCGATAAAACCATATCATATAACCTGATGGCCAATGTTTCACGTAACGTGGCATGAGCAATGACAATAGCTTCAACTGGCATATTAAATTGATAACGCTCGGCCATTTGTTGTAAGGTTGGTAACATTAAAATACGTGCAGATAATGCCGGATCATGTGTTGTGTTTTTCAGAGCATGATATAACGCATCAATATAACGTTCATCTAATTTATATTGTTTGGCATTTTGATAAGCATCAACAAACGTATCCAGCATATGGTATGCTAATTCTTGAGCTGCTTCCCAGCGATTGAATGCATCATCATCATGTTTTAGTAAGATTAAATATTCATCGATAGAACGATTAAATTCTAATTTAACGGGTGCAGAA
>JAGVJQ010000085.1 GCA_020051015.1 Gammaproteobacteria bacterium
ATATGCATGATTTGAATTATCCAGCAGCGGTGGATTACGAGCCTCGCGGCTCTAATCCACCCTACATTTGCAATTATTACAAATTCATTGATGGTGGATTAGTATTGACATTAGTGGTATGTCCTAAACCATTACTTCCCATGGCCGGATTTATCTTTTCTTCTGGTTTCTTATATTGTGTTACACGACTTGAACCTGGAGAACTAGGACTGGTAGGTACCGAACGCCCAGATTGATAAGCCCCTGATTCCGCTTGCGCGGCGTGCTCATGAGAAAGAGTCGTGAAAAACGTTCCTTTTTGAGCATCGTAATTAATATTATTTGTCGTTGCTGGAGTAAAGGTTGCTTTGTTTGGTTCATCTGCTGCAGGCGTAACAGCAGTAACAACACCACCACCGACAGCAGCGCCAACGGCGGCACCTGCAAAGAAACCAACAAAAGCGCCAAATGGACCGGCAGCGAGCAAACCAAGAATAGAACCAATTGCGCTGCCTAATGTAGCACCACCACCTGCACCTGCTCCAATTAATATTCGTCTAAACCAAGATAATCGAGAGTGAGCTTGTTTATTTTGTTCATCAGAACGTCTGGTTAATTGATGGAGTAAATCATTTTTTTGTGCTACCGCAGTGCTTTGTTCCAATTGAATAGTTGTTATGGTTTGGGTGTAAGCTTGAGTCGTTTTTTTGGCTGTGGTTAAATCAGTATGCAATGTCATAGTTGCGTTTGTTACTGACTGTTGATATTCAGGTAATGCTTGATTAAACGCCTGTATTTGGTCGACTGAGATGGCAACTCTAGATTCTATATTTGCCATTTCTGGCAGAGTATTCTCCACTTTTATTTTTAATTTTTCTAATTCTTGAATAGCAGTTTCATAAGGGACTTTGCTGGCAACTAATTGCTGGCTTAAGGTAGAGTTTGCACTTTGTCGTGCTACATTGTATTGGCGCTGTATTTGTTGGAGACGTCCTATCTGAGTATCAGCGGTATCAGCAATATTTGATTGACGAATTCGTGCAATATTATCATCAATATTTTTTCCCAAGTCGCTTTGTAAGGTGAGCACCTCCTCATTAGCTGCTCGAGCTTGAAATAAGAGATTTTGTATTTGAAGATCGAGACCTGTAAGAATCATATTGCCAGAATTCGTAAGATTATCACACTTCTGTTTTAACTCTACAAGTTGCTTATCGATATCAATAATAAGTTGCTTTTTCTTATCATAGACAGCATTTATTACCCGTTTTTTCTCTTCTTCTAAAGTCGAAACATGTTGTTTCATTTCAGCCTGTAGGCTTGCATAAGTTTGACGGGCTTCAAATAGTTCCTGATAACCTGATTTATCACCTCCAATGCATTCACCTTCAGCCGTGATTGCGTTAGTTACAATATTACTGACATTATTATGACAAGAATCAAGTGTTGATATAGTGAGACCATATAACTCATCAAGCTCGACGCCATCTGCAGCATAATGATGATTTACTTGACCTAATATACGTCCTTTGCTCAAAGCTTCGTTAATTGCATTTTTTATATTGGGAAGCCATATATTCTCCGTATCACTAACAAGTCTCAATGTATTATTTTTATTTCGTAACTTAGAAACGCGGGTATTAATATCAGTATATTTGTTTTGTAATGCCTCAAGTTTATTTATTACGATTTCTTTTGCTTCCCGAGCCGCAACATTAGGAGACTTATCACTTGTAAACGCCAGTAATTTTTCCACATCAGTTTGATATTTGCGGTGAGCATTTTCTTCAATCTGATTAATGGCGCCATACATTAATGGAATTCGTTTGACACGTTGCTCAAGTTGACGAATCGCTTCTATTTTATTTACAAATTGATTACGATGCGGTGTAACTACATCGAGGATTGCAGTTTTGATTACATTTGATTGATGTATCTCTTCCCATTGCTTATCGATTTTAACGAGTTCTTCTTTTTGTTTATTAAGATCTACTAAAGTAGTTTCATAGTTCGTTAAAATAGAATTTGCTTCATGAAGACGCTCTTCATAGTCAGTGACAAGTTCACTGAGCGCGTCATCATAGTCATCGATAAATTTCTTAGGTCTTATCATGTATGGCGTGACATAATAGTCGGCTAGCTTTTGTAATCTTTTAGCGTATGTAGTCTTGAAACCTTCAATGACTTGTTTAATTTCTTTGATTAAAGCAGTTATCAGCTTAATTGATTCATTAAGTGGTTCAACGATGTGTTTTTTTTCTTGTTGGTATAATTGGCCATTGCAAATTAACTCAGATCGAATATTAGTATCAAGTTTTGCGAGTTTCGTATCAATCTGTATTAATGTGTGCTGTTCTATTATGGCGGTAGATAAAGTTGTATATGTATTCTCAGCTTGACTATTGGGTAATGTAGCAAGCTTGTCTAGCTCTGCTTTATAACCATTGATTTTCTTATTAATATTGTTCAATTCTTCATTTAAACAATTGTGTGTGCGACCATGACGATTGTTCAGCGATGGTAAGCTTTGCCGACGCAGAGATTTATGTGACGTTTTTAAAAGTGGTGTGCTGGCACTTGCATGTTTTGGAGTAGATGGTAAAGATTCAACCGTAGCATTATTAATTTTAGGCCAACCCATCGATGATCTAGGTGCTGCTTTTGGCAATGTACCAAATTTTTTGTCCAGCAATTTGAAAGAATTCA
>JAGVJQ010000030.1 GCA_020051015.1 Gammaproteobacteria bacterium
GCATATGCATAATTTGAATTATCCAGCAGTGGTGGATTACGAGCCTCGCGGCTCTAATCCACCCTACCTTGCCAATAAAGCTCTTTTCTCATGTTTGCTGCGATGCCTCTTTTGTGTTATAGTTTGCACAAATTTTTAACCAGAAAGATTCGCCATACATGTATCGGCAAAACGTTATACTCACAAAGTATTTCAGGTTATTTCCAGCTAAATTAGTTGTTTCTGTCTTCTTCTCACTCAATAATTCTTATCAAAAGCTTAAGTGTAAGTTTTATCAATATCTATTCACGTTTGAATGTTCTATTTCCTTGTCATTGCTTCATCAATTTTTAACCTGCGGAGAATATCATGGCACTTGTTGATTCTAATTATCGAAAATTTTCCTACGAACAACATAAAGCACATATAGCAAACATTTATGATGAATTAGATAATTTTTTTGCTCCGCCTGTTGCACCTAAAGTAGTTCCTGTACCAGCACCTATAGCTATATCAGCTCCGCAACCAGCGTCAAGTGCAGTCGCTGTAGCTGCACCGGAACCAGAAGCCAGCCCTGATGAAGGTCAATCAAGTAGCGGCTCGAGTAAAAAAGAAAAAGAACGCATTGCTGCTCTTGTTAAACAAGAAGCTGCAGAAGCTCTTAGGAAATCAACTACCGCTAAAACAGAGGCAGATAAAGCCGCTAAAAAACTCGCCGCAGCAGATCAAGAAGTTGAGAATATCGCTAAAAAAATGGCTGCGATCCAAAAAGAAATTGAGAATAGTAATAATAGAGTCGCTTCTGCCAAAAAACAAAAAGCTAAAGATAACGCTAAACAAGAAGCTGAGCAAATTGCTAAAAAAGCAACTTCTGCGCAACAAGAAGCCCAAGAAGCCGCTATAGTAGCCGCTTCTGCCAAAAAAGAAGCTGAGGAAGCTGAGCAAAAAGCTGTTGCCGCCCATAACGAAGCGAAAGAAGCATTGGAAAAAGCTAGAACCGCCCAACAAGAGGTTGAGGAAATTGCTGAACAACCTATTGTTCCTGTTAATCAAGCATTGAGAGATGCTCCGATAGAAGCGGCACAGGCAGTAATTGTCCAAGCTGAAGCTTCGCCCGTAATAATTGCTTCGATAGAGGTCTCTCCAGTAGAAGAACCCAATATTAATGCTCTTGCTGAGTACTTAAATTTTTTAACCAGCAGCCCGAAATTTTCCCTTGAACAGTTATTCAAGCTCCTTAACCACGGAAATAAAGGCGACCGCCCAGCCTTTATTAATAAATTACGACGGTCAATAAACTCAACTGATAACTATAATCTTTTATTTAGCGTATGGTTAAATGTTATAGGTAAAACTCTTTCAGTAGATGAACAGGAGGAATCCCGAAGTCAATATTTTACTACTGCCCTAAATCATCTTGCCGAGCTTGTCGTAAATGTCAATCAGCAATCTATGGCTGAGTTATCACTTATACTAAAAAAAATAAGAGGATCATCAATATTATCTTCAAGAGGTTGGTATGACTTTTTGTCAAACGTTAATCTCATTCAAGCAATAGTTAATATCGATAGTGCTGAGTTACGAGTTGACATTTTAAGTCTCTTAGCTGGCAACCACCCCGTTTTAAACCCAAGTGATTGTTATAATTTATTTGAACTTTTGGCTAGCGAAAACCAAAGAGTTAGTCATAACTTAGCGTTATGTAGATTGGATGCCTTCCAACTTTATTTGAATTTAAATCAATCCTTATTAATCAGTAACAAGTTAAATTCACAACAAAAAAAGCAACTAGTTTTACAACAAAATGTATTAAAAAAACAAACACTGGTAGAGCAATTTTTAGGCACGCCTACGTTAAAAAGCAACCCGCAGGCAATGCAGCTATTGTTAAATCATCTAATTGAAGCTATTAAACCAGAACAATTACTATCCGCTAGAGAATTATTCAGTCTATTAGAGATGCAATCCAAACCAGGTAGTACTGTATGGAATGATTTATTTAATGCAGCATTTTTGCTAAATGACGCCCTTGTGTTTGAAGCTCTTTTCGAACTCATCAATAGAATGTTAAATGCAGAGAGTGATTTAACTGCAGACCAAATCAACGCTATTCTTCGCAATCAACATTTTATTGCGTATTGGGCTGCAATGAAGGATCAACCTAACTTTGATGGAATTTATAACCATTTTTGTCAAATATTGATTAGGCTTGTGAAAGAAGGAAAATTATCTGCGCTTGAATGTCATCAACTATTTATACCTTATCAGATCTTGTCTTCTACAAATGAATTGCAATTAAAGAAATCCACCTTTGAAATTACAGTGGAGTTTTTTAAAGATATTATTCAAGCTGATCCTAAAATCACAAAAGAACAAGCTGCTGTATTTTATAATTCGGACGCGATCAGGAATGCATTAAAAGTAAATTGTAAAAATGAAATTTATTTAAAAGCATTTTCACAATTAAATAACTGTTTGTTATCATTACAACAAGCAGAAAAATTAGAACCTGATACCTGCGCCGCTATTAGTAGTAGCATGCTTTTTATCTTACCGCAGGTGGCACATTTTTCTAATGTACATGCATTATTTGCCAGTTTTTGTAAAAACCTTCCTCGTAATACGCTAGTTCATCAGCCTGGAATTGCTACAGTTTTATTAGGTAACAATGATAATCTAAGTTTTGTAAAAACTTTTAATCTTGATTTGAAAGCGCCTGGAAATCACATCCCCTTTATAAAAATACTATCTAAGTTAGTTAAAACGGGTATTTTAAGTGGTGATGATTGTCTTGAAATTATTAAAACATATAACCTATTTGAGCTAGGAACATCTACAGAGTCAGTATCAATATCAGACACTGATTTGGCTGCCGAAATATATTTAGCTTTGCTAGTACAATCAAAAAATCTAAATAGTAGCAATCAGAGTTATATGCAAGAAATATTTAAACGATATGCCGCTATAGCTATACAGAACAATAATTATAAACCCGCTTGTCTGGTAGGATTATTATTATCAAAAGATGGTTATCGTGGAAGAGCCGATTTTGAAAATATTCTAAAAGATAAAGTGGATGTTAAAGACTTTATTCTGGCTATTAAAGATGAAAATTTACAATATTATTTTCTTAAGCGCGCCACTAGCGGCAGTAATTCACTTCATGCCTTTTTCGACACTGCACGATTCGCCGTTCCGTCTATAGAGCAAAGCTGTGGAGAATATGCTGGAAAAGCAGTAAGTGGTTTTTTAAGTTTTAGTGCGCCCTATATCTCTAGTATTACACAAAAAGCTGGCTTGAATATTCACTTATTGGGAACAGACCCCAACCATGGCTGTTTAGGTGAATTAAATGCCCAAAAAGAAGAGATAGATGCAAACCGCAAAAAGCGCGAACAAATGGCGATCAATGAGAACGACGAAACTGAAGGATTTTTTGTAGTAGAGAATGAAGCTAAAGGAAGCCCCTCGGCTCGAATTTCCACTGCTCAAGGCCAACTTCCTGCTAGTCATCATTTTGCTGGTACGCAAGATAGAGGTTCAAGCTCTAGAACGAGTGGAGTAAACCCCAGCTTACCAAGCAATATGCACCGTAATTCTTATTAAATAGCGTAGGGGCGTATGCAATACTGAGTAATCCTCGCGAATTTTTTACAATAAGCACTGAACATGCAAAATTGCACAATGTGCTCCCCTCTCCCCGTGAGGGAGAGGGGGCCCCGAAGGGGCGAGTGAGGGAAAATTATGCTAACAACTCATGCATTTCAAATTTTAAGTTACCATCTTTAACGGTTAAGTGAACCTTACCACCTTCCGCTAATTGACCAAATAACAATTCGTCAGCCAATGGTGTCTTCACTTGTTCTTGGATTAAACGGGCCATGGGGCGTGCACCCATCTTGGCGTCATATCCATGTACAACTAACCATTCGCGTGCAGCATCATCAACTTCGATATGCACTTTCTTATGCGACAACTGCTCTTCTAGCTCCATCACAAATTTATCAACAACGTGACGAATCGTATCATGATCAAGTGCATTGAATTGAATAATCGCATCTAAACGATTACGAAATTCTGGTGAAAATAAATGCTTAATTTCATCCATATTATCTTGTGTATGATCATCTGCCACGAAACCAATGGAAGGTCTTTCCATCATAGCAACACCGGCATTGGTCGTCATCACTAAAATAACATGACGAAAATCAGCTTTACGTCCATTGTTATCCGTTAACGTACCGTAGTCCATGACTTGTAATAACAAATTAAAAATATCCGGATGTGCTTTTTCAATTTCATCTAATAATAAAACCGCATGAGGATGTTTTGAAACAGCTTCGGTTAATAAACCTTCTTGTTCAAATCCAACATAACCTGGTGGCGCCCCAATCAAGCGCGATACGGTATGTTTCTCCATGTATTCTGACATGTCAAAACGTAGCATGGTAATTCCCAAAATAGTAGCTAATTGCTTACATACTTCGGTTTTACCCACCCCTGTTGGACCAGCAAATAAAAAACTCCCTACTGGTTTTTCCGGGTCACGCAGGCCAGCACGCGATAGTTTAATGGCTGAACCTAATGCTTCAATAGCTTTATCTTGACCATAAACCATCATTTTGATATCACGCACTAAATTACGTAGCGCTTCTTTATCTGACATTGAAACTGTTTTTGGCGGGATACGTGCAATTTTAGCAACAACTTGTTCGATATCCGTTGCGCCAATCATTTTTTTACGTTTATCCATTGGTTGCAAAGCTTGGTATGCGCCAGCTTCATCAACGATATCAATTGCTTTATCAGGTAAAAATCGATCGGTAATGAAACGGGAAGATAATTCAGCTGCTGCTTTTAATGCACGCAATGAAAACTTCACGCTATGATGCGCTTCTAATTTCGCTTTTAAGCCTTTTAAAATGCGGAATGTATCGTCAACTGAGGGTTCATCAACATCCACTTTCTGGAATCGACGAGCTAATGCACGATCTTTTTCAAAAATACCACGATATTCTTGATAAGTAGTCGCGCCAATGCATTTTAACTCACCATTGGTCAACATTGGTTTTAATAGATTTGATGCATCCATAACCCCGCCTGATGCGGCGCCAGCACCAATAATAGTATGAATTTCATCTATAAATAAAATGGCATTACCTTTTTCTTTCAATTCATGCAGCAAAGCCTTTAAGCGTTTTTCAAAATCACCACGATATTTCGTACCCGCTAATAAATTCCCTAGATCGAGTACATACACTTGAAAACCGGCAATCAGTTTAGGCACATCGCCTTCAACGATCATTTTTGCTAAGCCTTCCGCAATCGCTGTTTTACCTACACCCGCTTCGCCTACTAATAAAGGATTATTTTTACGGCGACGGCATAAGATTTGGATGGTTCTTTCAATTTCAGCCGTACGGCCAATTAATGGATCAATTTCACCATTTAATGCTTTGAGATTTAAATTAATCGCATATGCCTCTAATGCACTCGAAATTGGACCAGGACCATCTTCATCTGAACTATTAGGATAATCATGGCTAGGATTTTCACTGGTCTTGGCTATGCCGTGTGAAATGTAATTTACAACATCTAGACGTGAAATATTTTCTTGTTTTAACAAATTAACCGCTTCACTTTCTTGTTCACTAAAAATAGCTGCTAAGACATTAGCACCCGTCACTTCGGCCCGACCTGCGGATTGAACATGGAAAACTGCACGTTGTAAAACGCGTTTAAATCCTAGCGTGGGCTGCGGCTCACGATCAGAAATATCCACCGGAATGAGTGGCGTTGTTGTTGGATCATTTAAATAAAATTGCAGGTTATTGCGCAGACGTTCAACATTTGCACCACACGCGCGCAAAACATTCAATGCTGCTGTATTATCAAGCAACGCCAATAATAAATGCTCAACTGTCATGAATTCATGCCGTCTATCGCGAGCGTCCTTGAACGCTATATTGAGGGAGAATTCTAACTCTTTACTTAACATGCCACCTCCAATCTTCGGCAATTTTACTTATCTTACAATAAAGTATAGTCACTCTACCAGTAGATGTTCTTAACATACATCAAGAACTCAACTTAACCATAAGCTTGTTCTATTTTGCACATCAACGGGTGTTGATTCATTCGTGCATAATCATTTACTACTGCAACCTTTGTTTCAGCAATTTCACGGGAATATGTCCCACAAATGGCTTTGCCTTGAGAATGTACCTGCAGCATCAGTTGCACGGCTGTTGTATGATTTTTATAAAAAAATCGTTCCAAAATTTCCACGACAAAATCCATTGGCGTATAATCGTCATTTAACAGCAAAACATTATACATAGGCGATTTTTTTAATTTTGGTAACGCCGTTTGTAAAATGACCTCAAATTGTGATTGCGACATTTTTCCAGTACTCATACAAATAAAATTAGCTGAAAAACAAGCAGTTTGCTCGTTTTTTAGGCAAAAAATTTGCTTTAGTTTGTCTTATTCCCTACATATTCCATCTCGGAATTTATATGTCGAGGATATATAACAACATACCACAAGTTTTGTCTTTCAAACAATAAAAAACTTCTAGAAACAATAGGCTATCTTTTGTTGGCGGATAAATGTACGTTAGTAACAACATGGAAAGCCAAGAAAATCTAACCCCAAGATGTTAATGGTGATATAATAAACAATCCTGAATAAATTATTATAAGGAAATAAAATGGCACTAATAGATCCAGCAGCATCAACGCAGTTTTTTTTTGGTAAATCTTTAATTAAAGCTATAGATGAAAACTTAAATATCATTGCTAGCTCGATGTTGGATGATTATTTAGCTCATTTGCGTCAAGGCTCACCATTTCGGTTGGCAGTAAATTTTAAAGAAATAATGAACTTACCGAAGGCATCTGAAATCAACTTTCAAGCTTCATGCGATAACATTTATATTCAATATAATGCCGTGACAAAACCGGTTCTCGAAGACTACATCACCACAACATTACGTATTAGATGGATAAGCTGTTTTATTCAATATTGGCAAGCACCCGAAATAGCATCTAAAAAATTACGTGCTGAGCAAAGAATTAAAGAATCAATTGAATTAGAGCAACAATCCGTTAACCCGCTTACTAACGCTACATTGGTTCAACAACAACAATCTGATAATAGACTTCTTAATAATATAGAGCTCACTTCACTTTATGAAGAAGAACTGCGTCGAATAGCTGATCAGTATAATCAACTGCGAAGAAATCTATTACATTTGATTCATTCAGCCAACCCAATTCAACCTCAATCTGATAATGTATCTGCGCTAAGAGTCAATTAAGAATCCATCACCAAATCATATTGAATGATCTGTAAATTCTTTATTTATCTTCTTTTACTTAGCATCGATATTTCAACATTAAGAAATAATGAATTAATCTAGTCATAATATTTAACTATTAAAATTAAGATATATAGCTATATATTAATAAGTGGTTTTATGTTTAGAAAGTACATTAAAATTAGCCTTAATGGAGATGAACGTCAAGTTGTTCGAGCCGAACGCGGTGTTATACAAGACAAGACAGAGCGCAATCGAATAACAAACGAATTAGAGCGTCATTTGCCTAATATGTATTTTCGTGGTACTAGCAAAAATCATCCCGCAGAAATGCCACAATTAATTGAAAAAAATAATGGTTTTTCAGCAGTTAACCCTGAGCCTGATAATTATGAAGTACTAGTTGATAAGCGAGACGATCACCGTGAAGGTGGAAACTTTGGTAAATTAATTTCTTTATCCCGTGCACCCAGCATCGCAACTTACTTTGCTTCTGCACCAACTCGCCCTAGCGATGGATTTATTTACTATATTCAGTTTGCTGAAAATGATAAAAATTTTCATCGTTCGGATGTATCAGAAGAACGTGAGTTAGCTGGTGAAATGGAAGTATTTGGTGTAAATAAAATTCGTAAAGAACAAATTGTTGCTTATGGAACATACCAAACTCAGCGCGGCCTCCAAGAAATTTATTTAGCTGACGATTTAGCTGAAGAAACACAACAAAAGATCATTTGCAGCTTTTTAACTGGTGAACCAACTAGCACAGATGAAGTTATAAATGCAAAAGTACAAGACTTAATGAATAGACGAGAAATCGGATATGATTTTTATACTGCCCCACAGAAAAATAGCAGTCCTGCTATCGTTGCTAAAAAAGAACCTTCAAAATCTCCCATTAGTTTAAGCAAATCTAAGCCAAGCATCGTTCCTTCTTCTAATTCTGTTGCTCGCACCGTAGCAACATCAAATGAAAAACCTTTACCAAAAACAACTGAAAAAAACGCTGAACAACATAAATTGCAATCTAAAGTGGCATCGCCTGTTGCGCAACGTAAACCACAATCCGCTCCTGTTGCACGCGCAACAGTGACATCGCCTGGAAAAACATCACCCAAAAAAGAAAAAAGTTCAGGACCTGGATTGATGGCATTAATCGGTTATGGAGCATTAGCCACGATAGGTACAGGATTATTACTAACAGGTTTAGGTTCCTGGCTTGGGGCACCTTTATTAACAGCTGCAGTTTTAGGATTTGGTGCTGCTGTGGTGGGTGCTGCCGTCGGTACCGCTGGGGGAATAGCCGCATCAAAAGCAAATGAAACACCTCTTACACAAGATGAAATTGATGAAAGAGCTCGTTTATTAGCACAAGAAGCAGAGGAAGATGCTAATTCAATTTATAATGTTGATAGCACCTCACGATTAGAACAAGCTCATAATAAAGCAAGTAAATATGATCCTACGCAACGATCACTACCATCAGGGAATGCTTATTCACAAACATTGGCAGCAGGTCATCAAAATACCCAGCCAGAAAACAACATAGTGTCGGATAATAAGAAAAACTTTAGGAAAAGTTAGAGACTAAATAAGTTAAATGGGCGTATAACACATGCTATACGCCCTATCGATTTACTTCATATGTTTGATAATTGCATCACCAAATTCTGAACAGCTCAACAATGTTGCGCCATCCATTAAGCGCTCAAAGTCATAAGTAACGGTTTTAGCCGCAATCGCGCCTTCTACACCATGAATAATCAAATCAGCAGCTTCCGTCCAACCCATATGACGTAACATCATTTCGGCTGACAAAATTAATGAACCTGGATTTACTTTATTTTGGCCCGCATATTTAGGTGCGGTACCGTGCGTTGCTTCAAATACTGCGGCCGTGTCACCAATATTTGCACCTGGTGCAATACCAATGCCACCCACTTGCGCTGCTAAAGCATCAGAGACATAGTCACCATTTAAGTTCAATGTCGCAATAACATCGTATTCTTCTGGGCGTAACAGAATTTGTTGCAAGAATGCATCAGCAATAACATCTTTAATGATGATTTCTTTGCCGGTACGTGGATTTTTTAATTTCATCCATGGGCCACCATCTAATAATTCGGCACCAAATTTTTCTTTTGCAACTTGATAACCCCAATCTTTAAATGCACCTTCGGTAAACTTCATGATATTACCTTTATGCACCAACGTAACTGAACGACGATCGTTGTCAATTGCATATTGAATTGCGGCCGTAACTAAACGGGTAGTACCTTCTTTAGAAACAGGTTTAATGCCAATCCCACAATGTTGTGGGAAACGAATTTTCTTAACACCCATGTCATTACGTAAAAAACTAATTAGCTTGGTTGCCGCTTCTGAATCAGCCTGCCATTCAATACCAGCATAAATATCTTCAGAGTTTTCACGGAAAATAACCATGTCGGTTCGTTCTGGATGCTTAACGGGGCTTGGTGTGCCTTGGAAATAACGCACTGGACGTAAGCAAACATACAAATCTAACTCTTGGCGTAATGCTACGTTTAATGAGCGAATACCACCGCCAACGGGAGTAGTTAATGGGCCTTTAATCGCCACTACAAACTCTTTAATTGCTTCTAATGTTTCTGCTGGCATCCAGGTATCGCCACCATAGACCTTGACTGATTTTTCACCAGTATAAATTTCCATCCAGGCTATGCTACGTTTACCACCATAGGCTTTTTCAACTGCTGCATTAACCACTTTCAACATAACGGGAGTAATATCAACGCCAGTACCATCACCTTCGATATAAGGAATAATTGGATGGTTAGGGACATTCAGTGAACCATCATTATTAATAGTAATTCGTTCACCTTGGGTAGGAACTTTGATATGCTGGTAGGTCATTATATTACTCCGATTTATTTACATGATTTATCATCGAAAAGGCTAAAAAGGTAGGGTCTGTTTAAAATTCGCTAGGCTGAGGCAGAAAGACATGATTTTCGAGTACCGCAGCGCAGCATACATGGTAGTATTTGAGCAGCGGAACACAGAAAATCGGGGCTTTGTGCCCAGCATAGTAGAATTGTAAACAGACCCTAGGATATTGTACTAAGAAATGAACGCATGACACAACTAATACTTTTAAATAAACCTTACCACGTACTTTGCCAATTTACTGACAATGAAGGTCGCGCTACCTTGGCTGACTTCGTCCCTGTTAAAGATGTTTATGCAGCCGGCCGATTAGATTATGATAGCGAAGGACTAGTGTTACTCACAGATGATGGCCAGTTACAGCATCAAATTAGTGATCCTAAGCATAAGCTAGATAAAACCTATTGGGTACAAGTAGAGGGTATCCCTACGCCAGAGGCGTTGACACAGCTAGCAAAAGGTGTCCAATTAAATGATGGTTGGACATTGCCAGCAAAGGCCGCCATGATGGATGAGCCTAATATTCTCTGGCCCCGCAACCCTGCCGTTCGCTTTCGAGCCAATATTCCCACTAGCTGGATAAGGTTGACGATTCATGAAGGACGCAACCGCCAAGTCAGGCGCATGACCGCTGCCGTGGGGTATCCAACATTACGACTAATACGGTATAGTATCGGGCAGTGGAATATTGATGGGTTAGCAGTTGGGACCTATAGGACTATTTATGATAGAATTTGAACAAGATTCATTTGCGCCACATATTACTGTAGCCTGTGTCGTACAAAAAGATAATAAATTTCTACTAGTAGAAGAAAATGCTGAAAAAGGTATCGTATTTAACCAGCCAGCTGGCCATTTAGAAGCCAATGAAACCTTAATGGACGCAGCAAAACGTGAAGCCTTTGAAGAAACAGGCTGGCATGTTGAATTGACTGCAATTATAGGTATTTATTTCTATACCAGCCCCAATAATGGAATTACCTATCATCGAATTTGTTTTGCCGCTGAGCCAAAACAATTTGTTGAACACCATCAATTAGATGAGGGTATTATCCGAACACACTGGTTTACTTATGATGAATTATTGCAACAAAGTGACAAACATCGCAGCCCCATGGTCATGCAATGTATTAATGATTATTTGAGTGAGCGTCGTTTTCCATTAGATTTAATAAAACATTTATGAATATATCAGACAAAAATAATAAACGCGTAATCGTCGGAATGTCCGGCGGCGTCGACTCCTCCGTTGCTGCCCTGCTACTACTTGAACAAGGCTGGCATGTTGAAGGTTTGTTCATGAAGAACTGGAATGAAGATGATAATGAAGAATATTGTACTGCCGCGCAAGATTTAGCTGATGCCCAAGAAGTTTGCGATAAAATAGGTATCAAATTACACACGGTCAATTTTGCAGCAGAGTATTGGGATCGTGTTTTTGAGAATTTCCTTACCGAATATCAAGCTGGGCGAACCCCTAACCCAGATATCTTGTGCAATAAAGAAATCAAATTTAAAGCTTTTCTTGATCATGCCATGAATCTTGGTGCAGATATGATAGCTACAGGGCATTATGTTCGTAAAGCCAATAGTATTGATGGCTATCGATTATTAAAAGGTATCGATCCTGAGAAAGATCAAAGTTATTTTGTTTATACCTTAGGCCAACCACAACTAGCGCATAGTTTGTTTCCAGTAGGCAACATCCCCAAAGCCGAAGTTCGCAATATTGCAGCCAAAGCTCATTTAATTACTCATGACAAAAAAGATAGTACTGGTATTTGTTTTATCGGCGAACGCCGATTCAAAGAGTTTTTATCTCGATATTTACCAGCCCAACCTGGTGATATTGAAACCGTTGATGGTCATGTCATTGGCCGCCATGATGGACTTATGTATTACACGCTTGGTCAGCGCAAAGGCATTGGCATTGGCGGTCTTAAAGATAGCGATGAGCAACCATGGTATGTCGTGAAGAAAGATTTAGCCAGAAATGTATTAATCATTGGACAAGGCGTTAATCATCCCTTATTGTTTACCAACAATTTGACGTGTAATACATTATCATGGGTTCTCGGCAGTGCGCCAGCAACAGTATTTGAATGTATGGCTAAAACGCGTTATCGCCAACCTGATCAAGCCTGCCAAGTTGAGTTAATGGCCGATGGCAGTGCAAAAGTTTCTTTTTTACAACCACAACGTGCCGTCACCCCGGGCCAATCGGTAGTATTTTATGATGACGAAGAATGTTTGGGCGGAGGAATTATCCAAACAAATGAATAAATTTACTTTTGAAGATATCGTACTAGCATTTGCCGGTATTCAACAATCGGCAGTATTAATTCAACAGTTAGTCACCACTGGCCGCTGTGATGAACAGGCCTTTAATGCGACTATTAATAGTCTCTATCATATCGATTCCCCAGACGTACCGAGTATTTATGGCGGGCGCGAAGGATTACGATTAGGTCTGACTAATTTGAAAAGCATGCTTAATACTAAAGCCCAATCCGTTTTTGAGAAACAAGTAGCACGTCATGTTGTTGGAATGATTCATGTTGAAAGACATTTATATCGTGATGCGGCAATGCGCACTAGTTTACAGAAAAAAATTCGTTATGCACAAAACCAAGCGGAATTTTTTAACCCCACCCATCCCAATGTGGTCGCTAGCTTGTCCAAGATTTATGAAGATACCATTGGAAAATTACCTTTTAAAATTGGCATTATCGGTAAACGAGAAATCTTGTCCAATCCTGACGCTATGCACAAAATTCGTGCTATCCTATTGGCCGGCATTCGCTCTGCCGTACTATGGCAGCAAGTTGGTGGCAGCCGTTGGCAACTCGTATTTAAGCGTCGCGGCTACCGCAATATGATAGATAAATTGGTGCGCAGTTAAATATGCCTCTCCTACTTGACTTATTGACAATAAATTGACAGCATTTGGGGTCTGAAAAAGTATCTGTTGAGGCAGGTATAAAATGAGCATAACTGTAAATTTTTAATACAGAGTTAATTGAGGTCTGTTTACAATTTGCTAGGCTAAAGAAATCTTAAAGTATATACAATAATTTTAAAGGTGAATCATGTCCCGACGCCGTATTGCCATCTATATCGGAATTGCGCTGCTTGCAGCATTTGTGTTATTTAAAATTGGTGAAAAAGTTTTTATTATGATTAAAATGCGAGGCCATCGTGGTATGCCTCCAACCCCAGTTGAAATAGCGAAAGCACAACAACAGCAATGGCAAGATCAAATTCATTCCACTGGTACTATTTCTGCTATTCAAGGTGTTATGATTGCGCCACAAGTATCAGGGCAAATTACTAAGATTTATTTCACTTCTGGCACTGATGTAAAAAAAGGTGACCTATTATTTCAAATTTATCCTGATATTTTAGAAGCACAATTAGCTAACAATAAAGCTGCATTATCATTAGCACAAGTTAACTATGATCGCGCTACTGTTTTATATCAAAAGAAAGTTGCCTCTAAAGAACAACTTGATCAATACACAACAGAGTTACAACAAGCGCAAGCCAATCTAGCTCAAACCCAAGCCCAATTAGTACAACATAATATCGTTGCACCGTTTTCAGGTCGTATTGGTTTGAAAATGGTTGATGAGGGTAACTTCGTCAATGTTGGCCAAAACCTCGTAAGTTTACAACAAATGAACCCCATGCGTGTTGATTTTTATGTACCTGATCGCTACATTAATTCACTCAAAATTGGTGATGCAGTTGAAGTAAAGCCTAGCAGTGCTGATGATAATACGGTTTATGTTGGCAATGTTTATGCCTTTAACTCTAATGTCGATCCTGATACTCGCAGTTTTTCAATGTGGGCTCAAATTCCCAATCCAGACGAAGACCTCATCCCTGGAACTTATGTTGATATCACTATGTATGTTGGCAAACCCCACCCTGTTATTACCGTACCGCAAACTGCTGCCTTATTCAGCCCACAAGGTGAATATGTTTATACCGTAGCAGATGGCAAAGCGACTAAAACGCAAGTAACCGTAGGAATGCGTGAAAATAACTGGATAGAAATTAAATCCGGGCTTAAGGCTGGTGATACCGTTGTTACAGCGGGCCAAGTTAAGTTATATGATGGAGCACCCATTGTTATTGCGCCAACGTCAACTTATGCAGCTGAAAATCCCCCTGCAATTAAATATGTTACCTTTCCCAAAGGCCAACCCCTGACACCAGAAGAACCAACATCGTTAGATATAACAACGAATTCAACTGGGGCGACCAGTCCAGCACCAGCAACGACTACAACGCCAGCAAGTACAAATAATACTGCCACTTCAACTGATGCAAAGAGTACCTCTGTTGCAACACCGACAGATACTAATAAGGCTTCGAGTACAACGACAAAGAATGTACCTGTTACAACGGCACCGGCTGGGACGAAAAGTAATTAGAAGATGTAATGTAGGGTGGGCTAAAAACTGTTGCCCTCGAAGAGGTATCGCATAACAGTTTGCGCCCACCATCGACGATGGATAATGGCATAATGATGAGGCCTTACAAGAAAGATGTATTTAAAAATGTTACCGCAAAAAAATAGAAAAATTAGCCAGGAAAAAAGATAAAATGAATTTCACTGACATATTTATACGACGACCGGTATTTGCAATGGCGCTTAGCTTGATGCTAATCGTGACCGGTATTGCAGCATTTATTAAAATGCCTGTACGTCAGTATCCATTAATCGAAGAAAACGTTATTAACGTACAAACGACATTCCCAGGCGCTAGTGGTAGCATCATGGCCGGGTTTGTTACCACGCCATTAGAAAATGCAGTCGGTAGCGTGGAAGGTATCGATTACATGACTTCGTCCAGCTCAGAAAACGTCAGTACTATTACCGTTAATCTGTTACTTGGTTATCCTATGGAAACTGCAATCACTGACGTGGTGAATGAAGTTCAATCGGTTACCTGGCAATTACCAGTTGGTGTACAAACACCTAGTATTTCTAAAACTGATCCCAATGCTGAACCTGTCGATTATATTGCATTTAATAGTAACACTTTATCGTCTGCGGCTGTCACCGATTATATTTTACGTGCGGTACAACCTGTATTTGGCACCTTAGATGGTGTTAGCCAGGTTATTATTTACGGTGAACGTGAATACGCAATGCGATTAAATCTTGACCCATTAAAATTGGCTGCTTACGGCCTTACTGCTGCTGATGTTATGCGAATTTTACAACAACAAAACTTGCAAGCAGCGGTAGGTACTGTTTATAACAAATACCAACAATTTGATGTGACGATTAACTCTGACATGTCAACGGCCGATGAATTTAATAACATGGTGCTGAAACAAGAAAATGGCACTATTATTCGCCTTAAAGACGTTGGTTATGCGGCGTTAGGTGCCAATAATTACAATAGCTCTGCTAACGTAAATGGTCATGAAACAACGGTGATTGGTATTGTACCCACTTCAGATGCTAACCCATTAGCTGTATCTGAAGAAGTACGAGCTGCGTTACCTAAAATTGAAGCCGCCTTTCCTAAAGGATTATCTGCGCAAATTGTTTATGATTCTTCAATCTTCATTTCAGCTTCCATTCATGAAGTGGTGATGACGATTATCGAAGCATCTATTTTCGTTATCATCGTTATCTTTTTATTCTTAGGCGCCCTTCGTTCGGTCCTTATTCCTATTATCACCATTCCTGTGTCAATTATCGGTGTGTGTGGGATCATGCTAGCATTAAACTACACCATTGATACCATTAGCTTGTTGGCGTGGGTAATTGCTATTGGGTTAGTAGTAGATGATGCCATTGTGGTACTAGAAAATATATATCGCCATATGGAAGATGGTTTGCAACCTATTCCAGCATCTATTGTTGGCGCACGTGAAATTGGTTTTGCAATTATTGCTATGACATTAACCTTGGCAGCAGTATATGCACCATTAGGTTTTACAGGTGGGTTAACCGGTATTTTATTCACTGAATTTGCCTTTACACTTGCCGGTGCAGTAATTGTATCGGGTTTTGTGGCGTTGACATTATCACCGATGATGTGTTCGCGTATTTTACGTTATGACGAAAATCCACATAGTTTTGCGCATAAAATTGATAGAGTTTTTGAAAAAATTATTATCAAATACAAATCTATTTTACGTCGTGTGATGGAAAAACGTTGGTATGTCGTTGGTGTTGCCGCGGCATTATATCTTGTTTGCGCCTATCTATTTACGCATACTAATGAAGAACTAGCACCACTTGAAGATCAAGGTTATTTATTTGGTTGGATCATCGGCCCCTCTTCGGCTAACGTAAACTTCACGCAAAAGTATACGGATATGATGGTGCCCATCTATAAAGATATTCCTGAAATGTCTGATTTCTTAATCATTAATGGCTTTGGTGGCATGCCATCACAAGCAGTATCGATATTGAATCTGGTAAATTGGGATAAACGTGATCGATCAGCTAATCAAATCCAAGCTGCTCTATTACCAAAATTCTGGGCCATTCCGGGCTTAAAGATATTCCCAATTAATCCGCCTGCATTGCCAAGTACTGGTGGTTTCATCCCGGTACAGTTTGTGTTGAAAACAACAAATCCAATTGATACGTTATTGCCAGCCATGCAAGCCTTGCAAATGGCAGCGATGAAAAATCCTGGATTTACTAGCGTTGATAGCGATCTTAAATATGATCGACCACGTATTAAATTGGTCATTAATCGTAGTAAAGCGGGTGATCTAGGTATTCCAATATCAGATATTACTAGCACCTTAGGAACCATGTTTGGTAGTCCTGAAAGCGTGCAATTTTCAATTCAAGATCGCGCTTATTATGTGATTCCTGAATACACGCAAAACTTTAATTTTGCGGCAAATCCTGACTCGATGAATAAGATTTATCTACGCACAGCTAGCGGTAAAATGGTACCGTTATCTTCTGTAGTTGATATCCAACAAGATGTTGAGCCACTTAGCATTAATCACTTCCAACAGATTAACTCAGCGACATTAAATGCTAACCTTAATCTTGCAACTGGATACACGATGGGGCAAGCATTGGACTATCTGGAAAACTTTGTAAAACAAAATTTACCAGAATTCCAATACGACTTTGCTGGTCAAGCACGTCAATATATGGAAGCATCGAGTGCGTTTGTGGCGGTATTTGCGTTTGCGGTTATTTTCATCTTCTTACTGTTATCAGCACAGTTTGAAAGTTTCCGTGATCCATTGATTATTTTAGCAGTGGCGCCATTAACACTAGCGGGTGCGTTGATTACAACACATCTCACTGGTGGTACGTTAAATATCTATACCAAAATTGGTTTAACAACATTAATTGGTTTGATTGCAAAACATGGTATTTTGATTGTGGAATTTGCTAACCAATTACAAGAAAAAGGCGTTGATAAACATGAAGCAGCGATTGAAGCAGCTTCTATGCGTTTACGACCAATTTTGATGACGACAGCTGCTATGGTGTTAGGTGCATTACCACTTGCCATTGCTAGCGGCGCTGGCGCGTCTGCTCGTCATGCAATTGGTTGGGTTATTGTAGGCGGTATGTCGATTGGTACAATGTTCTCTTTATTTGTGGTACCAACCTTTTACAGCTTATTCGCAAAAGTAAAAGTTTTTGACGTTGAACTTGAACGACAAATTAGTGATGCGATTAAAAAATCTGAAGCAATCCGCGAAGAAGAAGAAAAACGTCGACGCGGAGAATAGATAAGAAATGTAGCCCGTATTAGCGAAAGAAATGGTTAGATTTTGAGTTTTCATTAATATTAAAAAATGAAAATAACAAAATCATTCACCATAAAAGCGTAATACGGGATCGTGCTATGGGCAACCACCGATCCCGTATTACGCGCGATAGCATTTTTTTATATCTTAAATATAACACACATGCCGGTTTTTTTATGTTATAGCCGCGCTAATACGGGCTACACCGATAGCTCTTAACTTAATGCTAGTGGGGAGCTTTTTTAAAGAAGGATTTAGGCCATGTTAAATCATCATCAAGCGCTCAAAGATCAAATTGAAACTGCATTTGAACATCGCAGCGAACTATCACCAAAATCTGTCGATAAAAATACGCTAGACGCTGTCAGCACAATCATTGAATTACTTGATAGTGGACAATTGCGAGTTGCCGAAAAAATAAATAATCAATGGCAAGTTAATCAATGGGTCAAAAAAGCTATCTTGCTTTACTTTCGGATTCATGATAATTCTTTGATTGATGCCGGCTACACCCAATTTTACGATAAAGTACCATTAAAATTTGCCACAGTAAGCGAGTCTGAGATGAATGCATCTGGTGTGCGCGTCGTGCCACATGCGTTAGTCAGAAAAGGAGCGTACGTTGCGTCCAACTGCGTATTAATGCCTTCTTATGTTAATCTTGGTGCTTACATAGATACAGGTAGTTTAATTGATACCTGGGCTACAGTAGGTTCTTGTGCTCAAATTGGCAAAAATGTGCATTTATCTGGGGGAGCTGGCATCGGTGGTGTCCTCGAACCACTACAAGCTAACCCTACCATCATTGAAGACAATTGTTTTATCGGCGCACGCTCAGAAATTGTTGAAGGTGTAATTGTCGAAGAAGGTGCCGTTATCGGCATGGGGGTATTTATCGGTGCCAGTACGCGCATTTATAATCGCCAAACCGGTGACATCACTTATGGCCGCGTACCATCAGGTTCGGTTGTTGTTTCAGGCTCATTGCCCGCAAAAGATGGCAGCCATAGTTTATATTGTGCAGTCATTGTTAAACAAGTTGACGCCCAAACCCGCGCTAAAACATCTTTAAACGAATTATTGCGTCCTGAATAACAAAAAGGAAATCCCATGACCAAATCAAAATCCCTCTTTGAAAAAGCTCAACAAATTATTCCTGGTGGCGTTAATTCTCCTGTTCGCGCATTTCGCAGTGTTGGGGGTAACCCTGTTTTTATTAAGGCTGCGCATGGTGCTTATATGATTGATGTCGATGGCAACGAATATATCGATTATATAGGTTCATGGGGGCCCATGATTTTAGGTCATACTCATCCTAAAGTTATGGCTCGTGTTGCTGAAGTATTGCCTTTGGGCTTAAGTTTTGGTGCACCAACCGAATTAGAAATTAAATTAGCCGAAAAAATCATTAGCATTATGCCCAATATCGATATGATTCGTATGGTTAATTCCGGCACAGAAGCTACCATGAGTGCAATTCGTTTAGCCCGTGGTTATACCAAACGTGACAAAATTATTAAATTTATTGGTTGTTATCATGGTCACGCTGACTCGTTACTAGTGCAAGCTGGTTCTGGTTTGTTGACATTTGGTACCCCAAGTTCTGCTGGCGTACCAGCTAGTTTTGTTGAGCACACATTACTTGCTGAATACAATAATTTAGAGCAAGTAAAACAGCTATTTGAAAAGTATGGTGAGCAAGTCGCCTGCATTATTATCGAACCAGTTGCTGGTAATATGAATTGCATTTTACCTGAGCCTGGCTTTTTACAAGGATTACGTACGTTATGCGATCAATATGGTAGTGTATTTATTTGTGATGAAGTCATGACTGGTTTTCGAGTCGCACATGGTGGAGCGCAAGCACTTTATAACATAAAACCTGATTTAACTACGCTAGGTAAAGTGATCGGCGGCGGCATGCCTGTTGGTGCCTTTGGTGGTAAACGTGAAATCATGGAGTGTTTATCACCCTTAGGCGGCGTATATCAAGCTGGCACGTTATCTGGTAACCCCATTGCCATGGCCGCGGGTTTAGCAACATTAGATGTGTTGGATAACCAAGAGCTTTATCAACAAATTACACAATCAACCCAACTATTAATGCAAGGCATGCAAGAAATTGCCGATAAATATCAAATTCCATTTACGACTAATCAAGTATGCGGCATGTTTGGTATTTTCTTCAGTGAAGAGAAACATATTACCCGTTTTCAACAGGTAATGAATAGTAATACCAAACGATTTAATGAGTTTTTCCATGGCATGTTAAAGCAAGGTGTTTATCTTGCCCCTTCTGCATTCGAGGCGGGATTTATTTCAATAAAACATGATAAAGATGTGATTCAAAAGACATTAGATGCTGCGAATAAAGTGATGAGTGAAATTAAATAATCTGTGGTGGATTACCTGAAGGGCGTATGCAATACGCCCCTACATCACGCTAATCCACACTACGACACTATCTAACTGGTGGCATCGCACCTATACCCGCATAAGCCGCATAGGCTCCTGTATATTTATTTGCTTCTTTAAGATTATCTCGAAATTCTTGAAAAAAAGCCGCAAAGCAATTAGTAGATCTTGTTTTGTTAGGCTGTTTTATTAATGAATCCTGTTCGGTTGCTGATGCTGATGTTACTGTAGAGTTAGATGTGGCTTTAGAATCAATCATTATTATCTCCAATGGTTAATTAATGAGCATGTCCTATTAAATAGATTAAAGCTTAGCAAAATATGAAGAATATTTATTTAATATATGTAAAAGCGTATTACATAATACCTGTTCTTAAACCAACATATGGAAACGACTTGCCAATAATACCCTTGAATGATATAACAAAAAGGTCTTTTCGCAGTGAAGCGCAAATTCTTT
Organism: Gammaproteobacteria bacterium; assembly: GCA_020051015.1. Taxonomy (GTDB): domain Bacteria; phylum Pseudomonadota; class Gammaproteobacteria; order UBA1113; family UBA1113; genus JABEVJ01. The sequence goes on from JAGVJQ010000030.1 coordinate 20,862, forward strand.
AAAGGAAAGTTTATGAAAAATTATCGATGGTTCATTATTGGTTTGGCCTTTATTGGAACTATCATTAATTACTTAGATCGTGGCGCCCTTTCTTATGCCATTGGCCCCATTCAAACATCTTTTGACTTAAATAACGCTGATTTTGGTTTTATTGCTTCCGGTTTTGGTGTTGGTTACATGATCATGACGCTGGTTGGCGGAGTATTAGTTGATCGGTTTGGCGCACATAAAATTTGGACACTAGCTGGCGTTATGTGGTCCATTGTCAGCGTATTATTTGGTGCCGCATCTGGTTTATGGTTATTTTTTACATTACGTCTGTTATTAGGTGTGGCTGAAGGCCCTGCTTTCCCTGCTTTTACGCGCGTGGTAACTGATTGGTTACCCACTTCACAACGAGCACGCGCATTAGCAGCTGGACTCGCCGCCGTTCCTTTTGCGTCAGTTATTGGCGCACCCTTGATTTCTTCATTAATTATTATCTTTGGTTGGCGTATCATGTTTTTTGTATTAGGATGTGCCGGTATTACTTGGGCATTGGCTTGGTTTCGATTTTTTACTGATTCGCCAACAATAAATGTACATCTTAGTCATGATGAGTTTATGGAATTACAACATGAAGCTGAAATTGAAAAAAGCCTATCATCACAACATTCAGCACCACAAAAAACATCGTGGAAATTCATGTTATTTAATCCCTCACTCATGGTAAATAACTATGCTTTTTTTAGTTTTGGTTATTTATTATTTTTTGCAATGACATGGTTGCCTGGTTACTTTGAACAAGTATACAACTTAAAATTACACAAAATTGCCATATTTTTAATTTTGCCTTGGTTATTAGGCACAATTTTAATTGTAATTGGTGGTATTTTATCGGATTGGATTTGGAAAAAAACCGGCAGTATTAGATTATCACGTTCGCATTTAATTTGGATTTGCCAGGTTTTATCAGCGTTATGTTTTATTCCCGTTATAATGTTTCACTCATTGACGGTAGCAATTATTTTTATCTCGCTTGCCGTTGGTATTGGTTTGATGCCAAATGCAGCATTCTATGCAATTAATGCCGATTTAGCACGTGATCGCGCCGCGACGAGTTTAGGAATTATGGATTGTGGTTTTGCCTTAGCGGGCATCCTTGCCCCAGCAATCACCGGTGTATTAAGTCATTTACTTGGCAGCTTTACAGCAGCCATTAGCTTAATGGTGATATTGTCACTTTCATCGGCATTATGCATTTTTATATGGCAAAAGCCAGATAGAAAAAATTATTCACATTGAGATTATGGAACAATAAAAACCTAGAAGATTTATCATCTTGGAGCAACTAGGGGATAACCAACAGATGCGGCAGCAAATCTTTTTTGCTCAAGTTCAATCTTTGGTTTGAATGTTAACTCAAGATTATTAACCGGTATTTCGGGTAAATTAATAGTTCCGCGAATAGCATTTAAGTAATTACATAAGCTTTCCGCTTGAGTATATCTCGTAGAGTCATAATCCTTCCCAAATCGTGTATAACTGACTCCACACCCTTCAATGGGGTTCACTTGAAATCCTAATATTCCAAATACGGTATCATGCTTTAAATAAGGGTTAACTTGATTTAATATGGGTTTGCCATTTGCTGATGCTATTTGTTTTAATTTAGCAATAATTCCTGCTAATAAAGGTTGTATTTCATTTTTACTATTTTGTTCTATGTTGTCATCTAATGAATCTTGAATGCTAGAAAATTTAAAAACATTAGGATATTCTTGATTTAAAAAACTTTGCAGCGATTCTGGAGAATAAGAAATTTTTCGCCTGACTAATCCAGCCAAAACAGCCTTAAAAAAATTTTTAGTCCAAATATCAATATCATTTTTTGTAACAACATCGTTATTATCACGACATTGTCTCAAAACTTCATTAATATCTTGAGCGGTCTTTGATGATGTTGAATCAATTTCTTTATCTTTACTGTATTTTTCAATGTGCTCATTTAATTCATAGCCTGTTTCTTTAGTCATTTTTTACTCCAGTTTGTTGATTACTAACGTTAATAAAATTATTTTCTAACTGCTCGAGCTGAGGCCATTTGTTGGGATTGAAAAACGACAAATTTATGAATTAAGTGTATTTCATCAGGAATATTGATTGAGCTTCGAATGTTAAGCAATGAGAGCAACTCCTTCAATATCTCAGCACATCTTTCGACTATTTTATTATATAAAAATTAACTGGATATTAATTGATAAGAATTGATTTTATATCGCCTCTGCACACGACAATTTTTTAAGAATGGAAAAATGGATGTTGTCAAAACCCGCATAATACCAGGTTTGAAGGGCGTCTCGGACCAGGGATGGTATGGAGAGCGAGGCCATGGATGGCCGTCCCTGAAAACCTGATATTATGTGGGTTTTCAACGAATCTCAAATTTTTTGTCGTGAGCAGAGTTATATCAAAATACCCGTTTGATTGATATCAGTATCAATCAACATGGTTGCAGAGCCAGATGTATAGACTTGATAAGTAATAGAACTATGAACTTCCGTGCCACCGGCAACCCACGTATCAGTTGTGACGACCTTATCACTGGAGCTACCATCCACAAATAAAGTATCGGTAGTATCAGAGGTTGCTAATACATCACTCATGCTGAGTGTAAGAGTGTTCGCTGAAGCATCAGTCATCAAATCAATTTTTTCAATGCCACTGATTTGACTATCAGGTAATGCCGTTAAATTAAGATTTAAACCACCACTTAATTGCAAGGTATCATCACCAAGGCCACCGTTATAAGTTGAGATGGTATTTTCAAACCTTAAGATGTCATCTCCTTCGCCGCCTAGCAATAGATCAGCGCCACCACCACCAATAATCAAATCATTACCAGAACCACCCTCAATAGTGTTGACAGCAGAATTACCCGTTAATGTATCATCTTGACTACTGCCGATGATATTTTCCACATTGGATATGGTATCAGTACCTTCACCTGTTGCCGTACCTGTTGCTAAATTGACAGTTACTGCAGTCGCTGATGGGCTATAATCGACGGCATCACCAGTACCGGTGCCGCCATTAATAGTATCATTACCTAAACCCCCAGCGAATGTTTGATTACCGCTACCGCCAGTGAATCGATCATTAAAATCACTACCAATAATGCGTTCAATTCCCGAGCTAAATACATCAGAACCTTGACCGGTTGATGAACCCGCACCATTCGATAACGACACCGTAACAGCTGCAGTGCTACTATCATAATTTACCGTATCAGTTCCAAACCCACCAGTGTAAGTATCATTACCTAAACCACCAGCAAATACATTATCATTGCCATCGCCAGTAAATACATCATTGCCTGAACCACCAACAGCATTTTCAATACCTGTCACACGATCAGTACCACGCCCAGTGATCGTGCCAGTACTCAAATTGATATTCATATTGGCTGAAACATTAGAATAACTAATTGTGTCAATACCAGCACCACCTTGGAATGAATTGCTCGTATTATTATTTGGTCCGATAAAGGTATCGTCGTAATCGCTACCTATCGCAAAATTGATACTTGATAACACATCGGTACCATAACCTGTTGCAACATTAGTAGCTAAATTAACTGTTACACCCGTCGTCGAATTATCATAACTTACCCAGTTGCTACCACTACCACCAACAAACGTATCATCGCCACTACCTGCGATGAATGTATCATTGCTTCCGCCACCAGAAAATGAATTACCTAAACTATTACCAATAAAAATATCAGCTCCACTTCCGCCAATAGCATTTTCAATATTGCTAACCGTATCTGTTCCACTTGAACTAATTACTGTTCCAGTCAATAAATTAAACGTTATTGCTCCACCACTAGAAGAATAATCAAGAAGATCGGTGCCATTCCCACCGTCATAACTGTCATTTCCTGTACTTAGAACAATCGTATCATTACCATCACCACCAAAGAAAGTATTACTGCTACTATTTCCAGTAAACTTATCGTTAAGCGACGTACCAATGATACCCTCAATAGTAAATAATTTATCTGTATCACCACCAGTAACCGTATTTGATGCTAATGCAACAGTGACTCCCGCCGTCGTTGCGCTGTAATCAACAAAATCAATACCGCCGTTACCTGTAATGGTATCGCCACCGGCGCCACCCACGAATGTATTATCACTTCCATCGCCGGTAAGTACATCAACAAATGCAGAACCAGTAACATTTTGAATTTGTGAAAGTGTATCCGTGCCATCACCACCCGTTGCCGTTCCCGTAGTTAAGTTCACCGTTACTGCAGCAGTCGCATCTTCATAACTTGCCGTATTAATACCACTACCACCGATCAAAACATCATTGCCAGCATTACCTTGCAACGTATCATTACCCGCACCACCTTCCAACGTATTCGCGCTGCTATTACCGATTAACGTATCATTGGCATCGCCACCGACTACATTTTCAATATTACTTAGCGTATCGGTACCGATGCCACTACCGATTGCCGAACCAGTAGCTAAATTTACAGTAATTGCATTTGTTTCAGTGGAGTAATCAATCGTATCAACCCCACCACTACCATCAAATGTTTGATTGGCTGTTGCGCCACTTGCATTAAATGTATCGTTCAACGTACTACCAATAAAGAATTCAATACTTGAGAATGAATCTGAACCTTGGCCTGTTGCTGTACCTGCAGCAACATCAATCGTTACTGCACTTCCTACCCCAGCAAAACTCAATACATCCGAGCCTAAACCACCGGCAAAACTATTGCTACCCGCATTATTAACAAACGTATCATTACCGCTGCCGCCAATAACATTTTCAATATTGCTTAACGTATCAGTTCCAATACCCGATCCCGTTGCAGAACCTGTTGCCAAATTAACTGTGACTGCGTTAGTCTGTGCCGAATAATCAATTACATCACTTCCAAGGCCACCATTAAAGGTTTCATTACCACTACTGCCGATGAAGGTATCATTCAAGCTACTGCCAATTACACTTTCAATACTATAAAATGTATCTGAACCTTCGCCTATCGCAGTACCAGAGGCCATGTTAACTGTAACAGCAGCTGTTGAACCTGAAAAATCTAATACATCAGTACCATTGCCACCATAAATCGTATCATTGCCCGCACCCGCTAGAATGGTGTCATTCCCGCCTTGCGCCATGATAAAGTCATTACCAATTCCACCAACAATGTAATCATTATTTCCAGTCGCAGCATCGTCATAAAGAATGGCATTCGCAGGATTCAACAAATAGTTATAAACAGCATTCCAATTACCGTATTGTTGATACAATACATCTAAACCTGCACCATTATGTGTGCCAGGACCACCATAACTTCCAACTGGCCCTAGAAAATCTGTGTTCGGTGTATCGCCATAAATAACATCATTACCATCACCACCACTAATAGTATCTGTGCCTGTAGCAGGTGAGCTTGGATCGCCAACGATCACATCGCTATAAACCGTTCCGTTAATTACATCGTTGGCAGTTGTTCCTTCGATCACACTTTGGACACCGGTAACAGTTACCAAGACTGTGCCAACGGCAGTACCACCGCTTCCATCACTAATCGTGTAATTAAACGTATCAACCAAGGTTTGATCAACAGGGATATCTAACAAGGTCGTGGCTGCAGTTGGATCGTAAATGTATGAACCATCCGCACTCATGGTCACTGATGCACCATAGGTAGACGTAAATGGCGTAGTAGAAGTTACTGTCAGTGTTGTACCTGCATCTATGTCGGTATCATTCGTTAGTACGCCACCAGCTGGTATCGATAAAATACTGGTAACAACATCTGAACCAGTATCGGGATTAGCCACCGGCGCATCATTGACGGCGCTGACACTGATGCTAGCGCTACCGGTATTGCTGCTGGCCGCGCCCGTGTTGTCTTTGGCGGTGTAATCAAAGCTGA
>JAGVJQ010000127.1 GCA_020051015.1 Gammaproteobacteria bacterium
ACATGTCCTGCTAAAGAAGCATTGTTAACAAAAATGGTACGATTACCAACTTTACAATCATGCGCAACATGCACATAGGCCATAAAGAAATTATCGTCACCCACTGAAGTTTCACCGCCACCTTGAACAGTGCCGCGATTCATCGTACAAAATTCGCGAATAATATTACGATCACCAATACGCAGAGAAGTCGCTTCACCCTTATAATTTAGGTGTTGCGGATCTTCTCCAATGGATGCAAATTGATAAATCTTATTGTCGCGACCAATAATAACTCGATTTTTTATGACCACATGAGGACCAATTATTGTACCTTCACCAATTTCTACTCCCGGGCCAATGACAGTCCATGGGCCAATCGTGACGCCCGGCGCAACCTTGGCGCTGGGATCAATAATCGCACGTTCGTCAATCACTCTAGTGTACCTCTTGCATTAATTATTTCTGCCGTACAAACGACTTGGTTTTCTACCGTTGCTAAACACTTAAACTTATAAATATCACGTTTTACTTTTAATAATTCTGCCTCTAAACGTAATTGGTCACCTGGTTCGACAATTCGTTTAAATCTTGCATGATCAATCCCTGCTAAATAAAACCAAAAATCCTTGTCGAGTTTTCGTTGCACCAAATTAAATATCAAAATCCCGGAAGCTTGCGCTAATGCTTCCAAAATAAGAACACCAGGCATCACTGGTTTCTGCGGAAAATGCCCCGTAAAAAAAGGTTCATTAACAGAAACGTTTTTAATCGCAACAATATTGTTATCAGTGATAGTTAAGACACGATCCACTAATAAAAAAGGATAACGGTGAGGTAAATAGTCTAAAATTTCACTAATCCTCATTTCACTCATTGTGTTCTTTCTCCAATTTGCGCAACTTCTTTGCTAATTCATCCAGATTGTGTAAGCGTGCAGTTGCTTTGTGCCATGATTTTTGAGGAAGTATCCCTGTTCCTGAGGAATAAACACCCGGTTGTTTGATAGATTTCACAACTTGTGACATCCCGGTAAAGATCACATTATCCACTATTTCAATATTGTCATTGAGTCCAGTTGCACCGCCAATCATACAATTCTTACCGATGCGTGTGCTGCCCCCAATACCAACACAGCCTGCAATAACTGTATTTTCTCCAATCACAACCCCGTGACCAACCATGATTAAGTTATCGAGCTTAACGCCATTTTCGATGATGGTGTTATCTAAGGCCCCTCGATCTATGGTGGTATTCGCACCAATCTCAACATTATCTCCGATTATCACCGTTCCAAGATGGGGTAATGTTTGCCAACCGTGCTGATTCCTGATCATACCGAAACCTTCCGATCCAATTACAACACCCGCATAAATGATGACTTTATTGCCAATAACGACATCATGGTAAATCGTCACATTGGCAAATATTTGAGTATCAGCTCCGATTTTAACATTGTCCCCAATCACACTATTAGCATGAATAATGGTGTTATCCCCAATCTCGCAGCCTGAGCCGATGACACAATTCGGCCCGATTGCAGCACTGGCAGCAATTTTAGTGTCAGGACTAATTGTGGCACTTGGATGAATACCCGAACTGATTTTCGATTTATGTTGAAACAATGCCAATAATTTAATCAGTCCTTGATAAGGATCAGACATTATTAACAAATTAGTTGAACATTGATCGGCATGCGTTGCTGCTAATAAAACTGCAGAAGCTTGGGTAGTAGATAAAAATTTCTCATGACGTGAACTTGCGACTAATTGATAGCGTGAAGAGACTAAAAAACTAATATCACCCGTTTTGGCATTTTCTAATGAGGCAATTCCAGTAATTTCGCAATGACTATCACCACGTAATTCTGCCCCTAAAATTTGCGCAATCTCACCCAACGTGTACTTTTTCTTAGACATGTTTAATCCGCTGCTATAACAATGATACCTAAATAACCGCAACTCCCACACTTTGAGTTGTTCCCTCCCCCGCAAAGCAGGAGAGGGTTAGGGTGAGGGTTCTTAGATTTAATTATTCATGTGGTAATTGTTGAATAACTTTATTGGTGATATCGAGATTGGTATTTACATAAGCAACTGTGTCTTTGGTAATGACCAGGCTGAGATTGTCAGCTTTTGCAATCTTTTCAATAATGTTTTTAACAGTATCTAAAAAGCCTTTGAGTGCTTTATTTTGTTCTGCCATTAACTCTTGTTGAAACGTAGTTTGCATACGTTGTAAATCTTGTTGCTCAGTGATGATCTTTTGTTCTAACTGCTTACGATCATTGTTGTTCATAATTGCATTGTCACGACGCAATCTTTCTGAGTCATTCTTCAATGTCGTTTGAGCCGCTACCATTTTTTGTTGCTTTGGCTGGAAATCTTTTTGAAGCTTGTCACGTATTTTTGCAATTTGAACTGATTTTTCCATGACTTGACGCATATCAAGTACAGCAATACGTGAAGCACTGCCATTAGCATTAACAGCTGGGGCTTGTGCGGGAGTTGTAGTGGTGATTGCTGCAGCGGCAGAATAGGTAAAACCACTTAGCGCTAATGCAATAATACCAGACACC
>JAGVJQ010000074.1 GCA_020051015.1 Gammaproteobacteria bacterium
CCAGATAACATAGTGACTGCAGCTGATGAACGGATGATGAGAATTCATCATGCAACACGTTTTTCCCTAGTGACTTATTCAATGAAAAAATTGCCTTCTTTTCTTCATTCGTGTCTCTACTTGAATAAATACCTCGATATAGTTTCATAACAGTTTGTAATTGACTAATCATGGATTGCAAAAACCAAATGTGATTTTCACACGTTACGGTTTCGCATAGTTCATCGCGTATTAATAGCAACATAGATTCAACCATCGCCATGGTTTCTGCTAACTCTGGTTTAATTAAATTAAAATCCACTTGTTCATTTACAATAAACACATCTTCACGTTTCATCATTTTCTCCTTGTTTAACACCTCACCATCCGAGCACATGCTCATCCTTTTCACCTTAAGTTGAACAATAAAAATTTATTACCTTAATAAACGATTTAATGCGAAATAACTGCACGTGTCATATCAGGTTTATCTAAAAATAAGTCGCAATACTCACGTACTTTGTTAATTTCATTTACAGCTGGCGTTTCTTTATTGGTAAAGAATCCATGGGTAAAAAGAGATTTATTTTCTTGCCATAACTGTTTTTCTTTTGTCTTAAATTTATTGTCAATAGTCGAATTGGTTGATTGATATTTTTTAAATTTTTCGTGCAACACAGCAAGATTAAACAATGTTTCTCGATAATTGTCTTTTTGCTTGTCTGCCTGTTGATTTTGAGTAAAATGGTTACCAATTAATTTTACCTTTTCATTTTTGTCATCTAATGTTGCAATGACTTTTTTGGCTATATTATCTAATTTACGGCTCTGTCTTTTCGCATTATTATTTAATAATGGCTCTGCTAATGTTAATAAACCGCGATATGGCATTTTTATGAGATAGGTGAAAGGTGTCGTTATCAACTGTGCCACCCCTTGGAGCATCATCATCCCTCCTTTTGCACATTTGGCGGCTTCTTTTTCTCGCTCTGCTTTAGAAAAAATCCCCATTAAACCGGAGCCACACTTCATTGCCCCTTTAGCAAAATTAAGACCTGCTATATACGGTTGCCCTAAATCATCAAGAAATTGATAAATAGTCATCCAGGGCTTGGTTATTTTGGTATGGGAGTGAATAAACTCTTTTACTGGTTTAAAAATCTTATCTTTCTGTGACGTCTCTGGCCTAATATCGTATTGTGCCCGTTTAATTGACTGGAGTGATGATTCAAACGCGGTGCCTTTAATATCAAGTTGACTGGTTACTTTATTCTTTGCCTTTTCTTTTTCTAACGCATTTATTGTTAACTTCTTGGCGATTGCATAACCAGCCCCTGCCGATGCTGACGCTATCGTTATTCCACCAACCACTAAGGTTAACAAACCGCCTGTCGGCATAAAAATGGCAGCATTTCCAAGCGCATACAGAAGTGGAACACCAATAAACCCTGTCGCCACTTTAAAACGATTGGTTTCGTCGTCTTGATTATGCAATCTGTTTTTATATAATGTTTTCCCTGATAATACTTTCTTCTTGAAAGCCACATCGTCATTTTTGATTAAATAATCGACTGCACACTTAGATTTTCGATAGCAATCTTCCGGTTTAATGCCGTTTGCATATAAAAATTCAATCATGTTTTTAGTGATTTCATTGGCGAATAAGGTCTGATATTTTTTATTATTGCTGTAGTAACAAAGAAGCCACATTACATCCATGGCATTTCCCAGCTCTGAGAAATATTTTTGCATAGATGCCAGGTCTTTCTTTTCAAAGGCAATCATTGCCAATAATAGTTTTACTTGGATAGCTCGCTCACCATTTTGAATGTTTAATTGTGCAATCAGCAGCTCTTCAAGCACATCAAAACGCCGATATTGGAGAAGAGATTGGCATAGTAGTTGAAACCCTGTTTCATCTTTTAAGATATCTTCGATAGATGTTTCTTGCTTTATGGAAGTATTGGATAATAGTTGCATGGCAATATCTGTTATTTCAGTATCATTTAAATAACATGCCATGGATTGAATAAAACTATCTAACTTGGTTTTGATATCTACTATAGCGTCTTTTATCATCGTTGATTGTTGAATCGCTAACACATCCATTTCGTTGGATAATGAATATCCAGTCAAATCATCTGAGTTATCTAATTGGCCAAAATAGTCTAACCCTCTATTTTTATTGTCTATATTCGATTTGACATCATCTAGCGTGCTTGCTGTCATTTTATTTCCCCTTGTTTTTTTTATTCGCTATATCCGTTATTAAATTGGCTGTCTGATTCCAAATTCAAACGAAACCTCATCGGTCACTTGAATAGACGGTGAAGTAACCGTACTTAATGTTGGCGCAACAAACTTTCCGACGTTACTGAGTATTTGTGCCGTACTAGCAATAAGCGATGGCGCTGTAATCCCATTAATAGAGACATAACTTTTTACTTTGACGTTGATTGCTGAATTATGATGTTCTTCATCCGTAGTCAATGCTGGCTGATTGATTGGTTCAATTTGATGTTGCAAACTTTCAATATCAATGACACATACATTATCTTTTGCAGCTGTTATTGGTAATTTTTCTTCATCTTGCTCATTGATAACTGTCATTTGTTTATATTTATTATTGACTTTTTCCACACTAAAGATGTAATGCATTGCTGCTGCACTGGCAGCAGGGAATAATGATAAAAATATTATTGATGGTGACGTTGAGTCGATACCAAAAAGAGTGGCATTATTTAAGCAACTTGAGACCATGACAACATCAAAGACTAAAACATCAAGGTACCCAAGCGCCAATAAGGGGGTAATTAGTGCTTTTTTGGCAAAACTGGTTTTTTGATTATTATCAGCAGCATTGCTCTTTGAAAAATATTGATACGTTTCTATCCCACGAGAAAAAATAGTTGACATCAATGTTGCACCAGCGCCAATTAATGCAACTGGCGCGATAATTGCCATATTGTTGGTAAATAGTTTCATTGTGCCGGTAAGCGTAAATAACGAGAAAGAAGAAAATGTGATGGCTCCGATTCCAGATACAAGCAATGTTTTTATAATATTTTTTAAAATAGTCATTTTGCTTTGACTAACTTGACTGTTTTTGTCATTCAAAAAAATGGTAATCTTCTTACAGTTATCAATGGCACTTTTACCAAAGAAAGAAAACGTTGCAATAAATGACCCGATTGCTGCATAAGCACCAAATCCAATTAATGCATAGCTATTGGTAATACGGAAAATATTGGCAACAACGGTTCCACCTAAATAAGCTGATGCCGTACCCGCTAATCCGGTAATAATGGTGCTCGTTCCCACAATCGCGACCAACGTCTTTGATATTTTTTGCTTATTTTCTTCTGTTGGCTTTTCTTCGGTACTCATTAATTTTTTTAAAGCAGGAATTCTTGTTTCGGCACGAATAAACAAAGTTGATGATGCAGCAACAATATTAGATAACGCAATCGCCGCCACGCTACCCATAGCAAACAGGGTAAACAAACTATCAACCCCATATAACACTTGGCCGACAGAACCAATTAATGCACCCGCTGTTATCAAAATAAGTAAAATAAGTTTTATTGCGTTCATTTTGGACGTACCTATCCTAAGGTGTGTTTAATCACCGTGTTAATTATTTTTAAAGTTGAATTTTAATGTTCTATGTTATTTGCATGGCTTCCATTCGCATGGTTCGCTTCCTGTCAAAATAAGAGGTGATAATAATGCCGGCAAAGATTGATAATGCACCTGCAACCGATAAGATATCAGGCGTTTCATTAAAAAATATCCATCCTAATACGGCACCCCAAAATACCGTCAAATACAAATAGCCCGATAACGATGCAGCCGTTCTTTTTTGATAGGCAGTACCCACCAACAACTGAAAACCAATCGTTGATACAGAGAAAGTCAAAATGATAAGCATTTGTTGCCAGTTCAATGTGGCAGATAATTCATGCAGATTGCCACTGATTGCCAAGACAGCAAACGTGATAACAGAGCCTATAACATAATAATGATGTGCACAGTCTAATGATGACATCCTTTTCACTAAGGCATTTTGCAAGATGTTTGACATTGCCCAACAAAATCCAGCCGCTAACCCCATTAATATGGGTAAGTTCACATCGTGGATATTGGGTTTGACACATAAACAAACCCCAATGAATCCAATAATAACGCCTATTATTTTTGAAGCTGATGCCTTTTTTGTCATTAGCATATCAATAGCCACCACAAAAATAGGCGCTGTATTTAATAAAGCATTTGCATTCAATAGCGTTGTATATTTTACCGCATAAAAAAGCCCATATTGACTTAACACCACAAAACAAACTCTGACTAACGTCAATCCGGATATGTTTTTAATAGCATTGATATTATTTTTGCTTTGCTTCGCCATGATAATAATGGCTGGAATTAAAAAACGCATAAATACTATAATGACAACGGGTAAGGTTGATTTACCTGTTAACGTTGTGATGGCCAACAAAAATGAGGCCATCACAACACACATGACGGGATTATCGCTAATCAAGTTCTGCTTCATGCTCTTAACTCACTCTTCATTGAATTAGTTTCCAGCTCAATATACATAGCAACTAATGCCTCTTCATCCAGACAAACCACTTCATCCATGACACTAGAAATCTTTTGATACATTTGTTCTATATGTATTTTTTCAGCTTCAATTCCTTTTTGATTTAACATAAAAGAAATAGCACCTCGTCCTGATAAGCGATTAATGATGAATTCACGTCTTCTACCAAAATCTTCTGGCTTGATATATTCATAAGTATCGGGATCTTTAACGATACCGCTCATATGTATCCCAGCTGCGGTACGAAATGCATTACTGCCCAAAATGGGTTTATGTGCTGGAATGTTATAGTTCATTAACTGACTAAGACGCATGCAGGCCAAATAAGCTTTTTTAACATCGACATCAATGTGCTTGTCTTTCATTTTTTTATAGAAGAAGGCGGCTAACACTTCCTCGAATGCGGCATTCCCTGCTCGCTCACCAATACCGCCTAATGTCGTTTGGATGCAATCAGCACCTGTTGATATACAAGCCAATGTATTAGCAACTGCCAATCCTAAATCGTTATGGCAATGAACGGAAATGGAAATATCGGGGCCAACAAAATCTCGAATTTGGCGAATTCTTTCTGCCATTTCTTCTGGCATTGCAAAACCAACGGTATCAGCAATCACAAGCGTAGTAGCACCATTATTAATGGAAACATCAATAATACGTTTTTGAAATTCAAATGAACCGCGTGTTGCATCTTCTAAACCAGCTGAAATATCTTTCACACCCATGGCTTTTACTAAGGAAACTGATTTGCGTGTTTCTTCTACGGCTTCATCGATAGTGATTCGTCTTTTCTTTTCAACGTGGATTTCAGAGCCTAATAATAAAAGTTGTATTTGATCGGGAATACTCGATGTCATTATGTTGCAGGTTAATTTGATATCTTCTACATTGGCACGCGCCAACATGGAAATGGGTGTTTGTCTTGGTGCTTCAATAATGGTTTTGCAAAACTGATAATCAAGATCAGATGCAAATGGAAAGCCTAAATCGATGTAATCAAAGTTTAATTGATCGAGAATATAAAATCCTTGAATCTTATTATCTAACGTCATGGCATTGTTAGGCGCCTGCTCACCATCACGTAAGGTCGTGTCATATACTTTTATCTTGCTCATCATGAACCCCTTTAGTCCTCATTGGTAAATGCATAAATGGTGACCCTTGCGGGTGCGGCCCAGTTTGCTGCAGATGAATATTAAACATCTGCTAAAGGTCACCACTGTTACATTCCTTATCTCATCATTCCTCTTACAGAATGATGGCGAGTATTAATTACCCGCCATATTCCTCTTCGCTATTCCATCTTTAACAGTCGGGCACTGACCATTATTCAAGCAGCTGTAATTCTTCTATCTCTTATTCCTCTACAAACTTTATTTTTAGTGCAATGCATAATATTGATAGCTACAAAAGCACAGCCTTTCTGGTTGATATAATTCACTTGGGAAAAATTATTACAAAATTATTCGCCATCAGAAATAAATATTTACCAAAGTAAATATTATGGTGAAATCTATCCCGTGTCAACACTTTTTCCATTTTTAATTTCTTATGTGAATTTTATGCCATACCAAAGTATATAAATAGTTATTTTAATTTGCTTATATCATATAATTTCAAATTTTAATTAACTAGTTTATTGTTTATTTATAAAATAATTTACTCTTGTAGAAAAAGAGTAAACATGAGAAAATCGCTACAACATAAATTTATATCGTACTTTCAGAGCTCGTCAAATAAGATGGTTTTAATAATATTAAAATCCATGCTGTCAAGATAACGCCAATTCCTCCCATAACCCATAGCGTAGTATGGAATGCTTTGTCGTAACCAATAATAGCTTGTTGGGTAGCATATTGCTGCTGCGCTGCCGTACTGATATCTCCAAAAGAGCTTAAACTGACATTAACATGCCCCTCAACAATAGCATTTAACCATGCAGAAAGATGCTCTGGCCCGACCAGTGCCAGCCCCACCGAAGATAAATTTGCATACAATGCGGCTGTAAAGACAGCTGCAAAAATAGTAATAGCAATCGCCTCGCTGCCTAAGCGAAAAGTATTTAATAATCCGGCTGCCATACCTGACTTTTCCGCCGGAATAATACTTAACGCAATACCATCTACTGTGCCAAAAGATAGCCCCATGGCAATACCACCGGTTAACATAGGAAAAGCAAGACCTAAAAGCGAGGAGTTAGGATGGATGGTTTGTAAGGAAAAAATACTAAACAACATAAAACCTATCGCAATCGAAATAATGGTTTTTGGTGTCAAACCACTTTGAATCAATTTAGAAGATAAGAATGGCAACACAAAAACCGGCCCTGTTAATAAAATAATCGCAATACCCGCATCCACAGGATTAAATTGCAAAACACTTATAAAATAGATAGGAAGATAAAGAATGATTGTCACATAGCAAAACGCCAGCACTACAGGAACCATCGTCATTGCTAGGAATACTCGCTCTTTAAGAATTTCCAGATGCACCATGGGAGCAGGATAGCGTTTCTCCCGGTAAATAAATAACCCAAAAAGGATAATAACACCCGTTAAAATGCTCATGATTGGTAAACTGAATCCGCCCCATTGCGACGATTGAACAATCGCAAACATCAAGGCAAACAATCCAACAACAAATAAGCTCGAACCCAGCCAATCAAAACCGATATTATGTGCTGGAGGCACATGCTTTTCTTTGAACGCAAAACTCAGGATTGTCACCAAAATTAAGCCTATGGCATGAGTATAAAACACGGACTGCCAACCAAACATATGAAGCAAAATTCCTGCCATGGTAGGACCAAAAGCAACACCCGCACCTGCAACCGAACCAAATAATGCAAAAGCACGTGTAAGCGCATGTCCGGAAAAGTTATTAGAGAGAATAGCTGGACCACAGGCAAAAACGGCTGCAGCACCAATCCCTGCAAATGCCCTTGCTATATCAAGCATATATCCATTTGGTGCAATGCCTGACGCAATTGAAGCAATTGCAAATAATAAGCATCCTAAGGTAAATGCCTTAGCACGACCGAAGCGATCAGCCCATGCACCCCATAACAATGTAAAGCTCGCAAAACATAAATTAAAAGAAGGAGCTATCCATTGCAAAGAGACAATGTTGATTTTTGTACCTAGCCCTTGTCCAATTGCAGGCAGAATAATTCCCGTACCCGCAAGAGACATGGGCACGATAAAAACTGCAAGTAAAATAGTGAATAAAAGAAGAATTTTCGATGATGTCATTTCAGTATCTAGTTCCATTTTTTGTGTCTCTCATATTAAAGGTTAATGTAAAATTTCATAGTGCTAAATTAGCTTAAAGCCATTCCTTCTCTCCATAAACAAGGCTTTTTCCATAATATAGCCTTTCCACTCGCTCAATTTCTCTAAATGTTGCAGCAATATCTTCGTATGCAAGTACTAGTGCATTATCGATTGACATGAGCTTTGTAAATCCATAAAGGTGAACAATTTTTTCTAATCGTTCTTCAATAGAACCACTTCTTATTTATCTTTATTTTTGGTTTTACTAGAAGACGGGGGTATCTCTGGGGTTCATTACTAATGTATGATTTGATAAATATAATTAATGCTTAAAAGCGAGCCCACCCACCGCTACCACCTAATATTCCTGAAACTTTAACTCATTTCCAAAAACGGGGGCAGGTTATTGGTTTTACGTGATTAGGATTCTTAATCCATCAATATCTGCTCGACGAGACTTGGCGATCATGCGAACGCCCTCCTTGACATCAAACACTTGGCCACGCTCAAAATAGCTGCTGGCAACTCATCTGCTTGATTAACAATGGCATTGGCGCCCGATTCATTCGGCGCCATATCCGCATAACCGTAAGTGACAAAAATACTTGAAATACCGGTGTTTTTTGCCGCTTTCATATCACTCATTGCATCACCGATAAAGATGGCATGCGATTTTGATGGCTCAAACCCCGCACGTGCCATGGTACCTTCCACATGACGACGGTCCGGTTTTTTGATACCACTAAAAAAATCACCGCCACAAACCACCGGAAAGTGATGTTTAATAGATAAGTGTTTAAGAATACTCTCTGTCAAATTGGTATTTTTATTTGAGCAAATTACCATCTTAAATCCCTGAGCACTTAACGTATTGAGCGCCGTTTCAACACCAGGATATAAGGCTACTTTATTCAGCATACCTTGCTCATAATAAGTAACAAAAGCTTCAAAAAGCACCTTCTTCTTTTCATCAGACATCGCCTCATAATCAGGGCCAAAGCCTGCTTTTAAGAGGCCAACGGCACCTTGGCTAATCAAATGCCGTACCGCATCAACTGCAACAGGCACCTCTTGGTAATCAGTCAGAACAGCATTTAAGGCAGCAATTAAATCAAGTGACGTATCCGCTAAGGTTCCATCAAGATCAAAAATCAGTAAAGGTTGCATAGAGAAATTTACTCCTTTATTATTTGTTTAAGAATCGGAAAAAATGTTTTCCTTGTGTTTTGAATAGTAGCCTTGGCCGCAACGATACCATCAGGTCGTATCAGCACAGCCTCGTCAGTTTGCAAACCCAGGGAACGGGTGACTTGTTGCCAATCGTCTGCTTGAAACTGAATCGGTTTAATCCATTTTTTGTAGTGTGGCCAAAAGGTCTCATCAGAAAGTGTATCGCCATGAAGCAGATAAAAATAACTGCCATCGATAAAATCATAACTGGATAAATATATTTCTTGGTCTGTCAATGCAAAGTAAGGGATCAGTTGGCCAATCAAACTTTCGCTACTTTCAACTAACAAGCCTTTTTCATAACGCTGAGACAATCCAGAGAAATGTAATGGCAAGATTGTTGCTAAGCGATCGCGATTTGCCATAATTGGCAGCCAATCACGTAGAGCCACCGGATCACGATTAACACGCGTGATCATTGCCGTCATTTCATTCGTACGGCCAATTAACTGTTGAACTAAGGCACGACGCTCTAATTCATAAGACTCTAGGACTGTTTCATGAAAACGTCCTTTCAATAAACCCGCTAAACGCCAAGCTAACCCAAGCGCATCTTGAAAGCCCGTGTTCATTCCTAAACCACCAATCGAGCTAAATAGATGACATGCATCGCCCGCTAGCCAAACACGCCCCTGGCCATAATGATCAGACAAACGGTTATAGTAAGTCGTCTTTGACTCCCAAATAATATCATGCAGAGTTAGATCTAATGGACCGTATTGTTTCACCAAGTTTTGATAAACTGCCAGTTTATCGCCATTTACCTTTTCGTTCTCATTGTTTGGAGTTCGAATAATGAGGCGATGTTTATTGCCCGAGAGCGGAATCAAAATTAAAAAAGCATCGTCACTCACAAAGTAATGTACACTGCTCAGGTCGTCAGACCAACTGATCGTAGCGTCTACCATGATAAATCCACTACCATGGTTCCGACCTGGAAATAAAAAGCCTAATTGCTCGCGAATCTTACTTTTTCCACCATCACAACCGACAACATAGTTCGTTGTGAGACATTCCTCCCTACTCGTTTCATGATGACACGCATAAACACGAACGGTCTCAGCATCTTCTTGCAAACGAATGACTTCAACGCCACGGTCTAATCTCCCACCAGCGGCTAAAAAGTGAGATTCTAACAAAGCTTCTGTTTTGGGTTGTTCCAAGCAAAGAATATGATTGTATTTTGAAGACAAGCGCCGGTAATTGACACGCATGAGACGCTTTTGTTGCCAATAGAGATGAAGATCCTGCACACGCTTTCCGGCTGCCTCAAATGTGTCATAGAGTCCGAGCGCATGCAAAATAGTCAATGAATAAGCATTCATCGATGTCGCTTTTGATTGGGTCGAACATGTCATGCGTTTTTCTAATATGCGCACACTAACCCCTAGTTTTCTGAGCCAGCACCCAAGGAGCAAGCCGATGGGGCCGGCTCCTACGATCACGACGTCTTCTTTGAGATTATTCATGATAGTGGCCTATAGATGCAATGATTTCAAAGCTTCTGACGTCAATGACGCATCAAAATCCACAATCTGCATCTCAACGAGATCTTCCGCAACAAATGAATCTTCAGACAAAATATTCATGAGTTTATTTTTATCCATCGATTTACTGAGGATCACACCACCAATTTTACCGCGTCGTGGTCCTGCCATAATAAAGTCCCCACTATCGATGTATTGTTGAACCCATGCAACGTGCTGTTCACGATGTGGTTCTACTTGCTCGCCAGGAACAATATAATTACTGATAATTAAAAACATAAAGTTCTCCTTAAAGTTAATCTAACATTACTAGTTTATCCCACCTCAATTGGTGAAATTCGTTGTGTCTCTTTCAGAGACGCGATCGCCACACCGATTGATAATCCAATACCAAATCCGCATAGCATCACTTTGTTAAAACGAGTTTCAGGACCCGTTTTCAATCTTGATATCAACAATGGAATCGAAGCAGACCCCGTATTTCCGGTTTCAGCCAAGTCAGTGATCCATTGGCTAACCGTAAAGCCCGATAGTTTTTTTAAATACTTCAGCATAAGCAGATTGGCTTGATGGAAAAAAGCCAGATCAATATCTGTCTGTTTTAACCCACATTGTTCAAGGAGTTTCTTCACCATGCTAGGTACACGCGACAGAGCAAATGTCATGACTTGACTGCCATCCATCTGTAAATGGCCGACCGTCGCCACCTTCTCAGGTGATAAATCATAGTTAAGTGGTGTATGCAGATATGGTTTTCCCGCGCCATCGGTATCAAATAAAAAGTCGATTTGTTCCGAACCCGGTCCCAGTAAAGCAGCACCCACACCATCACCAAAAACCGCTTGAAGGTGTCGATCACCTTGTTTTATTAGCTTAGAGGTCACATCACCAGCACACAACAGAACATTTTTCAGTCCTGATCGCACCAACATAGCAACCTGAAGCAAACCATAAACAAAGCCAGGACAACCATAATTAAGATCAAACGTCAAACAGTCTCGAGATAAACCCAAACGTTCATGCACACTCATAGCAACGCCTGGCATAAAATCATCCGGTGTTTGTGTGACGACAACAATTGCTTCAATATCACTTGGTGACACGCCCGCATTTTTCAGTAAATGGCGTGCAGCTTCTACACATAGAT
This sequence comes from Gammaproteobacteria bacterium, assembly GCA_020051015.1. Lineage (GTDB taxonomy): Bacteria > Pseudomonadota > Gammaproteobacteria > UBA1113 > UBA1113 > JABEVJ01. The sequence goes on from JAGVJQ010000074.1 coordinate 11,722, forward strand.
CACTTGTACGCAATTTTTCAGCCACACGCACCGATGAAACACCGGTACTTTCAATCATGCGCCTTACCTCAATCTCGCCATACAAAGGCGCAAGACTTTTGATCTCTAACTGTGTCTTAGGCAAAGCTGCGGTGATCGCGCATATCTGCACACCATCGAAACGCAAACTCATTGCATTACCCCTACTTTTGTTTCAATGCGTCCCCATAAATCACCGACGGTTAGTGTCGCCATGAGCTCTTCTATTTCCATTCTGCAATCAAACTCAGTAATCAAGAATGCTACAAATGACACGGTAACAATCGAATCCCAGCCACTTTCTTCACTAATGGGTAATTCATCTGTAATAGCGGATAATGGTAAATCGAGTAGTTTCGCTATTTCAGCACATATTAAATTCTTATTCATGCAGTTCTCCTTTCTTCAATTAATCGTGAGCGCAAGGTATTCGCGCCAATTTTTTTTGCCCTCGTTGTATGCAACATGGCATCAGTAATTAAAATCTTTCGTGGGATATGAGAACTTTGAAGTTTCTGATGGCAAAACTTGTAAAGACGTTGACGGAAGGACGTTAAACTTTCATCGACGTGTAATTTAAAGGCAGCGCCAACTACTTGCCCCATAATAGGATTCTCTAATGCCGTCACCGCCACTTCGACAACACCAGGCATATCGCGAAGCACATTTTCAATTTCGCCAGGATACACTTTCTCACCACCCACATTAATAAGGTCAGAGTGTCTGCCGAGTACGCGATAACAATCACCTTCTTGCAAAACCGCATCGCCTGTTTTTAAGTAGCCATCTTGCGTAAAGGGTGAAGGCACATTGATATAGCCCAACATGCTGGTCTTAACTTTCACTTCTAATAAACCATCCACGATGCGAATGTCACACTGTGATTTATCAAAGGTTAACCAGGTGGATGACGATGAAACCGATCTAACAGGCAGCACACCTGTTTCAGTCAACCCATAAGCTTGTAAAAACCTGGCCCAAGGTAATTTCTGGGTTAACGTTTTTAATAGGCTTTCCGGCATCGGTTCCGTGCCATAGTTAATCACTTGAAGGCTCTTAAAATCATAAAGTGTTAATGCATCACTCATGACTAGCAAATTAAGAAAGGTTGGCGATGCAGTGATCGTCTCCACACGATATTTCTCTATCGCTTGTGCGACCCTTTGTGGTGAGCGCGATGTTGGTATCACAAGTTTTCCAACATTAAATAAAATGTAAAACATCGTGTTAAGTCCACCAATGTGATCAAACAAAAGAAACGAAATCGACGTCAAGCAACGTTTTGGTAGTATATGTTTATCTAACATAGCACTCGCTGAATGGATGCTTGCTTTGGGCTTCCCGGTTGAGCCAGAAGAAAAGATCACAAATCCTGCTTCTTGACGCCGATAGAGATCACTGAGTATCGGATCAGAAATTTTATGATCCCTAGAAAAAAACTCTACTTGATTATCTTCGTTTATTTTGATGACTCGTGTTGCTTGAGCAAGTTCAGCACGCTCATCAATAAGTGCATCTTGTGTGGCACATGATAATGCCACGATATTACCTAGTCGCCATAAAGCCAGTAAAAAAGCGATCGTCGGCGCCGCATAATCCCCAACCAGTAATACGGTTGTTCTCGCGCAGCCATTGTGTCGTAAAAGCCAATCCGCTTTCTCTACCTCAGATAATAACTGTCCGTATGTCGTCTCATTGTTTGTCGTCACGATCGCTATTTTTTCTTTTGCCGCTTCAAAACGGCTGAATAATGTCTCTAATGACGTCATACGCCCCCCAAATAAATATTTTGGCCAGTAACAAATTCGCTTTCTTTACGTAAGAAAAAATCAATAACGTTAGCCACATCTTCAAAACTGCCAAAGCGCTTAATTGCTTGTCTTGCCAGCAAACTATCCATCTTGTCTTTAGGCACAGAGCGAATTAAATCCGTTTCAATAGGGGTAGGGCCCACGGCATTCACTGTGATGCCCATAGGTGCTAATTCGCGTGCAATGATAGTATTCATCGAGAAAATGGCTGCTTTGGACGCGGCATACATGGCTTCGCCTTCCAATTTAAGCGGGGTTGCGACCGTTGTAAAATTTACAATACGGCCAAATTTTTTCGGCGCCATAAGCTTCGCGGCTTCACGGCAAAATAAAAAAGACCCCATCAAATTCGTTTGAAAGATTTTTTCTGCCGTCTCTAATGGCGTCAGTAGAAAATGATTCATACTGGCAATACCGGCATTATTAATCAAATGGTCAAGATGGCCGTATGTCTTACGAATAAATGTTGTGATTTCTTTGAGCGCCACTTCATCTGACACATCCGCACAGAAATGCGTATAACCAGGCAATGTCCAATCAGCTTCTCCCCGACTACACCCAACCACTTGATGACCTTGGCTCACGTAATATTCCGCAAGATACCTACCAATGCCTTTACGGGTGCCTGTAATCAGCGTTACCGGTTGCTTAGGCATGTTGTTTCTCCTGTATTAATGAATCGATGAACTCGACTAAAGAACCGATAGTGGCAAAAGGACTACGCCGTGCAGACATCGCTTTTTCACTCACAATCGTAATTGCAACACCCATCTCATCTTCAATCATTTCTTCTATGGTCAAAACCAGTGTGACCAAACCCATCGAATCTAAAACACCGCCTTCGCCAAAAAGTTGTGTCGCCTCGCCTTGAGACAAGTCAATAGGTTCAGGCAATAAAGGTATCTGCGTCTGAATAGCCGACTGGATAATTTCACTAATCATTTTGTTCTTGTTCATGAATAGACCTCATTCGTTTGTAATTTGAATCTGCGTTTAATGATCGCACCTAGGTTCATTAGCTGTTCTTGAGTTAAGAAAGGCAATCGCCAAACAACATTTTTTCCAGCATGCCTTTCCAACTCAACAGGACTTATAAATGTAAATCCACTACCACTCACCTTAATGGTACGAATGTTATCGAGCACTAGATTATCGTTGTTTGTTATGCACTGCTCGCGAGAGATACTGATACACTCGGCAGAATATTCTTTATTTTCCGCATCAAGCAATTTGAGCGTCACTCTGTTAGTATGAATAGGCGAATAACGATGTTCATTTTTTTCATACATAAACAAATTTCGAAATCGGTTAAACTGGTTAATCTCGATAATGTCGACCACAGAGTCGATGATCGCCACGAGCTTGCCTTGCTGAAAAAAAGCCACACGATACGTATTTTTTTTGACGCGCGGATTGCGATCTGATTGCATATCGTCAACCACCAGCTCCAGTGGATACATCAAATTTACATAGCCATAAAATTCGCAATGCACTTTATCAAGACTAATCGTCACCTCACCACGAGCATGCTGCGTCATTGTATAAACATGCGTGTAAACAGCTTGGCGTTGCGCCTCAATCAGCATTGTGCCAGGCACATGCTCATGATCTTTTTGATAAAAATAATAATGATCCGCTTGATTAATCATTTCGTAAGATGTTGAACGAAAAGTCTTAACCATCGGATAATCTGTTTCATTTATTTCAGCGTATACTGATTTAAGTTGTTCGCCTGAAAATTCAGTCGTTAGCACTTGATATGGAACGGCGCGATAAGGCTCCCACGCCGGATTTAAAGAAAGCGTCTTGCCAAAAACATTACTCAACCCTTGCTTACCATTAGGCAAAGCCAAGCGCAATAACGCACTATTTTGTTCATCGGCTTCGTATAACGCTAACAAGTTATTCAAGCCTGCTCGCCGCCACTCACCTGCCACACTTTTTCCTATTTGTAATGGCAAGGCAGGTCGCGGATGACAAAGCAATACATCTTTTTCCGAATCTTTATGGAGCAGTTTTGGTGTTAATACAAAATTTTTCATACGTTCCTCTCAGCACAAGCGGTTAATTCCTCAGATTTTTGTGTGGTATCAATCTCCAAGTTCTCTCCAATTCTTGTTCGATAAAGTAAAATAAAAATCAGCAAGGTTGAGACTGAAGTCACTACAATCAACACAGTAATCAAGTCATGAAATGCGTAGTTATACGCAGAAATAAGTTGCTGATATGACACAGCAGGCAAAAGTTGGCTTGCATGTTTTATGGCGCCAGCCGCTAACTGCGCTGTCGCCTGTTGAACTTGTACGACATTCAAGCCTGTCGTTGTGGTTAACAAACCACGTGACATAAAAAATGCCAACAATGAGCCGACGATCGCAATCGCCGTACTATCAAACGACACACGAAGCGCGCCAAAAATACCAATCGCTACCCCTGCTTTTTCTTTAGGTACCACAGATACCGCCAAGTTATCCATAACGCCCCAAGGAATAGCCACACCAAAACCAATGATGAATAGCACCCACTTCATACTGCCACCGTGTATACCCATAGGCAGTGCATTCAGCATCATTAATCCGACAATGGAAATCACCATACCGCCCCCACAAAGCACACCAACCGGAATCCATTTTGTTAAACTGGCTGCGATAAAGGGAACAAATAACAATGAGCCTGAAAAATACACCATCAAAACACCAGCATGCAGCGCACTCATGTGTTCAATACCAATGAAGCGCAAAGGCAAAACGACGAGTAATACCGCATAACAATAGGCAGCAGCAAGCGGCAGTAGTTGCGCACCAACGAAAGCGGGATAAGAAAACAACGATAAATCTATCATGGGGTTGGCTATGCGTTTTTCTACCCAAATAAACACACCTAAAATCAGCATAGCGATCACCAACAAAGTGATCACTGTAGAACTTAACCAACCACGAACAGGTGCCTCTATCACCGCGTAAGTGAAAAATGTCAACGCCATGGTAAATAAAGTCGCGCCAACTTTATCCAATCCTTTAGCATTGGGGGCTTTACTATCAGACATAAACAACAAACAAATAATGAGCGCGATGACACTCAACGCCGTACTACCAAAGAAAACGGCATGCCAACCGAAATAAGTAATGAGCACCGCGGCTATCGTTGGTCCAAAAGCCAACCCAGCGCCAAAAGTAATGCCTATCGCACTAAATATTTTAGCTCGTGTATGACCCTCAAATTCTTGCGCCAAAATAGAAATACCACCTGCATATGCACAAGCTGCCGCAATACCTTGCGGTACACGCAACAAATCAAGTACCCAAACATTCGGCGAAAAAGGCATTAATAATGAAGTGAGCGTCGAAATCACCATACCAATTGCAAAAACTTTTTTGCGTCCGAATTGATCAGCCATGATCCCTGCCGCCATCATGGTACTACCACAACTTAGGAAAAATGCATTCGTTATCCACGACAACGCCACAGCACTACCTGGTAAACTCAACGCTATATAAGGTTGCGCTGTGGGCCCTGCGGTAAAATTCAATGGCACGCTAAAACACGCGAGTATAATTGCGAATAATAATGCTATCTTTCTTGTGAGTGTTTTTTCATTCATAATGTGTTCTTCCATAAGCTTTTTTGTTTGAACCAAAATAAAAAATGTAGCGTTGAGATGATAAAGAGTTATCTTTTCAACCGAGTCACGGCGAGATTTAACTCGTCGTGCCCTCACCCTCGCTATTCCACTATTAGTAATCGAGCACTCATTACTATTTGAGCAGGTGGAATTCTTTTATACTTTCCGGCGGAAAAAATTTTTATTCATAACTAAGCATCCTTCTTTCCACCTTTTTCCTCTATAAACTTTACCTTTTGACACTATGCGTAATATTGATCTCTTCAATAAGTATGGGCTAACAGATTAGAGAGTTATATAATCCACTTGTAAGAAATCAGCATAAAAACATTTCCAATTAGAAATAAATATTTACTTTGGTAAATGGTATGGTGAGATTTAAATAATGTCAACACTTTTGTCATTTTTATTTTCTTATAGGTTTTTTAATAATTTGCAAAGTAATTAAACCTCTATTATTAACAGTTGATGATGTCTTATTTAAAATTTTAATTAACTAGTTTGTTTTTTATTTATAAAATAATTTACTCTTGTAGAAAATAAATAAACGTGAGAAAATAGCTTTCATAAAAAATTTCGGTAACAGAGTATGAGCATAATAAAAAAATTCAAGCATCAACAACCTAGTGATGATGTTATTATTAATAATTTACAACAACTTATGTTTTCACGAAGATTAAATGAAGCCGAATTATCTCGACAAACAGGTATTGCTCAAGCAACTTTGCATAAAATTTTCTCAGGAAAAACTGCAGATCCCCGAATCTCCACACTTAAATTACTTGCTGATTTTTTTGGTATTACCTTAGACGATTTATACTTAAAAGACATTTTGGATAAAAAAAGAACAGCACAACATGGTCAATCTGTTCCTATCATTTCATGGGCTGATTGTATTAACTCTGCAAACCCAATAGCCAAACTTACGCCAACAAGCTGGGAAAAATGGATCGTCATTGAACAAACAAATAATGAATATATCTATGCCCTTGCAAGCAAACCGTCTATGGAACCCAGATTTCCTCGTGGAACTATTTTAATTGTAAATCCTAAAGCGCTCTCCATGGATGGTGACCTAGTAGTAGTACAATACCCAGATACTAATGAAGCAGCCTTACGTGAACTTTCCATAGATGGGCCAAATAAATTATTGTTACCTCTTAATGTCAATAGTGTTCCTGATAAGCTAGAAAATAATATTAAAATTATTGGAACTATTATTCAATCCAGGTTCTTTCACCATCAATAATTTTAACCATAATTTTTTTAATTTGCTATTTTAGCATAAGGTAAAATTATATTAAGAGGGGATTACATTAGAAATGTAAATATAGGAGAATAATTTAACTATATACGGATATATCCATTCTAGCCATATAATAATCACCAATAAAATCAATAAATTATCATAAAAAACTGGCGCAAGTTACTTGAATAGAGAAGCGTTAATAGTCTCTTATGATTGAGAAGGGAAGAGCGAAGATCAAGCTTTTAATGTTATCTTAACTATTGTACAATATTTGGTAAGAAAATGTTAGGTGATATGTGATCGAGTTAAAATTAAATATCATCTTAAGTAAGGAAAATTTCTACTTATCTATATTATTCTGTATATATTCTGAGAGAAACTGAACAAGGCTCAATATAAAACCATGAAAGCATCCACAATAAATAATAAACAAATAAAATGGTTATTAGTTTTAGCAATGGCCGCATTAGTTTTTCTTGGTAATTTTGATTTTACTGCAGTAATACTTGCAGTTCCCACCATTGCAAAAAATTTCCATGCTTCTATTTCCCAACTTCAATGGATACTCGTCGGATATATCATAACATCTGCCGCATTCATTATTGTTAATCCGCATGTGTGCTCTTTCATTGGCCAAAAAAAAACATTTTTACTTGGTTGTGGAATATTCATTTTCACTTCATTAATGGCTGGATTTGCAACTAACTTAGATATATTAATCATAGCAAGATTCATACAAGGGATAGGGTATGCATTGGCTTTTCCACTGATTTATACTTTTGTTTTTGATATGTTTCCAGAGAATGAACGGGGAATTGCTATTAGTATTTTGCACTTTACAACAGCAATTGCACAAGCAGTTGGTCCTGTTCTTGGTGGATGTATTATTTACCTGATAAGTTGGCGATTTATTTTCTTTATTAATCTACCTCTTTGCGGAGCAGCTGCACTTTTGATATATAAAGTGATATCAAAAAATGAGGAAAGTAAAAATTTAAATTTCGAAATTTTAAATAGTATTTTATTTGCCTTGCTAGGATTAATAGCACTGATGCTTGTATTGAATTCAAATAACGTATTTCCTCAATCGCATGAAATGCTAAGTATCTTTATATTATTGAGTATCACGGTAATGAGTTTTACATTTTTATTTTTCAAAGAAAAAAAGACAACGCATCATTTATTAAAATGGAGTTTATTTAATAATAAAAATTTTTTATATATAACAATTATTCGGTTTATTATACAGATTGTATTTACTGCTTTTTTGTACCTTCCCGCACTTTATTTGCAATCTATTTTTAATTTTAATAGCCAAAAAACAGGGCTAATATATCTCTCCATGACATCGATATTTGCAATAACGTCTATAGTTTCTGGAAAGTTAATTGACCATATAGAACCCAAATGTCCTCTTTACTTAGGAGTATTATGTTTATTGGTTGGGAGTCTATTATGTGCCATTTCATTTTCAAACTTATCACTGTCAATATTAATACCCGCATTAATCATGGCGGGTCTTGGTTTAGGCTTGGTTTTTCCGGCAAGTCTATATCTATGTTTAAATAGCGTATCTATGGCTGAACGTGCAAATGCTTCAAGTATTTTCTTAATGATTGCTTTAATGGGATGCTCATTTTCTGCAGCACTATCTAGTTGGATTTTGAATTGGCGTGCCGATCATGTGATATCTAGTTTTATTACAAAAACAGGAATGACATTCAGTCAAGTTGAGTTACACTTAGTTGATAAGTTAATGACAGGCATCACATCAACGAAGAAAAGCACTTTCTCTTTCTTAGAACCAAAACAAGTTTATTATTTTATCGAAAAAACGATGAGTACATTTTCAGACATAATGATATTAAATGTCATTATGGCAGTGGTCGCATTTTTTCTATGTTTTAAATTATCAAACAAAAGTAGAGTTATTAAATGATAGTTAATAGAAGCAATACTTCAGGACGTTATGGCTATAATTTTTTATTATTGCTGGTAATTTTATACATTTTGACATTTCCTTTAGTTGGCTTAAGTTTGCATAAACCAGTTCAAGTGGGTCCATTACACTTGCAAGTTAGCTCATTAATATATCCATTGTCATTTTTTTTCACGGACATTATCACTGAGGTATATGGATATCAAGTAAGTAGGCAGCTTATTTGGTGTCAAATACCAGGCACCATTTATTATCAGACTATTTTACTTGTTTCTCTATACGGGTTACCTATTCCTGATAATTGGCATTATCAAAGTGCATATGAATATGTTTTCCATGGGATGGGTATTGTAGGTTATTTCGGTGATTTTGGATTAGTCATAGCATTTTTTCTAAATAACTACTTGATATCAAAATGGAAAATTTTACTTAAAGGTCGCTATTTTTGGTTGAGAAGTATAGGTGCAAGCATATTGGGGGAGTGTATACAGTTATTTATTGGATTAGTCGGTGTTTATATAGCACAAATATGGACACTTGAGTATACAATCATGATGTATTTTAATGTTATTATTTTTAGAATTTTAATGACTGTTTTTTTGTCGGCGCCCGCAAATTTGATTACTTTTTTTCTTAAACGATTTGAACATACCGATATATATGACTATAACACCAATTTTAATCCATTTAAATTTACGATAAAATATGGGGATATTTTAAATAAGCATCCTGACAAGATTTAACTTTAGGAGAAGAAAAATTATGCCAACTACAATTACACATACACTGTATCATAAAATTCAAGGAGAGGGCGAACCAATTATTTTAATTGGCGGATTAAATGTAGAACATACCTTTTGGACTTTAGTGGCAAATAATTTAAGTGAACACTATAAAGTAATTATGCCAGATAATCGTGGGGTCGGAGGGTCGCCATTATTTGAACCAGAATGCTCAACAGAATTGATGGCTCAAGATATTATTAATTTGCTTGATATTCAAAATATTAAAAAAGCCCATCTTATGGGGCATTCATTAGGTGGTTGTATTGCACAACAAGTCGCCATAAAATATCCTGACCGCGTTAATAAACTTATTTTATGTTCAACACAAGCCGTTTTAACGAATCTTAAACGCTTTCAAATTCAAACAATATTGCAAATGATGCAATCAAATATATCGCGTGAAATTATAGTAAAGCAAGCTTTGGCAGGAATTTATAGCAATAATTTTTTTAATAATCCTGATGCGGTAGAAAAAGCTGTCAACTTCTCATTATCAAAACCAGTTGAACAAAGCAGGAAGAGTTATTTTTATCAGGTAAATGCCTTACTAAATCATGATACATCAAAAAAACTAAATCAGATCAAGTCTGAAACGCTAATTATTGGTGGGGAAGAAGATGTTTCTGTTCCTGTCAGTCAAATGAATTTTTTATCCAATAATATTTTAAATGCCAAGTTATGTCTTTTACCTAATATGGCTCATATGTTGCCTATAGAAAATTCAACAGAACTTTGTCAACAGGTTTTAACATTTTTGAAAAAAGGTACTAATTAACATGAGTATAATTAGAGACAGACCAGATGAAATTGCACCTGGCATGTTTCCCACGGTCAATAAATTTGGCCTTATGACTACGTTATTTGATTCATATACTAGGAATTTTATTAAATATTCAAAATCTCTTGATAATAAGGCAC
>JAGVJQ010000075.1 GCA_020051015.1 Gammaproteobacteria bacterium
AAAATATTTTGTTTGGATAACTTAAAACCTTTATACGTGTTTCTTGACCTAAGTGAACCTTACCAAGGTCTTCTTCATAGACGTTAGCAATGACAATAACTTGTTTGCGATCGCTGATATGAAATAAAACCGTATTAGGCTCGACGGCTTGTCCAAGGTTAATATTTCTGGCATCAATAACTCCTGTAATGGGGGCTGTCACCATGACGCTAGGTGGTGGGTTACCAACGAGACGTGATTGTACTGCCGCCAGAACTTGACCTTTTGTTACAGTTTGCCCTAATGATGCAGTGATTGCCGTTACTTGTCCGCTAATACGTACCGTCACATCCGATTGCGCATCAGGCAGCAGTGTTATCTCACCATTGACATGCAACTGTTGTGCCATTGGCCGCATGGTCACATTACTCATTTTAATATCAAGTGCCTGTATTTGTGCATTGGTTAAGGTAATGGCATTCGTATTAGCTTTTGTTGTGACTTCAATTTCATCACCATGTGCTATGGCCGTCAGGGGATAACTTATCAGGCTAAAAATAAATAATGCGATTATAAAAGACGCTTGTTTAATATTTCTGGTATTAAGCATACTATTTTTCATCTTTATTTTGACCCAGGGTTTGATTGTTAAACTGAATATCACCAATAGCAGTATGTAAATTCACCATTGTCAGTAGATACTGTTGCCAGGTATTTAAGTAGGTCAATATAATATCAACATGTTGTTGTTGGGCTTGGATCACATCAAATAACGAAAGCTGGCCGGTACTATATGCTTGTTCGGCCAGTCGAATATTGCTTTCACTCAATGGCAGCGATTGTTCTTTTGCTTGTTGTAATGCTTGCTGTAAATTGACCGCTTGCACATACGCTTGCGCTACTTCCGTTTTAATCGATAACGCCAAGGCTGCTAATTGTTGTGTCGCTTGTATGCTAACGGCACTTGTTTCCTGGATTCGGCCTTTATTGGTATTTAATAGTGGCAATGGAATAGCAAGACTAACTGCCAACGCATTATCAGCACTTTGTGGCGGAGCGCCAGTAACCACTTCTTTACTTTGTTCAACACCGACATTCACTGTCCAATCAGCCCATCGCTGCGCGTGAGCTAACGCCATATCGGCTTGCGCACGATTCAAGCTTAACCATGCTTGCTGTAAATCAGGCCGTTGCTGTAATGCCACTGCTTCGAGTTGTGATAAGGGTGGTAGTGACATAAGATGAGGCAAGGTATCATTTATTAATAATGGCAAGGTGGGTTCACGCCCCATTAATACATTAAGTGCTGCTTGTTGACTTGCTCGTACGCCAGCCAATACTATTTTTTGCTGTAATAATTTTTGATATTGTAACATGGCCGTATTAACATCAATCTCCGACACTTCCGCTACCTGAAAACGATGACGTGCCACATTAACTAATTGTTGATTAATGGTTAGCAAGTGATTTAATTGCAATATTTGTTTGTCTGTTATCAATAAGGTGTAATAACTAATCGCAACATTACTGCTTAGTTTGCGTTCAGCATTTTGTATTTCTTTTTCGGCAATCATGACGTCTGTTTTAGCAACTGTCTTTTGCCGTCCAATACGTCCAGATATCGGCAAATCCTGACTCAAACTGACACCTCGATTATATTCACCTTCATCACTAAAAAACTCATCATCGGTATCGGCAAGTGTCACGCTTGGATTGGGAAGTTGTCCGGCTTGAATGACACGCGCTTTAGCAATGGCAATATTATTTTTTGCCACTTGCAAATCTTTATTATTTTGTAATGCAATCTGTATCACTTGTGAGAGAGTATAACCTGCATTGGCGAATGCGGGGACGTCACTACTCATGACTAAACTAAATAGTACTATTTTGAATATCAAAGTAAGAATATATCGAGATTTATGCCGTCCACTAGCCTGCATCTTGCTTATGTATCCCATTCGCACTAAACTTAATGTTAAGTTTAAGTATCAAGGATTTTGTATGCAAAAGTCAATAACAACATTGAGCATTGGTGAATTGGCCAAGCAGAGTGACACTGGTGCAGTGACGATCCGCTATTATGAAAAACGTGGACTGATTCAAGGTGTATTACGCAGCGATGGTGGTCATCGTTTATATGATGGTACCATGCTTACTCGCCTGCATTTCATTCGCAATGCTAAACTCGTTGGCTTCACCTTAGATGAAATTGATGAGCTATTGGCATTGCAAAATCATCCAAATCGTTCAAGTGCTGTGGTCAAGCAAATCGTCATTGACAAAATCCAACAGCTCGATGAAAAAATTACTGCTTTACAACAAATAAAAAGAGCATTATCTAAGCTTTCTGCGTGTTGTGATGGTAAAAGTTCGATTCATGCCTGTCCGATTTTGAAAACATTAAAACAAGAAAAAATAACAAATAGGAAGAAAAAGTAATCTTTTAACAGCTATCAAATTTAAGGAGAAATATTATGATGATGCACACAACATTATATATCGGTCTTATCGCGTTAATAGTAGGATTGTTTTTATTTATTTGGACCCTACGTAATAAAAAAACTAGCACAACTGCAGCAAAAGTGATTGGAATTATTATCATAATTATTGCTCTTTTAGGGCTCTTGTGCGTTGGTTATTATGGTATGACTTATTGGCATCAAGGTTCTAAAACCCCAATGGGGATGATGCAAGATACATCAATGAGTGACATGGGAAATATGAATAAAGATATGAAGCAAGGACAATAAGCATTATAAATAACATTATTCTTTCGCATGAGGTTAACACATGAATCCAAAACAAAATCTAACTATCGCCTCAACTAAAGTAGTATCAAAAGGAACACTTTATACCTGCCCAATGCATCCTGAAATTCAACAGCCACACCCGGGAACATGTCCTAAATGTGGGATGGCACTAGAACCTATGGATCCTATGGCTGAAGAAGATCTTAGTGAATTACATAATATGACCCGACGATTTTGGGTTAGCCTCGCTCTCTGTATCCCATTACTCTTGATTTCAATGAGTGAATTTATTCCTAACGTTAATTTACATCACTGGATAGGTATTAATACATTTAATTGGATACAAGCTATCTTCGGTACGCCTATTGTACTTTGGGGTGGCTGGCCTTTCTTTGTGCGAGCATGGGTATCTTTTAAGACATGGCATCTTAATATGTTCAGCTTGATTGGGTTGGGTACAGCAGCTGCTTATTTATTCAGTATATTTGCCTTGTTATTTCCATCTATTTTGCCTGACGCATTTAAAATGAATGGTATGGTTCCGCTTTATTTTGAAGCAGCTGCTGTCATTGTCACGCTGGTTTTAATGGGACAAGTACTAGAGTTACGTGCCCGCTCCAAAACCAATTCCGCTGTCAAAGCATTACTTGAGCTTGCGCCAAATATCGCTTTTCGTATCAAGTCTGATGGCTCAGAAGAAGAAATTTCATTAGAGTTGGTACAGGTTGGAGATGTGTTACGCGTGAAACCCGGCGCTAAAGTCCCTGTCGATGGAATAATCACTGAGGGTCAATCCAATATTGATGAATCGATGATCACTGGAGAACCTGTTCCAGTAGAAAAACATATTGGCAGTAACGTATCTGCTGGTACAGTCAATCAAGCAGGCTCTTTTCTGTTGCGTGCAGATAAAGTGGGAGCTGAAACCTTATTATCACGTATTGTGCAAATGGTTGATGAAGCTGGGCGTTCACGAGCACCTATTCAAAAATTAGCGGATCAAGTTTCTGCTTGGTTCGTACCTATGGTAATAGGAGTTGCCATACTTGCTTTTTTGATTTGGGCAATTTTGGGACCCGCACCTGCATTAACTAATGCACTAGTTGTTGCTGTATCGGTATTAATTATTGCCTGTCCATGTGCATTGGGTTTGGCAACACCTATTTCCATCATGGTTGGTGTTGGTCGTGGCGCAAAGGAAGGCATTCTGATAAAAGATGCCGAAGCATTAGAATTAATGGAAAAAGTAGATACCTTAGTTGTGGATAAAACAGGCACATTGACTGAAGGTAAGCCAAAAGTGCAACGCATCATTGCTACATCTGGTTTTACCGATACTGATGTCTTGCATTATGCTACTAGCCTCGATACACATTCTGAGCATCCACTAGCCGCAGCTATAGTCAACCATGGTAAAGAACAACATTTAACCCCTAAACCAGTTACAGAATTTAAAGCAATAACAGGTAAAGGCGTATCTGGAGAAATTGATAATCAACTTGTGTTATTAGGTAATACTCAACTCATGTATGAGTTAAATATTTCGACGTCAGAATTAGATGCCGATATACAAAAAATCAGAGCGCTAGGCCAAACGGTAATATTTCTTGCCATTCAGGATAAATTAGCCGGCATTATTAGTGTGGCAGATCCAATTAAATCGACAACGCAAGAAGCTATTCAACAACTACATGCTGCTAAAATCAAAATAATAGTAGTAACAGGTGATAATGCAGCAACAGCAGCTGCAGTAGTTAAGCAACTTGGACTTGATGACTTCAAAGCCGACATCTTACCTGAAGATAAACTAAAATATTTAAAAACACTACAACAACAAGGACGAATTGTCGCTATGGCAGGAGATGGTGTAAATGATGCACCTGCGCTGATGCAAGCCAATGTTGGAATTGCGATGGGAACAGGAACTGATGTGGCGATGAATAGTGCCCGCATCGTATTGGTAAAGGGTGATTTACGCGGTATTGCCAAAGCACGATTACTTAGTCAACACACAATGAAGAATATCAGACAAAATTTATTCTTTGCTTTTATTTATAATTTCGTGGGCGTCCCCATCGCAGCAGGCGTACTCTATCCATGGTTTGGAATATTGCTAAGTCCAATGATTGCCAGTGCAGCCATGAGCCTCAGTTCCGTTTCAGTCATAACGAACGCGCTGCGGATACGCAAGAAAATTCTTTGAAGATAGCCAATTTAATAAAACATTATCATAGTGGATAAATATTAATTCACCCACTATCGACATGTTAAGAAAAATGAATGTTGGCACTGAATCAATTTATACGGCTGAGAGCGGCGTCGACGATACTTGAGATAAAAGTTCACTCTCTTCACTATTTTCATTTGGCGGGTAAATACAGTGCCATAAACTTTTAACACCTGTGGTCGCTATGTTATAGGTAACTTTAAACGCTATATCACCTAAGTACATATAGCTTAACATATATCCAAACAAGAGAATTTTCATCGCAGCTTCGCTATCCATATCGTCAGGCATAGGCATAGGACCTACAATCATTAAAACAGTACCACTAACCATACCGCCAGCATGTTTAAGATCATGTGAGATTTCTGTTAATCCTTCCGTTAATATATGACCAAAAGGCCATTCATGAATGACATTTCGCTTAAAAAATTGCCACCAAGAATTATTTTTCTGCTTATTAGAATCAGGCATGTTAATTTACTCATAAATGATTATATATAAACTTAACCTTAAGATTATATTTTAATAGAATAGCATCTGCCATATCTTCGCGTCAATATTATCTATAATGGTCTTTGTAGCTATTGTAGGCAAGCACGAGGTGAATTGTTAGTTTGAAACAAAATAATTAATCAACAAACCATGGGCTAATTTTAACTATCCAACAGGCACATTAGAAATAGAAACATGTATGTAGCAAACCTTAATTAATCAAAAACTGAATCGGTCACGAATTGTGACCGGCTAACTATCACTAGGTGACTTAGAGAATTTGAAGAGCAATATGTATCATATGAAATGACATAAATTTCTGTCCATATAAAGGCTGTCTCGCGCGTCACTCTGACGGTCTTCTGTTTTTAGTCAGAGTGACGCGCCAGAAACACGACATAATGGAAAATAATATTTTATATTTTTCAGTATATTACGGATAGCTTATTTCAATTATCGGTATATGAAAATTTATATAACGATAGTTTCAATTGGCAAACCAAACATTATCCATACAGTTATCCACAAAAACTGTGGATAGTTTTCTTTTAAATTTAGAAACATAATGTTGCATTCATCGAATAGTTTGTTATGATATAGACAACATAACTGATGAGCTGGTGCGATTCCAGTGAAACTTACCTCAAAGTCTTATGTATAGTTGCTCCTATCCTCAAACCTCAAGCAATGGGTCGTTTAGACGGGGATTTTATCAATTATCGGCTTACCCGATTTTTTTCATCAATAGTTAATGCCGGGCATCCAGCCAATTGCTAACGCTAATTAATTAATAACAATATTATTTTGTTATCGAGAGTCACCTCATTCAACTCATTACTTTTCGTAATGCCCGTATGTTTTTTTATTTTAAATTGGCAGAGGAGTATCAACCATAATATCGTCAATCGATTAACGCCCCATGTAACCTGAGCCTCTGGGTACTTATGTACTGTACCTCAAAGTGTAGTGGACTTTGGGAACGCTCAACCAACACTAAACAAAACCACCGGGTGTGATTGTAGATAAATAAGTTGAAATATAAATAATGGCAGGCAGAATATCATTATTAACAAAAGATATTGAGGATATATTAAGTCAACAACCGCATGCTTCGCCACGTTATGCGAAACAGCGGCGTTATATTTTATTAGCGCTTATCGATGACTTACAAGCGATAAATCATGTTATTCCAAGGTTAAGCAGTATTAATAAGAATATCATTCAAAAATTGATACTATATTGGAAAGCTCAGGGCAATAGCGGTAACACTATTTACCTTAAAATCACAATCATAAGAAACGTATGTAAGCATTATTTTATCAGCAGCCCCATTCCATCTAATCAAGAATTAGATTTGACATATTATCTTCGAGATAAAACTGTGATGCTTGATAATACACTAATGCCGGATGTCAATAACCCAATTATTAATTATTTATATCGTTTACAACGATATTTTGGTTTAAAGATGCTTGAGGCTGTAATGATTGAATCATATATGTTTGATAACGATAGACTATGCTTGACGCGTGCTGCT
>JAGVJQ010000140.1 GCA_020051015.1 Gammaproteobacteria bacterium
ACTAACGCCCCACCTCTTCATGCGATTGAATTATCAAATTTAATTTATTCCAGGTATCTGATAATGATAAGTGCCATTTTTCGGAAAATCGTATAACGTCATCTGTTTCAGGATAAACTCGATAAATATTCTCACCAAAAACTTTTTTAGCCTTGCATATATCACCATCAACCTGATAGGTAACTGCTTCACGATATAACTTATATCGAGTACATCGATTTACTCGCAAACCAATCGTACCTAATTCTTTTAACATCATTATCGCTAACGTTTGTTCATTCTCAGGCGGCGCTAAAATAACCCATTGTTGCCCTTGCCGACCTTTTTTACCTTGATAGACACTATAGAAAACATCTATCGCACCTGCTGTTAAAAACCGATCTAAACAAGGTGCTAATAAGTTTCCTGGTTGATCATCAACATTACAAGTAAGCTCTATTACCTCATCAAAATCAAGATCCAATGTTTGTTGTTCATTCTTATTTTGGCCATAAAAAAGTCGTAAACTATTAGGGAAATGTTGCGGCTGAATATTGCCATGACCATAGCCAATATTTTTGATTTGCATGGTTGGCATTTCATTGACAAACGCTTTGCAAATATTACGAATGATAGCTGCGCCAGTTGGGGTAGTCATTTCATAATGACCTTTCCCAGCGATAATCGGGATGCCCTTTAAAAGCTCTGCTGTCGCAGGTGCCGGAATAGGAAAAATACCATGTGAAAACTTTATCTCACCTTGTCCGATTGGGATAGGACCACAATAAATATCGGTATGATTGCTTATAGCACAAACGCATGTTGCCGCCGCAATAATATCCGCAATGGCATCATCGCGCCCAACCTCATGAAACGCAATATCATCTAATGATTTATTATGTAATTTTGCTTCTGCTGTGGCTAGCGTGGTGAAAATAGCTAATACTAACTGACGCACAGGTTCGGATAATGAAGATGCTAATAAGCGTTCTTTAATGTGTGAAAATGGATAATGTTCGTGGTGCACTTCTTCATCCACTTCATGATGATGGTGTTCATGATGTTCATCATGGTGGTGATGTTCATGATGTTCAAACACAGAAGCTGACTCTTCGCCTTGTGCAGTAATTACCCTTAACTTACTTCCAAGAATATGACTTTGCATGCTTTTTTCATGAATAAGTTGAATACTGGCATCAAAGCTTGCTACAGCGGTTTGTAATTCACTCAACTCGATTAATCCGGCATCAAGAAACGCGGCACTGAACATATCACCTGCAATACCTCCAATGGGATCAAGATAAAGTTTATTTCGCATTTTTTTTACCTTTATGAATTCGTTGGCAAATGGCATGTGCCATCATTGCAGCGCCATATCCATTATCAATATTCACTACTGCTAAACCAGGAGCACAAGAAGATAACATGGTATTTAATGCCGTCATGCCATGTTGGGCTACACCGTAACCGATACTAGTAGGTACAGCAATGACAGGTTGAGGAATTAAGCCCGCAATAACTGCAGGTAAAGCCCCATCCATACCCGCAAAAACGATAACGACATCACATGCTCTTAATGTTTCTATATGAACGAATAAACGATGTAGTGCCGCAATACCAACATCATAAATGGTATGAATTGGATAACCTGCATAACCAAGTAAATGAACGGCCTCTTCTGCTATCGTTACATCGCTCATTCCTGCTGTAACTATTGCAATATCAGTATTATATGCTTGTACCGACTTATGTTGTGGATTAGCAATAAAAACTCTTGCTCTCGCATGCCAAACACCATCGCTAAACTCTTTTTGTAATATGTTAGCTTGCTCATTAGTAACGCGTGTTGCAATCGCCAATCCAGATTGGGTTAATACTTGTAATAAATTAATAATATCTACAATATTTTTACCTTCAGCAAAAATCACTTCTGGAAACCCTTTTCGATTTTGTCGATGTGTATCTAAAATAGCGTCGCCAACTTGTTGCATACTAGTAAAAAAAATATCCGGCTGATACGTTGGTTTATCTATGACTTCAGGCATAATGCGATTCCTGTATTAATCGATTCAATTTTCCAGACTGCAATCCTTCTAAATCCAGCGTAATAAATTTTACACCTAGCGACTTAACCGTATTTAAAATAGCTTCTCTATTTTTATCTAAAATAATATTAGCAAGTTCAGACACAGGTACTTCCAATCGCACCGTTGTACCATCATAACGAGCACGGCAATGTTTAAACCCTAATTCGTGCAAAGTCATTTCCATTGTTTCGACAATTTGTAAATTCAATGTTGTTACTTCGGTCCCATAAAGTAAGCGGCTTGATAAACAAGGCTGCGCTGGTCGATCAAAATCTGCTAAACCATGATTTTCACTGCAAATTCTAATATCATCTTTCGTCATTCCACTATCATAAAGTGGCCGTAAGATTTGTTGCTGCTCTGCTGCTTTTTGTCCCGGTCTAAAGTCACCTGCATCATCAAGATTAAATCCATATGCAATATGGTGCCAGTGCAATTCATTAGCTACTTGCTGACAAGCTTGGAATAACGCTGTTTTACAATAAAAACATCTATTTTTATCATTTTTAGTGTAACGTGCATCAAGAATTTCACTCGTTTCAACAATACGATAGGGAATATGATGTTCTTGTAAAAAAGATAATGCACGTTTTTTCTCTGAAGCTGCAAGCGATGGACTTAATGCCAAAACAGCAAGCATATTATGTCCAAGCTCTTTATTTGCGATATAAGCCAGATATGAACTATCCACGCCGCCTGAATAAGCAATCAAAATTGGGGTATGATTTATTAAGAGATTACGTAATTGTTTTTCTTTATGCAGTGCATCGTTAATGGCATTATTGTTAATATTAATCATTTAAAATCCCTATAAAACCAACAATTATTAAAAACTGAATTTCTCTGTACACAATACTTTTTCCTCTTATGTAGGGTGGGCTAAACATCGCGTCACGTACAAAGAGAACAAATTAGCATGATAATTAAGCGATGTGTGCCCACCATCATTCCATCAAACATCGCCAATGGTGGGCACATATTGTTATGCGATACCTCTTCGAGGGCAACAATATTTAGCCCACCCTACATTCTATTTACAATTCATCAGGGAACTTAATCGTAAATTTAGTTCCATGATCAACTTCAGATTCAATAATTACTTTGCCACTCAGTTGTTGAACAATACTATAAACAATTGACAGTCCTAAACCTGTGCCTATCCCTGCACCTTTAACTGTATAAAATGGTTCGTAACAGTGTTCAAGCGTTTCTTTTGACATACCGATACCATTATCAATAATTTCTAGATCAATCGTCTTATCTGTTTTATTATGCATTACATTTATTATAATGCTCATCTTAAATCCTTTACCTGATTTATCACGCATCGCCTCAACTGCATGCTTTGCATTCGATAACAAATTGACAATAATTTGTTCTATTTCTTGTTCTACTGCATGAATTTCAGGTAAATTATCTTCTATATTAAGAGTGATATTTACTTCATGTAATCTAAATTGTTCATTAAACATACTTAATGCAGCTTTTATTGGATTACTGATTGCAACCAACTCCGCTGGCATCATTTTTCCTCTGGCAAAACTACACATATGACTGATAATTTTTGTTGCTCTATCAACTTGCTTTATTGTACTTGAAAGCATATTGTTGAAATCACTCTCTGATAATTGCGTTGGTCCCAAAAACTCAAGTGATTGCATATTAGTGCGAATAATTGATAATGGTTGATTTAGTTCATGGGCAACACCTGTAGAAAGTTCGCCTAAAGCAGCTAATCGTCCAGTATGGGCAATAAAAGCACTATTATTAATAATTTCTTTCTGTTGTTTAATGGTATCCTCAATTGGACGTATATAAGCGACCATGGCTAATTCTTGGTCCAGTGTAAATATTTTAGATAGTGCGGAAATCATTTGTAATATTAAGTTCGGCTTGTCTTGAAATTCACGCATCACTTCGCGCAAGATTAATTGGATATAGATTGCATAAGTTCCCAAATACCACCGTGGCTCAAGCCCTACTTTATGATGCACTCGACCAATACGTAAACGTCCAATCAGATACTGCTCCCCATAATCACCCGCAGTTAAACCTAAAAAATATTTTTCTTGAACGCTTTTTAAATGAATTAACATTTCGTTAGTCATAATAAATTTTTTTGTTTCTTCAAATTGCATTATCCAATCATAAAGCGCTTCCATAATTTTACTGCTATGGGCTAAACATAATGGATGTAGTTGTTTAAGCAATTTGACATCTTCTTGGGTAAAATTAACAAATTGCTTACGGCGCTCCCATTCTTCCATGGTGATTTCATTTTGCGTTAAGTTTTGTTCTATTTTTAATTTTCCATCCAAAATAAGAATCTCCTTGCTTAATTTTGCATGCACTATATTTAAATATATCATAGATATACATAGATGGCCTGTTTACTTTTAAAAAAGTATATGAAATATACTCATTCATTTATTCCGTCTCGTCAGGAACAGTAGACTCTAAATATTGTGCTAGCTTAATCAAGATATGTTCAGCAATAAAGGGTTTTGATACATAATCATCCATACCGGCTTGCAAACATTTTTCACGCGAGCCTTCCATCGCATGCGCAGTTAATGCAACAATGACATGGTGTTTTTGAGTTTGTTTATCATACATACGAATTTCTTTCGTCGCTTGATAACCATCAATGCCGGGCATTTGACAATCCATAAAAATCAAATCAAACGCTTGGTTTTTAACCTTATCTAATACTTCTTGTCCATTTCCAACAATCACTACTTTGCAGCCAACAATTTCTAAAATATCCTTGATAATTTCTTGATTAACAAGATTATCCTCAGCGACCAATATATTAGCGTTAAATTTTTGTTTCCATAATTCACTGTGTCTATCAGAATCATTCATCAGTATTGAAGCAAAAATATTATATAGTTTTGATTTGCTAATTTTTTTCGAAAAATTATAATGGATGAAGTGACTATCTATTAATGACGCAATACGTCTACGAGAAAATTCGCTATCTTCATTTCCGCACGTAATTAATTTGTAATGATTCTTATCATTTTTTAGTCCTAAAATAATGTCGTACAAACTTTGTTCTGGCAAATGATCGATAAACAAATAATAATCCATGAAGTGATTTGTTTTATTCGATTTAATATAATCAATCATCTCATATAATTTAAAAAATGATTCTGCACTTAAACCCCATTTCCCTAAAATTGCGGTTAAATTATCAACAAATTGCTTATCATTACTTAAAACTAATATATCGTAATTTTTTGTTGTTTCATCTTTGGCACTTGCAATGACTAATGGAATAATAACCGAAAGTGTTGTCCCTTGATTTAACTGACTAACTAATGAAATTTTTCCGCCCATCATCTCAGTAAGCGATTTACAGATAGTCAAACCTAATCCCGTACCGCCATATAAACGACTATTACTTGAATCTGTTTGATAAAATGAATCAAAGACTTTATCTTGTTGATTTTCAGGGATGCCAACACCGGTATCAGAAACAATAAACTGCAACCATTGCTTATTTTCTATATCCGATTCGACAGCAAGTGCCAGGGTTACTTTTCCCTCTTTGGTAAATTTAATAGCATTGTTAATAAGATTAGATAAAATTTGTTTTAACCTATTTTTATCTGCAACTATATTTGTGGGTATATCAGTATTATAAGTTAATACCAATTTAATATTCTTTTTTTCTGCCATATCATTATATAAAAAGAAAATGTCATTCAACAATTCTTTTAAATTAAATGCCATGTTTTCCAGTGATAATTTACCTGCTTCAATTTTAGAAAAATCAAGAATATCATTGATAATAGTCAACAATGATTCACCTGAATTTAAAATTATATCTACATATTTTTTTTGTCTATCATTTAAAATAGTATTAAATAGTAATTCAGCTGAGGCTAGAATACCATTCATAGGTGTTCTAATTTCATGGCTCATATTAGCCAAAAAATGTGATTTGGCCGCATTAGACTCTTCAGCCATTTTAAGTGCTTTTTTCAACCCTTTTTCATATGCAATACGTTCTTTAATATCGCGTATTACTAAAAACAACCCTTTAAAAACCCCATTATGCATAAAAGGATTGACAGAAAACGCAATGGGGACCCGTTTATTTCCTTTTTTAGAGGCTAAGTAAATTTCATCATGACTATACACTTGCCCTTTTTTTATTTTATTAAATAAGTTAATCAAATCGAGTATTTTTTATTTTTATAAAATGACGAAGAAAATAATGTTATAAAATTCTTATCTTGAACCTCATCAGGGCTATGCCTAACTAAGCTACAAAACATTTCATTAACATTTTTTATTGTGAATGTTTCATCCGTAATGCAGATACCATCTGATAGGATTGATTGTAATCTGACCCGCTCTTCTTGCAAGCGATCATATAATTCGCCCATTTCTGCAGCGGATACTTCCATTGCACGCTCGCGCAAATAGCGGTCTTTATCACTTTCACGATAAGTTTTATCAATTTTATCAATTAACGATTTTATATTAGGCTGGTTCTGAATAGTTTCTGTTGAAATACCTACCTTTTGTAATTGACGTAATAAAACTGGATGAAGCTCATTTAAACTATTCATTTTCTGTTAATACCGTCAATGTCATAGTTTGATTATGTAATTCACAGTTATGCAAACCTAATGGTGATATCTCACCATATGAATAGAATCCAATTTGCTTGGTTTTTTGGGGTAACATTTCTAATGCGGCTTCCACCTCTTCTTCCGTGCGTTCGCCCAAAACCAAACGTCGACCAACACAACTGATCGCAATACATAAGTGTTCAAGTTGTTCATTATTTGAGGTTGCTAAACTTCCAGCCTGTGATGCACCATCGATTAGACGCTCAAAGTTGGCGGTCATAAGCTGTGCTCGCCAATTTTCAGGAATATCTCCAGCAAACATCATAGATTGATTATCTTCATTGACTGATAGAATAGTTCGAACAATTCGATGCGTATCCTCCGCATCTTTACGAATAGCTAAGGGATATAGCAATGCGGATGCCGGTAACTCTTTAGCACGATCGCCTAAATATCTCTTATAAAGTTCCAATGCTGGTTGACCATCAATTTCGTATAAAATATTCTTATTTGATTTGGTAATTGTTCGCTCTGGACCAAATGTATCCCAACCACCTTTAGAACCACACTGAACATTAATTTTAGTGCCATAAAATCCAACAGCAACGATATGACGTTCGGCAATCAATTTTTCGCGCGAAAAAACCCATGTCGTTGCAAATTTTGAACCATCACCCGCCAAACCACCAGAGACAGTTACAATATCGCCGCCACCCTCTTTAATACCATTTAGTAATTCCGTGCCATTCACATTAAGGCCATCTGATAATAAAAAAATATGCTTTAAATCTTCCGCGATTAAAGCATTTGCAATATGTTTTCCTGTTTCAAATGAATCTTCAATTGTTGAAATAGGAACAGAAATAACTTTCAATTTTGTTTGTTTAAATTGTGTTACAGCCACTACGAGTGAATCATCTATGACAGAATCTTGAAATATTTCACCCGCTGTTGAACAACCCAGAAAAATTGAGTTTGGATAATTATCTAGCAGTGTTTTAAATGGTGCTGAATTATTAGCATATTTTGGACTACCAAAAATTAATATTAAGGTATTTGTAGAATCCAATGCGGGAAATTGCTTAACAGACCATCCATCCTTTGGGTTATAATTGAACAATTCCGTTTTCATTCCTCTCTCCTATGAAAAACTTTCCTAAGTTTTAAAAAGTATAGCCTATATTTTGAGGCTATTTTTAAAAAAATATTCGTTAAATTTATTATTTAAATACAATAGGGTTTGTTTACAATTCGCTAGGCTGAGGCAAAAAGACATGATTTTAGAGTACCGCAGCGCAGCATACATAGTAGTATTTGAGCAGCGGAACGCAGAAAATCGAGGCTTTGTG
Organism: Gammaproteobacteria bacterium; assembly: GCA_020051015.1. GTDB lineage: Bacteria > Pseudomonadota > Gammaproteobacteria > UBA1113 > UBA1113 > JABEVJ01. The sequence goes on from JAGVJQ010000140.1 coordinate 8,002, forward strand.
CCCAGCATAGTAGAATTATAAACAAACCCTACGTTCCACCAGCTATACTAAAACAATTAAAATAGGAGTTTAGTATGAGTGACGCAGCTAATGACGCATTTCCGACCCTCGATAAAGCTATTGTAGAACGCTTATTGGCACTCAGGAAGGAAGGTGAACCATCATTATTCATTAAAGTTGTTAAACTATATGATTTAGAGGTTAAGCGTTTGACAGACGCAATTAAAATTAGCTTTGATAATAACGATCCAAACTTACTCTATGAATCTATTCATTCTTTAAAGTCTTGCAGTGGAAATATTGGCGCCACAAGATTAGCCTTTTTATGCCAAGATTTGCTTGAGAAAATCAAGCAAGATAAAACCCAACTCAAACTATTTCATGCTTTATATTCCGCAATTGAACATGAGCTGGGCTCAGTAAAAAAACAAATTGCATCTTATATGCAGGATCAAGCTAATGCGAACTAATATGATTAAAACAAGGATTCTTGTTGTTGATGATGATCCTACAACACGTTTGCTCATAAGTAATACACTCGAGTGCAATGATTTTATCTTTTATGAAGCTGTCTCAGGTGAAGATGCATTGAAATTTATGGATGAATCACAAATCGATGCCGTCATTCTTGACGTCCACTTACTTGGTGAAATGAATGGATATGACGTTTGTAAAAGAATGCGCTTGTGCCCAGGCGGACAATTTATCCCTATTATCATGATTACTGGCGATAAAGATTTTAGTGCTATCACAAAGGCTTATGAGGCTGAAGCAACCGATTTTATTACAAAACCATTAAATTTTGACTTACTACCCTACCGTTTGCGGTATTTATTAAAAACGAATGAAGATTGGAAAGAATTACTTAGCCATCGTCATCAATTAATTGCCGCAAAACGCATCGCTGCTATCGCTGATTGGTCTTATGACATTAGAAAAAACATAGTAAGTTGGTCAGATGAATTGTTTTCCATGCTAGATATTACTCCAATACCCATTTCTATTCATGAGAAAATTCTTGATTACATACATGATGATGATAGAACGATTATTAAACAAGCAATAAACGAGCTTTTTGCTAACCATCGTGAATATGAAGTTGAATTTCGTATTCGAACAAATAATTTTGAAATTAGATATGTTTATGAAAAAACTGAAGTTTTATATGATGACAATCATAATCCCATTTACTTTTTTGGGATAATTCAAGACATTACAAAACGAAAAGAAGCTGAAAAAGAAATAAAGTTTTTAGCTTACCATGATTCATTAACCCGTTTACCGAATCGTGCCATGTTTTTAGAACAACTTGAGTTAAGCCTTATTCGCGCAAAAAGATTGGATCAACCATTAGCAATTTTATTTATGGATTTGGATGATTTTAAAAAGGTAAATGATGCATACGGCCATGGCATTGGTGATCAATTATTAATTGAAGTTGGTATACGTTTAAGTAATTATTTAAAAGAATGTAAACTTGCTTCACAAAATTTATTTTTCTTTTCTGATATTCAAGGTCATCCATTGGCTCGATTTGGTGGCGATGAATTTATTATTTTGCTACAAAATCATATAACGCCTGAAAGTGTGGTAAAAGTAGCCGAAAAATTAATTTCAATCATTAATAAACCATTTGAAATCGATAACGAATCATTCCTTATATCAACCAGCATTGGGATTTCATTGTTTCCCCATGATGGCGAGACAGCGACTGACTTGTTAAAAAATGCTGATGCAGCGATGTATCAAGCCAAAAAAACTAATAAAAACCTATTTCGCTTCTATGATAAACTAACGAATGATTCTTTATTACGTCGAGTTAATATTGAGAAGGAATTATTCAAATCAATAAGTCATCTTGAAATTAATTTTGTCTATCAACCAATAATCAATTTTAAAGATACAGCTATCAACGCCTTTGAATTATTAATGCGATGGACGCACCCTTTGTTTGGAAATGTTTCACCTGAGGAATTCATTCCCATTGCTGAGGATTTAAATTTAACAGATAACTTAACTGCCATAACATTACAATACGCTGAAATAGCGTATCAAAAACTAACTCGTTTTTCTGATAACATTGCGCTTGGTATTAATTTATCAGTACGACAATTCTATAGTAATTCTTTATTATCGACACTAAACGATGCTTTTGCTAAAAATCTTATCCAGCCAGAAAAATTGATTATTGAATTAACTGAAACGATTGTTATGACTAACTATGAGAAATCTATTTCAATTTTAAATGATTTACAAAAACTTGGCGTTCGCGTTTATCTTGATGATTTTGGAAAGGGTTATTCCAGTTTTGAATATTTAGTCAGCCTACCTGTTAATGCTATAAAAATTGATCGCTCATTTGTCATCGATGCCGAACAAGATGAACGTAAGCAAACTATCATTAAAGGATTAATTTCGCTCGCACACGGACTTAATCTAACAATTATTGCGGAAGGTGTTGGAAACAAACATATTGCTACTTTTTTAGCTGAAAATGGCTGTGATCAAGGGCAAGGTTATTATTTTTCAAAACCGACTAACTTAGAAACATTTATTCATGATGGAAAAATATTAATTGAAGGTAAAAAAGCATAACATTACTTTAAAAAAGTCATTTGCTTTTTTTACCACTATTTTTCTCATAATCAATATCTAACTGCTTTAACCAAGTCAGTTTTTCTTGAATTTGCTTTTCTAAACCACGATCCGTTGGAAAATAATATTGCCGCTCAGGTAAATTCTCTGGAAAATAATGTTCCCCCGCCGCATAAGCATAAGGTTCATCATGCGCATAACGATAAGCTTTACCATAACCTAATTCACGCATTAATTTGGTCGGCGCATTTCTTAAATGAATTGGCACCTCTAATGTTCCTTGTTGTTTTACATCGTCCATGGCTTTATTAAAGGCCATATATGAAGCATTACTTTTAGCAGCACATGCCATATAAATTACTGCTTGAGCAATTGCCAATTCACCTTCTGGACTGCCTAATCGTTCTTGTACATCCCATGCATTTAATGCCAATGTTAATGCTCGCGGATCGGCATTGCCAATATCTTCGGTTGCCATTCTAACAACACGACGTGCAATATAGAGAGGATCGCAACCACCGTCTAACATTCGCGCCATCCAATATATAGCCGCATCAGGATTAGAACCCCGAACCGATTTATGTAACGCTGAAATCATGTCATAAAAAATTTCGCCACCTTTATCGTAACGGCGTAAATTACTGCTTAACACTTGTTTTAGTAGTGCTTCATCAAAAATATAGGGTTCGTTTTGTTGTTCTGCTTGTGCCAAGCTTAACATTACATCTAATATATTTAATGCATTTCGCGCATCACCATCAGAGGCTTGAGCAAGTTTCTGTAAAATTGTTTCGGAGCAATTAATTTGTATTGTGCCCAGACCATTTTCTTTATCGCTGATTGCTCTTTGTAAAATGGTGACTAAATCATCTTCAGTCAATCGTTTCAAAACATACACCCGCACGCGCGATAATAATGCGTTATTAATTTCAAAAGAAGGATTCTCTGTCGTTGCGCCAATGAGTGTTACCACGCCTTCTTCGACAAAAGGTAATAATGCATCTTGTTGTGTTTTATTAAAACGATGCACTTCATCAATAAATAATACGGTTGGTTTATTCGAGGCTTTTGCTGTTTCAATAGCAGCTCGAATATCTTTGACTCCAGACATTACTGCTGATAGCGTAATCCAATTGGCACCACTTTGTTTGGCCAATAATTTTGCTAAAGTAGTCTTGCCTGAACCTGGTGGTCCCCATAAGAGCATTGAATGCAAATGACCATGTGCAGCTGCCCAGACGGGTTTCCCTTCTGCCAATAAATGGGTTTGGCCGACAAAACTGGTCAAATTGTGTGGCCGCATGCGCGTTGCTAATGGCATCATCGATTGATCTGAGAAAAGATCGTGTGTCATACGAAATCCCATGGTAAAATTTATTTTAATATCGTTAACTTAAAAGCAGTAATCATGAACCGTTTAGACGAAATTACCAATAAAACGTTGTTTATTTCTTGCATCGTACCCGTTTATAACGAAGAGGCTAATATTTTACCATTTTTTTTAGCCTTGCGTGATAAACTTGCTTCATTGACTACACGCTATGAAATGATTGCTATTAATGACGGCAGTCGTGATTCATCACAAACACAATTACAAATTGCGCATGAACAACTTGGCGTAAAAGTTCTACAATTTTCTCGTAATTTTGGTAAAGAAACCGCTATTACTGCTGGCTTAGAGTATGTGACCGGTGATGTTACCATTATCATGGACGCTGATTTTCAACATCCATTTGCGACCTTCGATGATTTCTTGGCAAAATGGGCCGAAGGTTATGATATGGTCTATGGTTTACGCACCAGCCGTGATGATGAAAAGGCATTAAAACGTTTATTCGCCAATACTTTTTACAAATTAATGTTATCCATTTCAAATGCAGATATTCCACCTAATGCCGGCGATTTTCGATTATTAGATCGCAAAGTCGTTGCTGCGCTTAATCAAACCAAAGAACGTGTTCGTTTTATGAAAGGACTTTATTCTTGGGTGGGTTATAAAAATATTGGCGTACCTTTTGATGTACAAGATCGAGCGGCCGGAAAAAGCTCTTGGCGTTTCATGAAATTATTTGATTTAGCTATTACCGGTATTGTTTCTTTTTCAGACATCCCATTGCGGGCATGGAGTATTATTGGTTTTCTTGTTTCATGCCTTGCGTTTCTTAGTATTATTTATACCATTATCGACACGCTTTTATTTGGAGTTACTGTCCCTGGTTATGCCACATTATTAATTGTCGTGACCTTTTTCGGCGGTATTCAATTACTTTCCATTGGGATCTTGGGTGAATACATTGCGCGTATTTTTAATGAGGTAAAAGAAAGGCCGAAATATTTACTGAATGAAAAATTGGGCTTCTTAGAGGATTAATGCTACCTAACGCATAATTCGTTACATCATTTCGTCATACACAGAAATGCTATGAGGGAAAAGGGCTACTTCCCAGTTAGCACATTATCGCTGAAACCGCCTGCAGTGATGGAAAATGCACGCAAACACGCCGTTAATACATCCCTGTAGGCTCGCATCGCCATCCATGGCTCAGACGGTTTGCTTCGCCTTTTCCATCGCTGCAGGCTACATTTACTGAGCTGGCTATTACCCTCTCTCTGCGCATACTTGCGCCCATTGGGCAATAAAAAATTAACGAATTATCCAGTATGCAATACGTCCCTACGAAAGTGATCTACCCCGGATTACGATACTATCTTATAGTAATGGAATATATCCCGGCACATCTGAGATACACGCATCACCACAAAGCTGTAACACATAAATACCTCCAGCTATAAATCCGACAGAACCGCCAATACAAGAAATTCCGAGACATATATTCCATATCGTTATTGGCCAAGGACGAGACGGAGAATTCGACTCAGCTGAACGATGACTACCACCTTCTGCCGTAAAGGGGGCCAAATGTGTAGTTTCATCTGCTGCGGTGGGTTGAGATGAGACAGGTGGTTTTTCAGAATCCGTTGACATAGGAATTTCTACTGCATCATCAATATTTTGATAATCCGCAGGATTTTTGTTCGCACTACCATTTTTTTCTGGCATTGTTTTTTCCTTATTTTTTTGTGAGTGAAGTCAATATTTCACTGAACGCTCAATAAGGCTCCCCCATTAAAAATATCTCGAATATGCCAAAGACCTAATGCTGCCTGGTTTGAAGGGCGTCTCGGACCATGGATGGTATGGAGAGCGAGGCCATGGATGGCCGTCCCTGAAAACTAGGCAGCATCAGGTCTTTGAAATTTTTAATGAGAAAGCCCTGGGTCACGCAATAAATATCAACTACCCCAATTAAACAAAAGCCATCATATGACATGAGCAATATGATGGCCTCTTATATAGAGCAATATATCGTAATCACTTGTGATTACATTGCCTTCCCAATCACCTGTGGAATACTGGATTGCTGGTTAGCGAGCATTTCTGCTTTATTCCAATTTACTTGTGCATTCGTTCCTGCAATTGCGTCATCAATCGCTTGTACCCACAGTGAAGTCAATCCATTACCTAATTGTGACCGTTGTTCTGATAAGGGTTGTACCGCTTCAAAATACAATTGGCCATTTAACCAACCGGCTTTAAATGGTTGGTTAACAATGGTTACTGGAGTTCCAACAGCTACCATTTGGAATAAGCTGGCAATATCTTCTGGGTACATGCGGATGCAACCAGAACTGACACGACGTCCAACTCCTGCTGGGCGATTAGTGCCATGAATGAGATAGTTTGGTAGGCTTAAACGCATAGCGTAGGCACCTAATGGGTTGTCTGGCCCAGGCGGAATTGTTTTCGGTAAAACTATACCCTGTTTTGCCGAATCTTCAGCAATCGACGCAGGCACATGCCAAGTCGGGTTAGGTATTTTTTCAATAATTTTAAAGGTTCCCGTTGGTGTATCCCACCCCATACGGCCAATACCAATAGGTTCAGTCACTACTACATTTTGCCCCGGTGGATAATAATAAAGTCGCAATTCTGCTAAATTAATAACGATACCTTGGCGAGGAGCTAATGGTAAAACATATTGTGTTGGGATAACAACCCGTTGTCCAACATAGGGTTGTTGCGGATTCATTTGTGGATTAGCTTCAAGCAATTCATAATAGCCAATATCATAATTTTCAACTACGGTGCTTAAGCTAACGCCTGAACGTAAAGTAGCCATCTGTAAGCTACCGACTACATCACCATCTGCGGGTAATTGATAAGTTGTCGCACTTGCTTGTATTGCTAGCATACTAAGTAATGCTGTGCCGATAATTTTCTTCACCAACGATAACATGTTTTTTCCTCAATTGACTGAATCGGTCATTCTATACCTAAAGCATCAATCACCACTATTTGGCAAAATGGGCGTATGCAATACGCCTATACAATCGATCTATGCAATGATATTTAGTTGGGTCATTTTACTACTTGTTTGATTGAAATCCTACCAGTTAGAGCAAAAATAAACCCTATAATCGATCTTTTTTTTTAGCAAAAACTCTTGACAAATGTTTACTTAACGAAAGGTTATTCACAGGAATAAAAATTTCTAATACATTAATTATTTTTTGACAAAATATAATCAACCATCAAATTTATAAAATTAACATATTGATTTTAAATAAGTTTTAAAGAAAACAAATGGTTGATAAAAATTAACACACTATAAAAAACCATTATTTTACAAGTTGCCAAAGGTTTCCCCACAGAGTTATCCACAGTTTTTGTGGATAACCTCATTGTCAATATCTAATTTACAAATATTTATAAGACAGTTATTTCTTTGTTAGATGCTCATCGATCATACTTAGCAATATTTTCGATGAAAATGGTTTTTCCAAATGTTTATTATTTATATTAGCTATAAAATCCATTAATTCTTGAGTATAAACACCACCACTCATAAAGATAATATCTTGCTCTCGATTAGGATAATGTTCGGCAATATATTGGTAAACATCAGCACCATTAACATCCGGCATATTAAGATCACAAATAATGATATCAAATTGGCAATGTGTTTCATCGATAATATTCAAAGCAGACTGACCGTCTGCTACCGCTGTAATATCATGGAAGGATTCCAAGATACGTTGCAACCCTTTTAATAATAAAGATTCATCATCAATCAAAAGAAGTCGTCTTCTGGTTGATGCGGCAGCCGATATATTGATTTTTTTAATGGCAACCTTAGATTGAAGTTTCAGTGGTAGATAAACTGAAAAAGTGGTGCCATTGCCAGACGTGTTAGCAACTTCAATATGTCCGCCAAGACTATTAATAATTTCACGACAAATCGTTAATCCCAAGCCTGTTCCACAACCAACTGACTTTGTTGTAAAAAAAGGATCAAATATTTTCGATACTAACTCGGGCGCGACTCCTTGACCGGTATCAGTAACATCAATACGTATAAACTGGTCTTCAATTTTACTTGAAACTAGGATTTTATTACTACTAGTTTTGCCTTCTGGAATAGCTTGTGCGGCATTCACAATTAAATTTAAAAAAACCTGATGTAATTTTCCGCGATTTAATAATAATGATGGGATATTTTCTGACAGCTCCTTTTCGACTACTGCATGAAATTTAGTCATTGGAAATGACATTTTTATAGCCGAATTCAGTACTTCATTGATATCAATTGCTGTGATACGCTCTTCATCTGCCCGGGTAAAACTTTTAAGATCATGAACAATATCATGTATATGCTCGGCCGCTTCCGTTGTATCTTGAATTGCATCATTAATTTTATCAAGAAATGCTGTTTTTTCTTGTTTTTCAAGTAACAATGCTAATTGTTCATTTTTCTCATTTAAATTACTTTCTTGATTTATTTGCTTCAAGTCGGTAATAAGCGCTGTTAATGACTGTACTTGGCTAGATAGAAAACTTAAGTTTGCTAAAATACTTGCAATTGGATTATTAATCTCATGTGCTATGCCTGCCGTTAATGTCCCAACCGTCGTTAATTTATCATTTAATAACGCTTTTGTTCTTAATTGCTCACGTTCTGTTACATCATTTAAAATTAATAATAATAATTTTTCTTTCGCAAGATCAACCTCAACACCCGAGAACTCAATAACGCGTTGTGATTCATTAACTGGTTGAATTCGAACTTCGGTAGTTTTAATTGCTTTTTCTTGTGATAATTTAATTAATTGCTTTGAGGCAAATAATTGATCAGATGGAATAACAAAGTCAATAAATTTTTTGCCAATAATATTTTCTTGATCCGTATTCAAGAGTTTTCTACCACGTTTATTTACCTCGATTATCTCACCATTTTGATTACCAATAAAAATACTGCAACTTGCAGAACCCATTAAACTGCGATAACGTTGTTCTGATTCAGCAATATTCTCAAACGATTTTGCTAATGCAATAGCTTGCCCCAACTGTGTTCCTAATGTATGTGCAAACGTAATGGGGCCACTTTCAGTTATATTGGTTGTTTTTGATCCCAAAAACAAAGCTCCTAAACATTTGGCTTCGGAAATAAGCGGAATTAATAATGCTGAAGTAACTTCTGCTTGACTTAAAAAAACGTCTGTCAAATTTTTATCAAGCTCATCTGATGGAATTTGAATAACGATTTTCTGATCTAATATTTCTAAAAAGGCACTAGGTAAGTTGAAAAAATGACTGACATTTTCTGTATCTTCTTTTTTATAACCAATTATTTGACATAAATTAAAATTATTCTTCTTATCAAGTAAATATAATGCCCCTTTAGAAATACCGGCCACATCCAGGCATGTAGTTAAAACATTATGTAATGTTCGTTCAATACTGGTACTACTTGTTAAAGCATCCGCTACTCCACCTAATAAAGATAATTGTGCGGCTTGTAATGCGCATTGTTGTGCCAAACCAGTATTATTAATAATTTGACGTTCAAGCTGTCTAATGAGTCGATGCGTATGTTCTTCTTTAAAAAAATCCATAGGCTCTGGATATAACATAGGGGCCTTGACTGAAAATGACTTTTCTAATGCTTGCACTAACTCTTTAGCATTTGATGTTCGTGTTATAAAATCATTTGCAGATACTTTCCTTGCTAAAGCACGATCAGCCTCTTCCAAATAGTTTGCCGTTAATAATATCACTGGCAAATTACATGTTCTTGGATCGCGACGAATCGCAAGGCATAATTCAAATCCATCCATATGTGGCATTAACACATCACTTACCACGGCATCAGGCGAATGTTTTTCAATTTTTTCTAATGCGTCTGGACCACTCGTAGCAGTGACAACCTTATATCCAACATTAAGCAATTGTAATTTGATAAATTTAAGTTGCGATAAATTATCATCAACCAGTAAGACACACTTACCTTGCCCAACTTGGGCTTCAGGATTGACAGAAGATACTGGTGGCAAATAAACTTGAATGACGTCCAATAAATGGGTTGCGTCTATTGGCTTCACTAAAAATGCAGTAAAACCCGTATCTGAAGCATGCATTTCTTCAACTTTACTAAGAAATCCTGAGAGGGCCAAGATAGGAGTATCACGTAATTCAGACATCTCACGCAACTTACGATTAAGTGATAGACCATCCATGTCCGGTAAAATTAAATCTTGCAATATTAATGCCGGCCCTTTCTTGGCTTGTTCTAATGCAGTTTGGCCATCTGCCGCCTCAATTACTTCATATTGTTCAGATTCTAACGCAATTCGCAGTAGCTTACGTGTAGTAGGATTATCTTCTACGATCAATATTACTGGTTTTTTCATTTATATTTCTCCATCTAACCATTCATACTTCACGTTTTTTTGCTAAATATTCTGCGAGTAATTTTGGTAAAGTATTAATATCGATAGGTTTGGTAATATACCCATCACAACCTGCTGCATAAGCTTTTTGATCATCACCTTTCATAGCATAAGCCGTTACAGCTACGATAATGGTATTTTGATATTTTGGGTTTGCCTTTATTTCTCGCGTTAAGGTCAAGCCATCCATGCCAGGCAATTGTAAATCCATTAAAATTAAGTGCGGTTGTATAGTTGATAATAGCTCCAATACATCTTCAGCATCAGTCGCTGTATGTACGTCATATCCCTCAAGCTCCAATAGTATTTTTGCTAGCTTAAGATTAGTTGGACTATCATCAACGATTAAGATCAATTCTTTTGTCATTAACTGACCTCCTTAGCTTATTCGGTTTTTTTATTTTTAGAAATTTTTCCCATCTTTTTTGTTAACTCATCAATCGAATAATTTAATGGTAAATAGCGTTGTAATTCTACCAATAGTGCCAAATTTGAACCATCACCTTTTTGAACAACTGCTGCCGCTTGAAGATTAGCTTTATCTGTATCATCAAGATCATTTACCGTCCAAATAATGACAGGAATTTCTCTGCTTATTTTTGTTTTCCTAAAACGATTGAGAAATTCAAACCCATCCATTCCAGGCATTAATAAGTCAAGAACAATAGCATCTGGTTTTTGTCGTTTAACTGCTTGTAAACCACTGGCGCCACTTGTTTCACAAGTAACACGATAGCCAAGTTTATCTAACATTGTTTTAGCCAATTTTAAGTCGCTCAAATTATCGTCGATGACTAAAATGGATTTTGCGTTATCAGGATTAACGCCTGAACGTTTCAATGAAGATAATAACTCTGAAGGGTCAACCGGTTTGACAAAAAAATCATGAATTCTAAAACCAACCGATATTGCTTTTTCTGCAACAACAGTTGTAACAATAGTGGGTGTATCCTTATTGGGTCCTTTTGCGCGTAAACTTTGGAGCACATCCAATCCATTCATGTCAGGTAATAATAAGTCTAAAATAAGTGCATCAAATCGGCGTTCATGTCCCAAATGCAAAGCTTCTTTACCATTGTTGGCAACTTCAACGGCATATCCAGCATTTTTTAATAATTTTACAATCACCGCTTGATCTTTTAAGTCATCCTCAATTACTAACACCGTTGGTACATTGGCAGAAGCCGCTATCGTATTTTTATGAGATATTTTCTCGGCAGGCGACTCATTCAGTGGTGTACATTGAGGCAATATGGCATAAAAAGTACTGCCTTTACCAAAAATACTTTCAACACCAACGGTACCACCTTGCGCTTCAACAAGACGCTTGGTTAACGCTAACCCAAGACCTGTTCCTTGAAATTTTTTAGCCCTACTCGTATCAAGTTGCTGAAACTCAGTAAAAAGACGAGGAAAATCTTCGGTATGAATACCTATGCCGCTATCTTTGACTTCAATGCGGAATTTTTCTTCCCCGTCTTGATTGATATTGATATAAACATGACCAGCTTCTGGCGTAAATTTAATGGCATTTGATACATAATTATAAAGAATTTGTTTAAACTTACTGGGATCAATAATTATTTGCTCAACCTTAGGATCAATTTTTATTTCTAAGTTAATTCGCTTTTGAGCAATTAAAGTCCTTAAAATATCTCGTATTTCATATACCAGCTTCTTAACTTCGACTTTTTCCGGATGGAATTCTAATTTACCCGCTTCAATTTTAGCAAGATCCAACACATCATTAATTAATTGTAATAAATGACGTGAACTCGATAAAATATCCCCTAGATATTCTTTATGCTCATCTGAAATAGGTCCAACTCTTCCACTATGCATCAACTCAGCAAATCCAATAATGCCATTTAATGGTGTACGTAATTCATGTGACATATTCGCTAAAAATTCACTTTTTAGACGATTGGCCTCTTGAACACGACGATTTTGGGTCTCTAATTCATCATTCTTAGTACGTAACTGATTTTCAAGTTGTTTACGATCGGTAATATCACGAACTGCCGCTAACACCATCAGACCTTCATCAGTTTTTAATGGGCTTAAACTGATTTCAATGGGAAATTCAGTACCATCTTTATTTAACCCAAATAACTCCAGTCCCGCGCCCATTGGTCTAGTACGTGGTGTAGCTAAATAATTATTACGATGTTGTTGATGTCTGTCACGAAAACGAACTGGCATGAGTTGCTCAATAAACTCACCTAATAGCTCCGTTCGTTCATAACCAAATAATTTTTCAGTTTGTTTATTAACTAGTATTATTCGAGCATGACTATCTACAATAACTAATGCATCAGGCATTGCTTCCAATACGGCTGAAAGTCTAAAAAAGTAAGAGAACTGACTATCCATGAAATCTCCTTATTTTCCACACAATAAAACTTGAAAAAATCTCGCTAAACTAATACAAATTATATGCATATATTTAACATGTGCCAAGGTTGGTTTTTGATTTCTTTATGTGTTTCAAACCTTCCTTGGTTCAAATAAAAGTATAGCCAATCTTGTTCAATAAAGCTCTAATTTAATTTATATATCCCTTAAAATTGAATGGTACAAATTATCGTCCTAACAGGATATACTCATCGCACTATCAACCTGGTATCGCATAAATGAAAAAAACCATTTCAATGTTACCTTTACTGCTTCTACTTTCCTTAGGCATACTTTGGGGTTCTGGGTATGTTATCGCACGTTTTGCCGTTACTCATGGCGTACCACCTTTTGGCTATGCATTTTGGCAATCGTTAGGTCCTGCCATTTTATTATCATTATTTGCGATCAAAGAAAATCCACAACAAGTCATCCAACAACCAACTCATTGGCGTTTTTATTTAATTTGCGGGTTAATTGGTATTGCTATACCTAATAGTACAATGTATTTCGTGGCAGCCCATATTCCGGCAGGTTTATTAGCCGTAATTGTAAATACCGTGCCTATTATTATTTTTCCTCTTGCACTATTTTGCAAGCAAGAAACATTTCGTTGGTCACGTTTGGTTGCTGTATGTATAGGTATTACTGGAATTATGTTGCTAGTTTTACCACATGATTTTCAATCACATAGTTCTTTTGGGTGGTGGCCGTTATTAGCATTAATTTCACCATTCATGTTTGCCATTTGCGCAATTTTTATCAGCCGTCAACGAACAACACAACCCAATGCTTTATTTTCTGCTGCAGGTATGATGATTGCTTCAACATTGTTATTAACGCCAATAATAATAACCACTCACAGTTTTTATCCATTATGGCCCCCTTTTACAACAGCGGCTTGG
>JAGVJQ010000066.1 GCA_020051015.1 Gammaproteobacteria bacterium
ACTTAAAATACGATATTACTATCTTTGCTCGTAATGGAATTCAAGTGCAGGGTGTTGCTTTTGACACCATGCTAGAGTCATTTATTTATGGTAGTGGTGGTCGAAATGATTTAGATTCTACCGCTGCAAAATTTTTAAATTATAAAACGACGACATTTGAAGAAATTGCAGGAAAAGGTGCTAAACAATTAACATTTAATCAAGTAGATATTGAGATTGCGGGTCAGTACGCTGCTGAAGATGCAGATATTAGTTTGCGCCTACATGAGGTTTTGTGGCCGCAAATTGAAGCGGTGCCTGGCTTATGTTATGTGTTTAAAAATATTGAAATGCCATTAGTCCCGATTCTTGCAGAAATGGAACGAACCGGTGTTTTAATTGATGTGAAGCGATTAAAAGATCAAAGTAAAGAAATTGCTGAACAGTTAATGGTATTAGAAAAACAAGCGCATGAATTAGCTGGTCAACCATTTAATTTAAGTTCGCCAAAACAATTACAAGAAATTTTATATCAGAAAATGCATTTACCTGTTTTGCAAAAAACACCGACGGGTCAACCATCAACGGCAGAAGATGTATTGCAAGAATTAGCCCACGATTATCCTTTACCAGCCTTAATTTTGAATAATCGAAGCTTGAGTAAACTCAAATCAACTTATACCGATAAATTGCCTGAACAAATTGATCCGGCAACGGGACGGGTACATACTTCGTATCATCAAGTGGGTGCTGCAACAGGACGTTTTTCCTCAACCGATCCTAATCTGCAAAATATTCCAGTACGTACTGAAGAAGGTCGTCGTATCCGTAAAGCATTTATTGCTCCACCAGGTTATAAATTAATTTCAGCGGACTACTCCCAAATTGAATTGCGTATTATGGCGCACTTGTCGGGAGATAAAGGGTTGCTACAAGCATTTTCACAAGGTTTAGATATTCATAAAGCAACGGCTGCAGAAGTATTTGGTGTACCGCTGTCAGATGTCACTTCTGAACAACGTCGTAGTGCTAAAGCCATCAATTTCGGATTGATTTATGGCATGTCAGCCTTCGGTTTAGCAAAACAGTTAGATATTGATCGCCATTCCGCACAAAAATACATGGATTTATATTTCGCGAGATATCCCGGGGTGAAGGAGTTTATGGAATCTATCCGCAAAACTGCTCGTCAACAAGGTTATGTTGAGACATTATTTGGGCGCAAACTCTATTTACCGGAGATTAATTCACGTAATGCTGGTTTACAAAAAGCCGCTGAACGTACGGCGGTGAATGCACCTATGCAAGGTACAGCAGCTGATATTATTAAACGTGCCATGATTAATATGAGTAATTGTCTTAAAAAACATCATTTTAACGCACGAATGATTATGCAGGTACACGATGAATTAGTCTTTGAAGTTATTGAGAATGAGGCAGAAAAACTGGTTCCGCATATAAAGACTGAAATGGCTGCTGCTGCTGATCTGCACGTACCACTCGTGGTTGAGGTTGGGATTGGTGATAACTGGGATGAGGCTCATGACTAGCTAGTGCGAATTTAATGAGAATTTAATAATATGGAGTTATAATAACCAAACTTCATTCACTTTAGTATGTAAATAAAACATATCGAGAAAGGAACGCGATTATGTCTAGCGAAGCAACAAAACATTTTCATCCTAATCAAGGGCCACAAGATGCCGCATTTCGAATGCTATTACGTCGCCCCAAAGTGGCGTGGCCAACCATTTTCTGGTTTATGGGTACCTTCGCGGTCTGGTTATTAAGCACTGTAGCTGGTTGTCGCGGGTGGTGGCCAGTTTGGTGTAGTGTTATTGTTAATGGCTTAATGGTGTTTTCTTTCTTTACAGTCGTGCATGACAGCTCGCATCGGGCAATTTCAACCAATTCCTTTTTTAATGACTTAATGGGTGCCTTAAGTGCTTGGTTTTATGGTCCATTAACGATTTTTACCCTTAAAAGTTTCCGTTATTTACATATGCAGCATCATCTTTATACCAATGAAGCAAAAAAAGATCCTGATTATTGGTGTGCAGGTGGGAATAAATTACAATTATTCTTGAGCTGGTTAACCGTTGATTTTCATTATATTTTTTACTACGTGAAACATTGGAATGAACGACCAGCTCGTGAAAAATATGGATTAATTTTAAATACAGTATCCAATTTAGCAATTTTAAGCGTGTTAATTTATTATGGTTATGGCTGGCAAGCCTTCTTTTTTTGGGTAATCCCTGGTCGTATTGGTATCTTTATCTTGGCTTTTGCTTTAGATTATCTACCACATACCCCTCATAAAGTATTACAAGCGGATCATCCATTTCAGGCAACTAATATTCGTGCAGGTCAAGAATGGTTATTAACACCATTACTGATGTATCACAATTATCATTTAGTTCATCATCTTTACCCATTAGCACCCTTTTATCGGTATATTAAAATATGGCGCCAAGGTGAAGATTTCTTTTTAGAGAAGCAACCTGCTCTTGTGACACCTTTAGGTAAAGCGATGTCGGTTGAAGAATACAAGAAAAAATTTAAGAGATAATACTATGTCAATTGCAATTATTGCTGCTATGTCTCAAGGCCGGGTAATTGGTTATCAAAACCAATTACCATGGCACGTATCGACCGATCTTAAACATTTTAAAACTATTACACTGGGTAAACCGGTTATTATGGGACGCAAAACATATGAGTCGATTGGTAAACCATTGCCCGATAGACAAAATATTATTGTAACTAAAAATGATACATTTTTTGCGCCTGGTTGTGATGTAACAATGAGTCTACAAGATGCAATTCTCCTAGCTCGACCTGAAATTCATGAAGTAATGATTATTGGTGGAGCACAATTATTCGAACAAGCTTTATCATTAGCGGATAAATTATATTTAACGTTGCTAGACATCGAAGTCATCGGCGATACTTATTTTCCAGAATGGAAGCATTTAAGTTGGCATGAAATAGAATCCGTTAATTTTTTTGATGAAAAATCAAAAATCAGCGGCAAGTTTATTACACTTGCGCGCTGTTAGTATTGAGCATTAATAAGATTGCCTTGAATATACAAATGCATTTTCATCATCAGATTGATACGCGCTTCCCTCATCTAGAAAGCTTACAATGCCAAGTCCTTTAATACTTCTTTCTCTACCGTCGCCAAAAAATGGACTACTTATGGCAATGTGTTTCTTTTGTAGTGAGCGTTCAACAGTTTTATCAGTTTCAATTCTTGATGATGTTGAACCTTTTTCTGATATAACCACGTCTTTTTGTTGCCGAGAATCTTGTGGCGTCACTTTTTTTGCTAAAGGTGGTTGTTTCGCTAGGATGGGGAGAGCCCCATCTGGTGGGTAAAATGTAATGCCGGCTTCTAAACAATGAGTGAGGCGTTCACGTATTTCTTTTCTAGTTTTACATTTACGTCTAGTCATTAAGTTTGTTTTTATGAAATCATTTGGGTCATCATAATCAAAACCTCCGCTAGGTTTATTAACTGTTGTTGCTGATAGTTTTGCTGAATTTAAAAAATGTAGAGGTATTCCTTTGTTGTTATCTGGGTTGATATCGGCTTCCATATTAACTGGCGGTGTATACTCCTGCATAACTTGAAGTTGCTTTGTGGCGGGAGCAAATCCATATCCCACAAGTTGGGCACAACAATCTATTAATCTGTTAATGGTTTCTTGATCATATGGCTGAACAGGATGATGACCAGTCATAAGATTAAAGTTTTCTTCAATTAATTTGAGTTGGCAAGGAAAATAGACTGCAGTTATTTCATCCTTAGCCAATAATTTATTGTCTAGTATCTGTTTGCAAAGCCCTATTGCTTGTTTTAATAAAGATATTTTTTTTCTTATAGGATGATTTTCTGCATCATGGCTATAACTTGGAATGAAAGTAGCGCGACGATAAAGAGCACTTGCTGTCATTAAGATTTCACGATCTGCTTGTACAAAAATATGTGCGGATTGTTGTTGAGAATATTCACTAATACGGTTTGTTTTGTTAAATATACTTTTTTGAGTGGTAGATAATTCTTGTTCTTTTTTTTGCGTAATGCCAGGTGGGGGTGCCATTTTTTACTTCCTTTAGTAATAGTAAAAATATAAGTTATATAAATTGAAGGGGGGAATCATAGTGTCATTTTTATAAGAAGAGTATCCGTAAAATTTACTTATATTTGCAAAGGCCTTATTTTTTAAAATAGGGTGTAATTTAACAATATGATTTTAAAAAATTTGATAATTCAAACAATTATCAAGTCCGTAAATTTTACGGATCACATTTCACCGAGAGTTAAGTTATGATATAAAAATTAAGCGAACGCTTGCATTTAATTATTAATTAATAACGCATTAAGGGGCCGGCTAATAAATATTGATAAATAAATACAAGATTAGACATATAGGTTAAAATAACCACAAAATAAAACCTTTGAGGATTAAATATGTCTACTGTGGCCGCCATTCAAATGTGTTCAAATCATATTGTAGATGATAATTTAAAGCAAGCTGCAATTTTATTAGAGCAAGCTGCCGATAAAGGAGCAAAGCTGGCAATTTTACCTGAAACATTTGCCATTATGGGTTTGCAGCCCGATGATAAAGTTTCAGTACAAGAGGTTTTTCATCAGGGAAAAATTCAAGATTTCCTAGCAGCACAAGCACAAAAACATCGTATGTGGATTGTGGGCGGAACCATTCCGCTAACAGCAAATAATCCACAAAAAATTAGAGCAGCTAGTTTAGTCTTTGATGATAATGGAAAATGTGTCGCACGTTATGACAAAATTCATTTATTTGATGCGGTTTTGTCTGGGAAGGAGGAATATCGTGAGTCAAATACCACCGAAGCTGGTTCGGAGTTAATTGTAGTACAAACGCCAGTTGGGAAGCTTGGTTTAGCTGTTTGTTATGATTTACGTTTTCCAGATATGTTCCATGATTTAGTTGAGTCGGGTGCCGAGATACTAGCATTGCCAAGTGCATTTACTTATAAAACCGGTCAAGCTCATTGGCAAATATTGGTAAGGGCGTTGGCAGTGCAGCAATTATGTTATGTTATTGCGCCAGATCAATGCGGGCGCCACAGTAATGGGCGCGAGACATTTGGTAATAGCATGATTGTCGATCCATGGGGACATGTAATGTCGCAACAAGCTGAAAATACACCCGGCGTGGTTACAGCAGTAATTGATTTAGAGCACTTATATGGGTTGCGACAATCATTGCCAGTGCATGTTCATAAAAAGGTTTTAAAAGTGAGAGGTGTTTAGTTATTAAAAAAGATAAAACATAATAACTAACAATGATGAGTATATTATTATATTGGGAGTAATAATGACGATTGATAAAAATGATACTGTAAAAACGATAGTGCAACAAATTATTCATGATTTTCGCACACCATTAATTGCAATTAAATCTGGAGCAAGTGGTATTGATGGTTACTTACCGGTATTAATAGAAGGATATCAACATGCAAAAAATGCTGAATTAATTGAGAAAAGCATTCAGCCTCGTCATCTTAATACGCTTTCATGTATTGTTAAAAATATTGAAGCATCAATCAATGAAATGAGTGGTAAGCTAGATGAGCTTGAAAGGTATATAAAAAATCATATGTAAAAATTTAGGGGCTGTTTACAATTCGCTAGGCTGAGGCAGAAAGACTTGATTTTTGAGCACCGCAGCAGAGCATACTTGGCCGTCTGTGAGCAGCGGAGCGCCGAAAATCGAGGCTTTATGCCCAGCATAGTAGAATTATAAACAGGCCCTAATTTATGGATAGATACGATAATGTTAGACACAACTGACTTTCCCTGTTTTTATTTTCCAATGACTGTACTATTCGTTGATGATAATCAAAATTTTTTATCAAATCTTAGTTTGAAAATTGATAGCAAATTAATAACTCGCCAATTAACGGATCCAATTCAAGCGTTAAAGCTCTTAAAATCACAGCAGAGAATGGATAGATTGATTATTAATTGTTTCAATGAAACGCATGACGAATCATTGAATGAACCTTTATTCAAACTTGAGTTAACTAATTTATATCAAACAATTTATGATAAAGACAGATTTGATGAAATCAGTGTGCTTGTGGTTGATCAAGATATGCCGGGGATGTCTGGAATTGAATTGTGTCGTTCACTGCAAGATAAACGGGTGAAAAAAATAATGTTAACGGGTGTTTGTGATGCCGGTTTAGCAATTAAAGCCTTTAATGAAGGTATTATCGATAAATTTGTATTAAAGTGCTCCGCTAATATTTTTGAAGAACTCAATACTATGATAAGAGAGCTTCAGCATACTTATTTCCAAGATTTATCAAGCCCGCTGGTAAATGCGGCATTTATGCATGAAAATACAATTTTATCTGATGCGGTATTTAATAACTTTTTTAAAGAACTTTGTAATGAAAAACAAATTTCAGAATATTATTTATACGACACAGCGGGGGATTATTTATTAGTTGATTATAATGGCAATCCATTATGGTTAATCATAAGGAATGAAAAAGAATTAAAAGAACAAGATCAATATGACTTTAATGCATTTACTAAAATAATAGACGGTGGCTCATATTAT
>JAGVJQ010000137.1 GCA_020051015.1 Gammaproteobacteria bacterium
ACCGATATATACCATTCGCCAATGAAGTTGCGAAGTACGATGGGTATATATGTATTTAACTCATTGATCTAGAAAAAATTTTTAACCATCTTCTTCGTGGTATAAAATATACTACAATTAGGTATGAGTAAATTTTTTGGTCAATTAAAATCGATTGTTTTAATTCCAATACTATTGGGACTGGTTGCTTGTACTGCTGAAACTTATCCACCAAACACATCTAACGCACTTTATGCGACTGGCACTAATTCACAATTTACCGATACTATGCTTACCACGCCTAATGCCTATACCTATTATCGCCCTATTCAATTTGGCCATGTTGATATGCACGCTAATGAAATTTACTCACCGGTTTATCAAGCTCCATTAGCCATTTATCCACACTATCAGCACTAAGTTTTAATCAGCAAACCAAATAAAGTGCGGTAACGCAGGAATATTAAATTGTGCGGGATAATCAACACCTAGAAAATGTAACCCTGTTGCTGGCGCAGTCATTGCCGCATGTTTTCTATCGCGCGCTATAATCACATCGCGCAACCATTCAGGTTCTTTATGACCTAACCCAACCGCTAATAATGACCCAGTAATATTGCGTACCATATTATGCAAAAAAGCATTGGCTTTAATATCAATAATTAAGAGTGGTTTTTTTTCAATTAAATTAAGATGTAATATTGTTCTTATAGTAGTTTTTGCCTGGCAATCCTTACCACGAAATGAACTGAAATCATGCTCACCAATTAAGTATTGAGCTGCTTGTTTCATGGCCGGTACATCCAGTTTACGATAAATCCAAGTCACATGATCGCGCATTAAACTGGATCGCATGGGATGACAATACATGACATAACCATAACGCCGTGCTTGAGCTGAAAATCTAGCATGAAAATCTTGCTCAACTGATTTTATCCAATGCACATTAATCGTTGGTGGTAAATATCGGTTAATTCCCATTAACCAAGCATCATTATTTCGCACGGCATGAGTATCAAAATGAACAACTTGTTGCAAAGCATGCACACCTTTATCTGTACGTCCTGCACAAACTACTTCTATTGAATGATCAGCTACTTTACTAATGGCAGCTTCTACTTCTGCTTGAATAGAAACAACCCCATCTTGTCGTTGCCAACCATAATAATTGGTACCATCGTACTCGACCCCCAAGGCATAACGCATATCTTTATTCTCACTCAGCTCTAGGTTGATTAATTTTATCAATTAATTCCTGCGCTGTTTTTTTCTGTGTTTCATCACCACTTTGAATAATGGTCTGTAAAATACCTAACGCTTCAACGAAATCACCCATATCATAATAAGCTTGCGCTAAATCAAGATTGGTTTGTACGCTGGCTGATGGGGTATTTTGTGTTTCAACAGTTTGTGTTGGTGTTTCTATTGGCTTAAATTCTGGAATGGGATTTTCTTGTGGCACAGGTTGTTGTATAGGATGTTCTTCAGTAGTGTCCTGCTCTAATTGCAAATTCTCAAATATATTGCCAGTAACTTCTGATATTGTAGGCTGCTTATTGACCGTCTCCGTGGTGGTGGAGTATAACGTACTCATATCGCCATCAAATTCGACAAGTCGATCTGAATGTTCAACTGCAGGAATATCTAATTCGCTTAGTTTGCCTGTTTCTATATCCTCTCCTGGCGAAGTTGATAAGATAGGTGTCGTAGCTTGTGGTTGACTTAACGCTAACACTTCATCAATTTCTTTATTACCCCAACCATTAATTAATTTGGTAATTTTATTTTGCAATGTTGATGATAATTCAGTTAAAGGTGATAACAGATTTAATTCTTCATCAAATAACTGCTTATTTTTCTGTGCAAAATAAATTTCTAATAACTTAAGCCTTAACTCTGGTTGTGAAGGATTAGTCGCCAAGCTGGATTTGATTAGTGCCTCTGCTTTTTCATAACGTCCATATGCAATGTAGACATCCGCTTCGTCAACAATATCTAACATGGCCGCATTGGATGAAACAGGGCTCGATATGGGTGCTAACGACGCAACTGATACGGGTGATTCAGCTTCTTGTTCAACAATAGGTGGAGCCTTTTTGGGTTCTTCGGGGCTTTCCTCCCTTGTTTCAACAATAGGAATTGTACTTGGTGGTATAACTTTCTTATTAAAACGTTGGAAAAAATCTTTTACTGTTTGAAGATCAATTTTTCTCCAAGGCGCGTAAACGCCAATCAATATGGAAATAACCATAATGATTAATATCAATGGCCAAAAATACCATTTAACACCTTCTGGTGCTGTAACAGCACCTCCATTCGATGTAACAGCAGGCGTACTAGGTGTTGGTTGAGCAGCCTGAACAAAGCTTCCTGTTGCTTGCTCAGAATTAACTTTTTCTAGCACCAAAATTTCATTATTTTTTTCCGCTAATTGACGTTGTAGTGACTGCACTTCTGATTGCAACGTTTTAACTTCTTGTTGCAATGATTGATTTGCAGTCGTTGACGCTTGCATTGCTTCAGCAGAAATACTAACTTCATTTTCTAAGGCTTGAATTGTTGGCGCTGCTCCCTGTTGATTGGTTGTCATATCTGACTCTTGACCAATCGTTGTCACAGGAAGCATGGGCGCTACATTATTAGGCGCCGTCGTTGGTGGAACAACGGGTACATTTTCTTGTTCCTCGTCGAGGGGAGCAGGTGCACTAGGTATAGATGCTTGCCCAGATGATTCCATTACCTCAGTTGACTGTGCTGGTAAAACGGTGGTTTGCGTGTGAGTTTGCCAAGCTTGATTTTGTTGCGCAAGTATTGTTTGCGCCTCACTATCCGATACTGCCGTTGCTTGTGCAGTCGAAGGTAATTTTAATACATATCCTGATTTTAAACCGTTAATATTATTTTTTACAAAGGCATGTGGATTGAGTTTTACAATTGCAATCATCATTTGTGCTGTTGAAACATTACTGTCGGGTAAATTTTGATTAGCAATTTCCCATAAATTATCTTGCGATGTAGTTGGACCATAAGTAGCCGCTTTTTGCACGGTTGGCGTGCTGACGGAAGCTTGGCTTGTAACAGGAACTTTCTGCGTTACCTTTTTAGTACTTACCGGCGCATAATTTGCTGGATCAAGAAAGACTGTATATTCACGTAGAATTTGTCCACCCGGCCAATTGAGCTGTAATAAAAATGTTAATACTGGCTGTGTTATAGGTTGCGTGCTAACAACTTGGATGTATGTTTGTTGTTGTTTATCGCGGATCACATTAAATTGTAAACTTGATAGCTTTGGATCTTTGGTTAAACCTACAGAAATAAATTGTTGTTCCGTCGCCAATTGTGCCGTCACCGCATCAGGCGGAACATTACCAATATCAATGACAGGAATGGTTGCATCAAATGGTTGATTTAAATTTGATTGCACTTGAATTTCACCCAAGCCAGTAGCGAAGCAGCTTAGGGGTGCCATCAATAATAATGGTAGAATAATCCTGGTGATCTTTTTAAATTCCATATTCCAGTGTAATCCTCACGCTTAAGCTGTTATCATACTTGATAATTAAGGATTTTGCACACCTGTCATGCAAGAAATTCATTTATTATGATACGTGTATTTTTTCAGTACAATTTTTTTTGTTTATTTTGTAATAGGACTAAATTATGCTGGACTTAACCAAATTGCTAATCGACTTGGTTGCTTGCCAATCCATCACACCCCACGATGCTGAATGCCAACAAATTTTGATCAATTTATTACGTAATTGGAATTATGAAATTACACAGCTCCCCTGCCAGCAAGCACAAAATTTTTGGGCAGTGCCACGTGATAATCCCAAGCCACGCTTAATTCTTGCGGGACATACTGACGTGGTTCCAGTCGGAAATTTAAATGAATGGCATTTTACTCCTTTTAAAGCAACCTTACATAATGGCAATATTTATGGCCGTGGTGTTGCTGATATGAAAGGCAGCTTGGCTGCCATGATGATTGCCGTTGAAAAATTTATCGCTGATTTTCCAATTCAAGCAACCGATATTGGTTTTTTGATCACGAGTGCAGAAGAAGGTCCCTCTGAACAAGGCACACCTGTTGTACTAGATTATTTAGCATTACAAGGAATCCATTTTGATTGGTGCGTTGTTGGCGAACCAACTTGTGAAAAACAATTAGGTGATACTATCAAAAATGGGCGTCGCGGCTCATTAACAGGTCATTTAATTATTAAAGGTAAGCAAGGTCATATTGCCTACCCTCACCTGGCACAAAACCCTATTCACTCTATAGCGCAAATGTTACATGAATTTACGACCATGGAATGGGATCAAGGTAATGACTATTTTCAACCGACACAAATGCAAATTTCTAATATCCATGCCGGAACGGGCGTAGGCAATGTTATTCCTGGGCAATTAGAAATGTTATTTAATTTTCGCTATGCGCCTACTGTTACAGCTGAACAACTCAAACAAAAAACTGAGCAGTTATTACAACAATCTAATTTATCTTATCAGTTAACATGGACTCACTATGGTGAACCCTTTTTAACGATTCCAGGGGCATTAACTGATAGTTTAAGTCGTGCTATCACTAATACTTGTGACGTAATACCTAAGTTTTCTACCTCAGGCGGTACCTCTGATGCACGTTATATAGCGAAAACGGGCGCTCAAGTTGTAGAATTTGGTCTTTGCAATGCAACTATCCATCAAATCAATGAACACGTATTAATGGAAGATATTTATCGTTTAAGTGATATTTATTATCAGTTATTTAAAAATTTGTTAATTAATTAGTTAATACGATATAAAAATTGATTATCAGCCAATTATTAATCACGTATTGTAGATAATTTGCTCATATTGGAACTACTATTATAGTATGAGAATTGTAGATTCCATTAAACATTCTATGCTGCTTTTAAAAGAACTATGGCACAACCCCAAAACAGTTGGAGCGGTATGGCCGAGCTCAGATCGCTTAGCTAAAAAAATGGCGGCACAAATTTCACCTAAACATCCTGGTTTTGTAATTGAAATCGGTGCGGGTACCGGTGCTATTACCAAAGCATTATTAGCACGAGGTATTCTTCCAACACATTTAATTGTCATTGAGCAATCAGCTAATTTAGTTGATCACTTGCATGAGATGTTTCCAGAGGTGGTGATCATTAAAGGCGATGCCGCACATTTACGACAAATATTGCCCGCGGCTGTTAATCAAATTAATGCTATTGTTTCCAGCTTACCTTTGCGCTCATTGCCCAATGAGCAAGTCAGCGTGATATTAAATGAATTACATGCCTTGCTTCCGCCTGAAAGCAAGTTGATTCAATTTACTTATGATCTTTTTTCTAAAGAAGAACGATATATGGAAGGCTTTCGCTTAATCAAATCTTTTTCGGTCTGGTTAAATATTCCATCAGCTAAAGTGCAGGTTTTTGTTAAAAATGTAAAGTCAATCCAATAGCAGCAAAATTAGTTGTTGGAACATTATTTCCGCCAATAATTTGTGACCAGGAAATATCCGTACTTAACGACTTGGTAAGATCAAAACTAATACCCGCCCCATAAACAGGTCGCAGTGCAGTAATATCATCTTCTGAATATTGAAATGATGTTAAAAATGACAAAGCTGAGCCATCAGTGGTTGCCGATGAAGAAAAATGCTGTGTCATCACATAAGCCAGACCACCTTTTGCATATAAATTAAATCGCTTGCTAACCGGCAAAGATAATTTAGCCTGGGCATCAAAAGCTGATTCTGACATTGGCTCGCGTAAGTTTTCATAACCGTACAGATTAATCGCTTCAGGATAACCATAATTCGTATAACCACCTTCAAATGCTATAAATCTGTTGACTTGATCACCAACAAAAATACGTGCGCCCGCTTTTGCTTTATTGATTTCAGGCGAGGTAGATCCTGTAAGATAATAGGTAGTAGACTGATACGTGGTAGGTACATAAATAATGTTCAAACTTTTTGGCGTATAATTACTATCCGCCCACCCCAACTGTCCCCCAGCATAAATACCATTTTCAGCTGCATAAATCGATGAACTGAAAATCATTAAGCTTAAAATGGAGGATAGGAAAGTTTTATTGATTTTTATTTTCATTATAATAATTATTATATTAATAAGTTTATATAGCCCGAGCTTACATCATTAAAGTGTAAGCTCGGAATTATGGTACCTATTTTTAAATATGGAATGTTAATCCCAGAGCGGCAAAATTGGTGGTTGGAACATTATTTCCACCAACAATTTGTGACCAGGAAATATCCGTACTTAAACGCTTAGTAATATCAAAACTTGCGCCAACGCCATAGGTTGGGCGGAATGCATAATTATTTTGGGTATTATAATCATTTAAATAAATTAAACCGCTTTGCTGGTTTAGTATTGATGTGCTGTCATTTGTGCCAAGACTTTGTGCCATGACATAAGCCGCACCACCTTTTGCATATACACTAAAGCGATCAGTAATTGGAAGTGAACCTTTTACAACGCCGTCAATAGCGCCTTCAAATAAAGATTCATCATTACCTTTTATACCATATACATTATTCACGGTAGTATCGCTATATTGTGTGTAACCACCTTCAAGTGATAAATATTTGTTAAATTGGTAACCTAAAAAAGCACGACCAGCAATACCATCATTATCAACAGAAACTTTAGCAGGACCACTTAAGGTTGTCTGCGTGTTAACAATTGTTACTGGAATTGACGCAGCATTTAAGCTAGATGGACTGCTGTTATTGCTACCATAACCAACTTGGCCACCAACATACAAACCATTATTCGCTGCATAAGCGGAAGAACATAACATTGCCCCAGTCATTCCACACAGCAACAGGGTCTTATTAATATTTATTTTCATTTATAACCTCTTAATATTTAATTAATTTTTCACTCCCTCCGTGTGAAGTGGTAAATTTATACGAATGGACATATGATTGTCAAATTTCCACCAGAACACTGCTTACATAGAAAAATCTATTAAAAAAATTCATTTTTATCTTGACCAATTTAAATGGTTTCGTGTAACATAGCGCCTCTTTCGGGGTATAGCGCAGTCTGGTAGCGCACCTGCTTTGGGAGCAGGGGGTCGCGGGTTCGAATCCCTCTACCCCGACCAATTTTATGCTTAATATTGTTACTAATAGTGGCAATATATGTGTATTATTAGGGGCTGTTTACAATTCGCTAGGCTGAGGCAGAAAGACTTGATTTTCGAGTACCGCAGCGCAGCATACATAGTGGTATTTGAGCAGCGGAACACAGAAAATCGAGGCTTTATGTCCAGCATAGTAGAATTGTTAACAGCCTCTATTTTATTAGGAAGGACTTTGTGCCCGTAGCTCATCCGGATAGAGCATCGGCCTTCTAAGCCGAGGGTAGCAGGTTCGAGTCCTGCCGGGCACGCCATTTGCGTGCTGTATATCCGGTACCTATATTGTTTTAGTGGTGGATGTAGCTCAGTTGGTAGAGCCCCGGATTGTGATTCCGGTTGTCGTGGGTTCGATCCCCATCATTCACCCCATTTATCATCATCAAAAAAAAATTATGGGCCGTTAGCATAGCCCGTATTAGCGCGGAAAAAAACCGCCAATGTTTGAGTAATAAAGTTTATGGGCCGTTAGCTCAGTTGGTAGAGCAGCTGACTCTTAATCAGCGGGTCATTGGTTCGATCCCAATACGGCCCACCAAATCCGCTGTATAATCAACATGTTACAATAAATTAACCTGTTCAAAATTTGTCCCATGTCTAATATAAACATTACTGTCTA
>JAGVJQ010000128.1 GCA_020051015.1 Gammaproteobacteria bacterium
AGCTGATGCGCATCATCTTACTAAAACTATTGATCGTCTGGTAATAGAAAAAGTAATAGAAATAATTAACTTACACAAAATTAGTCATAAAATTGCCATTAATTTATCAATTAACAGTTTAATTGATCCTGAATTCTCGACATGGTTTAAACAAACTATGATAAATCCAACGATCAATTCACAAATAGTATTTGAAATTGACGAACAAAAAGCGGCCCCACATTTTGAGCAAGTGAAACAATTTATTGAAACCTTTCATGCGGTTGGGTGTTTATTTGCGTTAGATGATTTTGGTAGCGGTCTAAATTCAATTAAATACATTAAATCGTTGAATATATATTATGTCAAAACTGACAGTAGTTTGATTAAAAATATTCATACCAATATTGAAGAACAATTTTATCTACGTACCTTAGTCGAAGCAGTTAAAAACCTCGATATTATTGTCATTGCCAAAGGTATTGAGAACCTGGGGCAAGAAGATACCTTATTACAATTTGGGATTCATGAATTTCAAGGATATTTCTTTGCCAAACCTGATGTCATCGAAAAATTTATTTAGATGTCGGGTGGATTAAATATTGTTGCCCTCGAAGAGGTATCGCATAACAATATATGCCCACCATAGGTGATGATGTGTGCTGGCATGATGGTGGGCACACATCGCTTAATTATCATGCTAATTTGTTCTCTTTGTACGTGACGCGATGTTTAGCCCACCCTACATAAAATGACGTTCTTTGGGAGTAATTCCCCCCCACTGTCATTCTGAGACCTTCGCTCCAGCGAAGGAACTCAGAACCTCACACTCGAGCTAACCATTTTTTTCATTAATCATTTCGCCTCGCTAAACATTAACCTTCCTGATCTAGATCAAGTTATTTCTTCTTTTTGTTATTGCTAAAAAATCCTGGATTTCATATCATACCATCTATACATGATCTTTATAATGTAAGGAATATTTTCACCTAAAAATATCTCCCCGCATTTAATCCGTGTTTATCCCCCCCAATTTTCTAAAGTGGAGCATGCCATGCTGGCAATCGTCGAAGCCTATCGCGCAGGTTTATTAAAATCTAAATTTTGGCCATCAAATATTGTGGCTGGTTTAATCGTAGGGATTGTTGCACTGCCATTAGCCATGGCATTTGCAATTGCCTCAGGTGCAAAACCAGAGCAAGGTTTATATACATCGATTATTGCAGCAATCTTGGTTGCTTTGTTTGGCGGCAGCCGTGTGCAGATTGCCGGGCCAACCGCTGCGTTTATTGTCATTTTAGCGGGAATTACGGCGCAATATGGCATTGCCGGTATGCAAATTGCCGCCTTCATGGCTGGTTTTATTCTTTTATTCATGGGCATTACTAAACTCGGCAGCGTTGTTAAATTTATTCCTGAACCCGTTATTGTTGGATTTACCAGCGGGATTGCTATTACGATATTTGTCGGACAATGGCAAAACTTTTTTGGCTTAAATGTGCATATTCCTTTAGATGCCAGTTTTTATCAAAAATTAATGATCTTAACGCAGGCTTTACCGCACTTGAATCCCATCACGACAGGTATCGGTTGCTTAAGTGTTTTATTGGTTGTGTTAACGCCATTTTTACTCAAACGCATACCGGGCCCATTAGTGGCCATGGTAATTGCCACGCTGTTATTAGTCGCACTTCATTTAAAGAATGTAGCGACACTTGGTAGTGCTTTCGGCGGCATTCCACAGCATTTACCCCCCTTTCATATGCCAACGATATCGATACACGAAGCATTAAGCTTAATTGGCCCTGCATTTACCATTGCATTATTAGGCGCCATTGAATCACTACTCTCCGCCGCAGCCGCTGATGGCATGGCTGGCACTCGCCATAACTCCAATCAAGAGTTAATTGGGCAAGGCTTAGCGAATATATTTTCACCCTTATTTGGTGGTATTGCAGCAACCGGCGCCATTGCACGTACCGCAACCAATATCCGTAATGGCGGAACGAATCCCATCGCCGCAATTGTTCATTCCATAGTATTAATTGCTTTTATTTTGTTATTAGCACCCTTAGCCAGTTATATACCGTTATGTGCATTATCCGCTATTTTATTTGTGGTAGCGTATAACATCGCAGATTTTAGCTATTTTTTCGGCATGATTCGCCGCGCACCACGTTATGATGTAGTCGTATTATTAGCTACATTTTTCTTGACGGTGTTCACTAATCTCGTCATTGCCGTCAATATTGGTGTCATTTTAGCAATGTTATTTTTTGTTCGTCGCATGTATCAATCAGTGCTGATCGAGCAACAACATCCTTCAACGTTGCAAGAGGAATTACAATTAGAGCACATCAATCTCGCTGAATTATCAAATAATCTGATTATTTATAATATTGATGGCCCATTCTTTTTTGGTATGACTGAAAAATTTGAACACGCTCTTGCGATTACACACACGGAACCAAAATCGATTATTTTCCGCTTGCGCGATGTGCCATTTATGGATATCACCGGTATTCAAACATTTCATGAAATTATCGAACAATTTCATAAACACGGGGTAAAAGTTTATTTATGTGAAGCTAATAACCGTGTTCATCAAAAATTAGCTAAGAATGATATTTTCAATTGGATCGAGCAACATAAAGTTTTTGACTCGATTAAAGAAGTATTGGCTGTGGTTGAGCCTGTCAAAATATAACGTTGGCAAATATATCAAACTGGCGCGACACGAAAAATATAATAAATGCGCCAGTGTGTTTCTTTATTTCAATCTAGGTCCACATGGGGCGCGGGAAAACGATATACCTATCACAACCTTAGATGATGAAGAAGAAACACTTCACGAATATAGAATGGTGAACAGGGGGACAAATTGTCCCCCTGTTGCTATGATTTTATAAGCTGCCTGTACGGCAGTGAACTTATTGATCAATAAGTTAAAACCGACCTTTTAGATCATGGCATTCTTATTAAAGCATGACATATTAATCAATAGTTAGATTATACACTTTTCAAAAAACTCTCAATTCTATCTTTATCTTCATTTTCTTGATCTGCTTTAAAATAAATCTCTAAAAAAATCACTTGGTTGTTTTTTGCATGATATGCATAAATAATCCTTATGCCACTTTTCACTCCTTTCCCTTTTAAGGCTTTACATGCAAATTTGCGCAATTTATAAATTTGAAAAGAATCATGATTAAATCCAGGAATTAATTCTATCCCGTGATTATCGATATTGCTTAAGTGAAATAATTCTATCGTGTTTCTTTTTGCAACATTTATATCTTCAGCAAGGGTTTTGAATTTTTTACTTAGCTTTTTGAAATCTTTTTTAAACGCATCGGTTTCATGATACTTAATCGTCTTCGTCATCATGATAGTCCCGTACTGAAGTATCTACTGTGCGATAAAAAACCGCTTCATAATCGAGCTGTTCACCTTGTTTTGCGCTCAGCCATGGGACATCTTTATGTGAGAGATCTGATAACACTTTAGCATTAAGATCGGAGAGTCTTTGTAGCTCCCAATCAATATGTTCTTTTTCTTGGCCATTTAAAATGCTAAGGTCAGGTTCCACTTGTGGGTTAATTAAGTATTTGGTTTGTTCATGTTGATAATATTTACTTTTAATCCGTTCAATTTGATTGCAATTAATCATCTCTTCAATTATTTTTTCAAAAATAACGGGAGTTGGACCAAAATGATTTTTCTTATATTTCAGCCCCATTATTTGCTCTTCATATTTTTCATAATAATCAAAATCTATGAAGTACAGCAATTTGTATATAGCAGTCATACCAATATTGGGTTTGCCACCTACTTTTTTCAGTATATATAGTAAAATACTTTTGAATTTATCGAGTTTTTGCTGTGGGATACTGATTCTAATTTCATTTTTAATTTTATTAGTTTTAGCGTTGGTTACTTCTATTGATATACCCATTTCGATTTCATTTAAAAAATTATCTAATGTCATGTCAAAAATATTAGCTAATTTTTCTGCTTCAGGTACGGTTAAATCACGCTCACCGCGCTCGAGCTGGATGTAAGTTGGGCGTGAAATACCTAGCTGATTAGCCAGGTATTCTTGTGTCAACTTATGTTTTTTACGCAATTTTTCAATGAATTCTGACAACATACCTTGATATTTCACTTTGTTAGATATATTTTAAATATATCTCATGTAAAATATGTTGTCAAATTGGATGTCATAAAAGTTTACATTTTTAACCTGTGACAAATTGTCACAGGTTAAAGTTTTGGAGGGAATATTAATTATTTGAGAATTGGAGCACAACTAAAAATTAATGTTTCAACAATCGATTTAAGGCCGGACGACTAAACCACATCAGTACTGCAATAAAGCCGGTAAATAAGCCAATCTCAGCAAATACCTTGCTATAAAGCGCTAAACTAGCTACGGTAGGCAGCTGTTCGCTTGCAGTCGTTGGTACGGTTAATACCCCTACCCACGCACCAATTGGTCCTGCTAACATATTAGTTAACAGCCAAATTCCCATTACAAAACCAGTCATCGAGGAAGGACATAATTCAGCAACCATGGCTAATCCTAAACCTGAAATTAATAATTCACCGGTTGATTGTAGAAAATAAGACAGCACCATCCACCATGGAGAAGCTAAACCATTCGTTGCTGTATATTGTGGAATGGCTAACACTAAAAAGGCTGCCGCACACAACGTCATACCAAAGCAAAATTTAGTGACGTGGGTTGCTGGATGTTGTCGATATAATCGAACTAAAATAGGCGATACCAATACAATAATAACTGGATTTAAGACTTGATATTCTGCAGGTGGGATCTGCCAACCCAGAAAATTATTATTTATATTATGTACTGCAAAAAAAGTTAAGGACGTAGGCATTTGATTATAGAGTACAAAAAACAATACTCCTTCCAAAATCAAAACAAAAGCGACTAACATTCTAGTGCGCGCAATGCCTTCTAATGAAAATGCTAACTTTAAAAAATATAAAAAAGCACCAGTAACGACGACATAAACTATCCCATTACAAATAGCAGTTCGAGTCAGTAATTGCGCGATAACAACAATTGCAATCAAACCTACTATTGATATTAACCCAACTCGCTTATAGTTAAATGGGGCTTTATCAATTTCAGAGCCGATATTGGCCAACATTTGTCGAAACATGACATAATTACACACCCCCAGGAACAAACCAACTGCACAAATACCAAAGGCATAAGTCCAGCCGTATTTTTGGGCAACGATCGGTGTCACAGACATAGATAGCATCGAACCAATATTGACCGCCATATAATAAAGCGTCATAGCACCATCTAATGCGCTATCGCCTTTAGCATACATTTTTGAAATCAAGGAGCCAGAATTAGCTTTAAATAAAGAACTTCCAATGATGATTCCCGATAACGCATAAAATATAGTCTCATGATTAGCTAAAGCTAATCCAACATAAGAAAACATCAAGATAATGGCGCCTAGTATTAGTGTACTCTTGGTACCTAGATATTTATCACCTATCCAGCCGCCTATCCAGACAAAACCATAAGAGAACGCGCTAAATGAACCAAACACATAAAAACTATCTGATTCGCTAAACCCGAGTTGATTAACAAAATACAGCGCAATAATAGCTTGCACGCCGTAATAGCCAAATCGCTCCCAAAGCTCAATTCCCCAGACAACCCAAAACGGCTTACCCAGTCTGGAGGATACTTCTGCGTCTACTAATACTGTTTCCAATATCACCTTCTCCTATTTCGCATTCTTATTCACGGCGCAAAACCAAGCCTTGCAATATCCCTGGACATTAGGGATAACACAGCATAAAATTACATCCACCTATTAGAGGGGCTGTAAAGTTCAATAATTACTTTGCGCGAAGATTGTTTTTTATTTATGTGTAATTGATTTATAAAGTCATCAACGTACCACTTTACCTTAATTTTTTAATTTTGGCCATTAAATTTTAATTTAAGAAGATTAACTAAACATTAAGATGACATAAAGTCCCTATCCTATACCTAGGTACGATATTTAGATAGCCCCTTACAAGCGGCAAAGTAAGGGATATCAGCACCAATAAGCTTGTCCTGCCCCCATCTCTCAACGCATCTTACGTTCCGGTAATTTAACATTGCTATTGCCATTTGAGGAAGGTTGTTCATGAGAATTAAAAAAATCACTACGATAAGACGGTAGACTTGTACAAGATTTGCTCCTGCGTAGCTGCCCCACTTTAGAAGGAACATGACGAGAACTTGACGCATCCGTAAAAGTTATTGATTCATCTGGCATTAGAGTATGAGATAGATTTGGCGCAAATTGACTTCTCATTTGCAATAGCTGAATAGCCTACACCGTTTGCCAAAAAAGTTGATGTAGATAGTTTTTTTACTGTCATCCAGAGTCCTTTCGCTGGCGCGAAAGTCTACCAAAAAACTTCATTTTATGTAGGATGGGTTAAACATCGCGTCACGTACAAAGAGAACAAATTAGCATGATAATTAAGCGATGTGTGCCCACCATCATGCCATCACCAATGGTGGGCACATATTGTTATGCGATACCTCTTCGAGGGCAACAATATTTAGCCCACCCTACACTACATTCTCTAATGTTTTGGCCAAATTTGTGATGTGCCAAGATGGGCGTATGCAATACGCCCCTACGAAAGATCGATGTGTAATGAAACCATGCAGATTAATATATACCCATCATATCTCAAGACACGATGGGTATAATTGCGAATAAAAAAAGACCTTTCTATTTCAGCAACAACTCATTCATTCTTGCGACAAAGGTTGCTGGATCTTCTAATTGTCCACCTTCAGCCAAGATAGCTTGGTCGAGCAATACATTGCACCATGCAGCTAAATCAGTTGAGTTTAAATTAGCTTGCAAACGTTTCAAAAATGGATGTTCTGGATTTAGTTCCAAAATGGGTTTGCTGGTTGGAACATCTTGCCCAGCCGCTTTTAACATGCGTTGCACATGTATTCCCATATCATTTTCATCTGCCACAATACAAGCTGGCGATGTGGTTAAACGATGGGTAATACGCACATCTTTTACTTTATCCGCTAATGTTTCTTTGAATTTAGCCACCACATCAGCAAAATCTTTTTGAACTTTTTCTTGTTCATCCTTTTCTTTACTATCTTCTAATTCACCTAAATCTAAACTACCTTTGGCAACAGATTGCAAACCTTTACCTTGATATTCAGTTAAGTGTGCCACTAACCATTCATCAACTTTATCGCTTAACAGTAATACTTCCACACCTTTTTTCTTGAAAATCTCTAAATGTGGACTGTG
Source organism: Gammaproteobacteria bacterium (assembly GCA_020051015.1). Taxonomy (GTDB): domain Bacteria; phylum Pseudomonadota; class Gammaproteobacteria; order UBA1113; family UBA1113; genus JABEVJ01. The sequence goes on from JAGVJQ010000128.1 coordinate 7,314, forward strand.
CTTTGCGGCAGCATAAGTTTCAGCGGTAACGTAATAAATTTTATCTTGGCCGGGCTTCATGCGGGTGATGTATTCATCTAATGTTACATTTTGTATATCACTATCGTTATGTGTGCTAGCAAAACGTAGTAACTTAGCGATGCGCTCACGATTACCATAGTCTTCGGCAATCCCTTCTTTTAACACGGCACCGAAATTTGTCCAGAATGTAGCATATTTTTCTTTATCATCATCCGCTAATTTTTCCAACATTTCTAATACACGCTTGGTCACTGCGCTACGAATGCTTTCGACAACTTTATTATTTTGTAAAATTTCACGTGAAACGTTTAATGGTAAATCATTTGAGTCGATAACACCTTTAATGAAACGTAGATAAAGTGGTAATAACTCTTCGGCATTATCCATAATAAATACGCGTTTAACGAATAATTTTAACCCTCGTGGATGTTCACGATTATATAAATCAAATGGCACATGCGAAGGAATATAAAGCAAACTGATATATTCTAATTTTCCTTCGACACGATTGTGACTCCAGGTTAATGGATCAGCGAAATCATGGGAAATATGTTTGTAAAATTCGATATATTCTTCATCAGTAATTTGATTTTTAGGTTGCGCCCATAATGCTGTTGCGCGGTTAATGGTTTCCCATTCAACTGTTTTATTATCACCCTCACCCGTTTCTTTCAGCATTTTTACTGGAAAAGAAATATGATCAGAATATTTGCGGATAATTGATTTCAAACGCCATTCATCTAAAAATTCTTCACGTTCTTCTGCTTTCAAATGTAATGTGATTTCTGTACCGCGTTCTTGGCGAGTAATATTGGTAACGGTAAAGTCAGATTGGCCATCTGATACCCATTCCACGGCCTCGTCAGCTGGCAAACCCGCACGACGTGAATGCACAATAACGGTATCAGCTACGATAAAGCTAGAGTAAAATCCCACCCCGAATTGACCAATCAAACGGCTGTCTTTAGCTTGATCGCTCGACATAGCTTGTAAAAACTCGCGGGTTCCAGAACGTGCAATCGTACCCAAGTTTTGAATCACATCTTCTCGGCTCATACCAATGCCATTATCAGAAATGGTAATTGTCCCAGCTTCTTTATCATAACTAATTCTAATTTCTAAATTTGGATCGTTTTCATATAAATTAGAATTTGCAATAGCTTCAAAACGTAATTTGTCACACGCATCAGATGCATTAGAGATTAATTCCCTCAAGAAAATTTCTTTGTTACTATAGAGGGCGTGTGTCACCAAATGCAGCAACTGGTTAACCTCGGTTTGAAACCCCATGGTTTGTGTTTGCGTCTCGGTCATTGAAATGCTCCTGTGGATTGTCGTTGACGATTTAAAATGTTAAGTTATTAAAATACTAAATGGGGACAACCCTAAAAAATTCAATAGTAAAAGGAATCTCGTCATGCCAAAAAATTATCACCCCCTGCCAACCATGCATCTTAATGCTGGCAGCCCTTATTACCATACTGGTGATTTACCAGAACTTATCCACCTTGAAGACCCCGCATTAAGTGTCATGGTTGATTTTAAACACACCCGAGCGATTACCATCGCTCCTACTGCGTTTATTGCTGAAGCAGGCATTGAAATGAAAGCTTGCAGTGTCCATTTATTGCTCGTAGTCGATAATGAAGGCCGAGTAGTGGGTTTGATCAGTTCCGAAGATATTTTAGGTGAAAAACCAGTAAAAATTACTCAAGAAAAGCATTTATCACGGGCTGAAATTAGAGTTCGATTGGTCATGACACCACAAGAACACATTGTTGCCATTGATTATGAAACCTTACGCTTGGCTAAAGTCGCGCATGTTGTGCAAACATTAAAAGCCGCTAAACAACATTATGCATTGGTGGTAGAAACTAATCATGGCACTCATCAACAAACGGTGCGAGGCTTATTTTCTTTATCACAAATCAGTAAACAGTTAACAGTTAATGTGATTGATGACGACCCATTGGCTCGCTCATTAATTGAATTACGACATAAAATTGGAGATTAAATATGTCATTAATGAATACTCAGGATAGTTTCGGTAGTGTGACACGTACCCTGCATTGGTTGCTGGCAGTGTTGGTAATTGGCATGCTCACGATTGGTTTATTACTAGATGATATTGGCAGTCCCTTAGTGTATCAATTGCATAAATTGACTGGCCTAGTGGTATTAACTGTTGCCATCATCTCAATCATTTGGAATATGTGCAATATTAGACCAGGTTATCCAGCTAGTGTCCCACGTTGGCAACAAATTATCGCTAAATCAGTACAACATTTAATGTTACTAGGTGCTTTAATCATGCCATTAAGCGGTTGGGCATTTGCAACTGCTGCCGGAAAACCGCCCGCCATCGGAAGCTTAACATTGGCAATGCCATTTATTGGCCCCAATCCCACAATTATACATTGGGGTGTTACCATTCATGGTTTTGTCGCTAATATATTAATTGGTTTAATTGCTATCCATACACTTGCAGCGTTAACCCATCATTTTGTGTTAAAAGACAATATATTTAAACGAATGGTTAAAAATTAATTATCATCACGGTTAGGCGTTTTATGTATCTTGCAAATTGTAGATTTACATTTGCAAGATACATTGTCTCTTTTATCCCCGCATCATGAGATGTCTTGCCGCATTCAAATTCGTCAATGAGAATGCTTCGGCATGTTGCTTTTGGAGCACCTCATTATCTGATTGAGTAAGCAAAGCTTGCGCCGCAGATATTTTTTTGTCGCTGGATACATCACCAAGCAAACTGAACCAAAAAGAATAGCGTTTTGGTGCGTGTTGTTCCTTAATGTATTCTGGTAAATAACGCTCTTTTATAAAGTTGCTCACTATTTCCGCGCCTCTTGGTGATACATTCTTTGCTAACATGAGGGCTTGTGCATCGGTTTTATTATTTAAATCAACCTTGATATTAGAATATTGTAATAAAATTAAAATCGTTTCAATGTCAGCGTCCATTGCAGCATATTCTAGCAGTGTGTGACCAAATATTAACTCTTCATTTACATTAAGTTTTTTAGAATGCTGACAAAGCATTTTTATAATTTCATGCGACTGTCGAAAAATAGCATAAGTTAAAGCCGTAAAACCGTAGTCATCTACATCTTCACATTGATTGGCAACATTAATATCGATATTGGGATGTTTAAGCAACTCTTTAACAACAGCCGTACGATTAGTAATCTGTCTATCATTGTTTGAAAAAATAGCCACATGTAATACTGTGCGACCTTTTTTGTTCGCTGCATTTATATCAGTTTTTTCTGGATATTTGTTAAATGCCGCAATAACATCAACATATCCTTTTTGTACTGCCAATTCCAGTGCTGAAGGATATTTATTAAATCGATTACCATTAGTAGCATTAATTGTTGTCTTATCAAGTAAAGGTAATAACAGTTTAATAATCTCAGCATGTCCAGCAGCTACAGCTATTTGTAATGTACTTGCCCCGTAGCTAGATAAAATTTTAAGATTTATTTTATCTTTATATTTAAGCAGCTCTTTTACAATTTCAACATTACCTAATCTTACGGCGGTCTGAAACATTGTTTCACCAAGCCTTCTTTGCAGAAAATTAAGATTACTTGCACTTATAATCGGTAATAATTGAGCAACTATTTCTGCTCTACCAAACTGTATTGCAATCGATAAATCAAAGTCAAAAATAAACTCTGGTTTATCAAGGTTAAGTTTATGTGGATGTTGTTTAATAAATTCAGCAACAACGTTGCTATGCCCATATTTAATAGCTAAATGCAGCGCGGTTTGTAAGTCATTTGTAGCTTGCTCAATTTGCTTGGATGATAACTCTTGTAATAAAAGAGCAACAACAGCTGCTTGCCCATACATTGCGGCCAAATGTAATGGCGTTACACCATCAATATTGCTCCATAAATTTGGTTTTACATTTGGAACTTGCAATAATCGTTTTACGACATCAACATGACCATTAACTGCCGCTTGATGTAAAGGCGAATACCCCGTGGCATTCTCCATTAAATTGGGTTGGATTTGTGATTGTCTTAATAAGACATTGACAACTTCAAGATGTCCATTGTTTGCTGCTTTGTGCAAAGCAGTTTCGCCATTATTATCAACATCATTGACATCATATATATCTAAGAAGTTCAATACTATTTCTAGTGTATTCGCATGACCAGCACTTGCTGCCACATGTATGACATTATGACCAAAGGCATCTTTTGCTTTAACCACGCGACGCTTTTTGGTACAGATAGCTTCTACAACTTTTGCTGCGCCAATTGCTGCAGCAGCAAATAAGATATTACGTGCTTCTTCATCGTTTAATTCAAAGCGTGACAAGCATAAAATATATTTTGCTAATGTTTCTTCATCTTCTTTTGATAATTTATTCTCTAGAATGGTTTTAAAAATATTATTATTTTTAATTAATCCTGAGCTAATTAATATATCGATACTAAGACCGTGCACAACTCCTGTTATATCACCAAAAGTAGAAATAATTTCCGTTTGGTGTTGTAAAATATATTCCATATTTTCGTCAGTTAATGGGGTAAAGTAAAAGTCGCTTTCTGAGCATAAAGAATCATCAGGAAAATTAATTATTTTTTGTGGCTGATTAACGATATAAATTTGCCGGCCGTCGAAAATCAATTCTTTATCACCAATTTTTGCTTTATATCCTTCGATTAAACCGAGTTGACTGAGCTTAAAGACGACATAACATTTATATAATTTTTCTATATTGTTTTTAGCGGTAAACTGATAATCTTCACCCATAATATATAAGGCATCCCAAAACTGGCGCTTATGTTTATTATTATTTTCCTCCTCGCTTAAAAATGTTGTAAAAAAATCAGTAATAACTGGCATCGTTTGCAGATCAGGCAATGGCAAATAATACTCTGTAATAAAATAAACAATCGAGGGTAATGTCATGCGTAATTCGACATATGATGCAAAAAGCACATTATGATCATAAATAAGATTATGTGGAATGGTGGGATCATGAATTTTTATTAAGCCATATTGATCCGCCACAAAATTAAATAATCCATTTGCCACATGGATTTCATTACCAATGTGAAGTGCATTATTAGCAAGCAGCAATAATTTAGCTTGTTTAATGTATTCTACCGCACTCTGTAAAATGATTTCTCGTTTTGCTTGCGTAATAAAATTAGACAGTGCTGTTGAATAAAATAATTTAAGCATTTCATTTATATTAGCCGACGCACCTGGAAAACATTTTTTAACTTCAAAGCGCTCTAATGCATTATCGGCAAGTCGGTGATGATTGGCTAAAATAGAGGGGAGTGCATCTTCAATGGCTGTTTTTGCCTGCAATAAAGTACATTTAATATCGTTTTCTGGATGTTTTTTTGAGAGTGATGCTGCAATATTATTTTTATAATTCAAGAACTGCTGTAATTTTTCTGGATTTAAACGATAAATATAATCTAATAAATATAACAACTGCTTTTTACAGACATTAAAATCATTTTGATTTTTATAAGTTACAGGTGGCCCCAAATTAACGCCCTTTTTTTCTGCCTGTCTTGAGATGTCAGTTCTTGTAGACTGGGGGGTAACGGATTCTTGTTTATTTATTTTTTTTTCTTGCTGAGAAGAGGTGGGCGGCGCTATCTCTATTACGTCCTGCTCAGCAGATTCCAGGGAAACATGAGTAACTGGTACTGGATTATAAATTGCTGTTAATAATCTTTTTGTCTCTGGAGTAACCGCAACGGTTTCTTCTTGTTTAGTCAGTAATGTTGATATAGTAAGAGGCATCTGGCTGCCATGATATAAGTTAAGTTATTAAAGATTTGCTTTAATATAATGTTATCAAGGCATTATTAATAAAATATTATGTCGTAATCCACCCCAAATAGGAGGATGGCACGAACATATCAAATTCCCCCACATGAATGATGTTTACCTTTGACGAGAGAAATTAGGGGCCTTTTTTTCCGTGATTGTATAAAGGAGTAATACCGTTATTGTTAGAATTAACAGTATCGGTCTGTCTTTTAATAGTACTTAAATTTCCTATTCTTTGTTTCATTGTAGGTAATGAACCAAACAAGGAATGCATTAATTTTGGTCCCATGCCTTCTGGATCATTACCTTGTTGTGAGCGATAAACTTTCATCAGTATTTTTTCAGTACCTAATTGTTGTGCAGCTTGATACTCGGCTCGAAGAGCAAGTGAGCGAGATATCGCATTTGCCGATATAAAACATCCTAAAGCAGCAAACAAAAGATTAAGTTGCAAGGTATAATTAGCAGACTTTCTTCCGACACGAATACTTTCGATAAGAAATCCATAAACGAGAGATGCATCAAAAAAATGGACAATACTTGAATGATTTTCTTTATAGGCAACCGCTTGAGTTCCTCCCATCGCATGCCAAAAATCTTTACGATTAACAGAGAGATCGTTGGTAAAAGGATGTTTATCTGCAATGGGTTTATAGCATTGAACGTCTTTATTAGATAAAAACGTTTCTAAACGAGGGAAACATGAATTGCGGTCCGTAGGCCAAGCAAAAGTTAATTGTTTATTTTCATCAGATTCAGACAGGGTCTCAAGTACAGGAGCCACAAGCTCAGACAATGTCGATTTTTTTTGGGGGTCGATAGATACAAATTCAACCTCCGCAGTCACGCCCATAGCTTTAAAACCATCTAACATTGCAGCTCGTGAGCGACTTTCTTTTTCTGAAAGAACCATATCGTTAATGTTACTTTTCTCACCTTGAGGACGAAAAAAATTAGCAACTTCCCTACCAAGAAAAAAAACCAATCCTGAACTTGCTGCATTTATAATTGATATTTTAGACATACATGTTTCCTTATTCTATTTCATCATCTCATTTGAATTGTCTGTCAAACCACATAAAGTTTCAGAAATAAAAAAGGGCCTGACGGCCCTTTCTTATTCAAAACTTACAGCTATATTATTCAGCGGCAGCTTGTGGTCTATCGACAAACTCGATGATAGCCATAGGAGCTGAATCGCCTGGACGAAAACCGCATTTTAATACGCGAGTATAACCGCCTGGACGACCATCGTAACGCTTAGCAACTTCATTAAATAATTTAGTTACCGCTTCACGATCGCCACCTAAACGAGCAAATGCTAAACGACGACGTGCTACTGAATCTTGTTTAGCCAAGGTAACTAAACGCTCAATAACACCACGCAAATCTTTAGCTTTAGCCACGGTGGTAGTAATAACTTCATGTTGAATTAATGAACTTGCCATATTACGAAACATAGCAGTTCGGTGACTTGATGTACGGCCAAATTTGCGACCTGAATTACGATGACGCATAATTAAATTCCTTAACTCTTACTTCTCAGCTTCTTTTTCTCTAACCAACTCTTTCAACTGAGCTGGCGGCCAGTTATCCAGGTGCATACCTAAGGATAATGAATGAGAAGCCAACACGTTTTTGATTTCGGTCAATGACTTTTTACCTAAGTTAGGTGTCTTCAACAATTCATTTTCAGAACGTTGAATTAAATCACCAACAAAGAATATATTTTCCGCTTTTAAACAATTGGTTGAACGCACTGTTAACTCAAGATCTTCAATTGGGCGAAGCAGAATTGGATCGAAAGCATCTTGGTTTTGAGCCGGCTTCAATTCTTCTTCTTGCTTGAGTTCAACAAACGCAGCTAATTGTTGTTGCAATATGGTCGCTGAACGACGAATTGCTTCTTCGGGTTGCAATGTACCGTTGGTTTCAAGTTCAATAATCAACTTGTCCAAGTCAGTACGCTGTTCAACACGAGCTGCTTCAACCGCATAACTTACACGGCGCACGGGGCTGAATGAAGCATCTAACTGTAAAGCACCAATTGGTTTACGTTGTTCTTCATCGTCAAGAATGCGGGCAGTTACAGGGTGGTAACCACGGCCACGTCTGACAATTAATTTCATATTTAACTTACCATTTTCAGATAAGTTAGCAATTAAATGATCTGGGTTAACAATTTCCACATCATGTTCTAATGCGATATCACCCGCTGTTACGATACCGGGACCTGATTTATTTAAGGTCAATTCAACTTCATCGCGGCCATGCAACATTAATGCAACGCCTTTAAGATTCAGCAGAATGTCAATAACATCTTCTTGCACACCTTCAATGGTACTGTACTCATGCAGTACGCCATCGATATTGATTTCAACAATGGCAGCACCTGGCATTGATGACAAAAGAATGCGACGCAGTGCATTACCTAGGGTGTGGCCATAACCACGTTCCAAAGGTTGCAAGGTGATGCGCGAACGATACTTATCGACCACAGACACTTCGATTGAACGAGGCGTCAGAAAGTGAGCAACATTGTTAGACATGCAACGAACTCCAACACATTAAACTATTTATAATCTTACTGCAAAACGCTTTCAGATTATTGATTATCGTGAATATAATTCCACAACTAGATTTGGATTAACGCCTAATTTAACATCTTCGGCAGCGGGTAACTGTTTAACAGTACCTTTCACAGCTTTAACGTCAACATCAACCCAATCAACAAAACCAAGTTGTTGAGCAGCTTCTAAAGCAGCCTGCACGCGTAGTTGAGTTTTAGATTTTTCACGCACTTCGATAACATCACCAGCAGATACAACATAGGATGGAATGTTAACGATTTTACCATTTACGGTAATAGCACGGTGATTTACTAATTGGCGAGCTTCCGCACGTGTACTAGCAAAACCCATACGATAAGCAACATTATCCAAACGGGATTCTAGTAGACGAATTAAATTATCGCCAGTAGAACCACGAAGTTTGGCAGCCATTTTGAAAATACGGCTGAATTGTCTTTCCAAAATTCCATAAATACGACGTAATTTTTGCTTTTCGCGCATCATCACACCGTACGTGGATAAACGACCACGTTTAGCACCATGTTGACCAGGCGCAACTTCTAATTTGCACTTAGAATCAAGTGCACGAATACCACTCTTTAAAGATAAATCAACACCTTCACGTCGTGCTAACTTACAGGTGGGGCCAGTATATTTAGCCATCTTAAACTATCTCCTCTACTTAGATACGACGCTTCTTCTTTTTACGGCAGCCGTTATGTGGAATTGGGGTTACATCAGTAATTTGTGTAATTTTATACCCAAGACCAATCAGAGCACGGATTGCAGATTCACGACCTTGACCAGGACCTGAAACGATAACTTTAACGTTAATCAATCCATACATATCTTTGGCTTTTGTACCGGCAGTAGCAGCGGCATCTTGACCAGCAAATGCGGTTCCTTTACGCGAACCTTTAAATCCACAGTTACCTGCGGTAGCCCAACATAAGGTATTACCTTGAGCGTCAGTAATAGTGATGATTGTGTTGTTGAATGTTGAGTTAACATAGACAACACCATCAGTAATTTTACTTTTTGAACGTTTTTTTACAGCAACTTTAGCCATGTTTTAAGTTCCTACCCTTATTTCTTGCCGGCAATCGCTACTTTGCGACGACCTTTACGCGTACGTGAATTGGTTCTGGTACGTTGACCGCGAACGGGCAATCCACGACGATGACGAACACCACGATAGCAACCGATGTCGCGTAAGCGTTTAATGCTTGTTGCAACAAAACGGCGTAAGTCACCCTCAATTAAAAATTTACCACGAGTGATTTCTTCCCGGATGCGTTCTACTTGTTCTTCAGTCAGGTCTTTAGACTTAACTGCGGGATCAACCCCTGCTGCTTCACAAATTTTCTTTGACAGGCTACGGCCAATGCCGTGAATCTCAGTCAAGCCAATAACGATATGTTTATTTGGCGGAATATTAACACCCGCTATACGATACATCCGATTCTCCCGAATTTTTCCAGACACCTTGCATAATCACTAATTCTAGGCATTATGCTGAATTACAAACCTTGCCAGCCTCCACAATTATCATCGATAACTGCTAACACTTGCAGAATCTGTCTTACCGCGCATTAAAATGCTTGGTTACACAAAGGGTCTGCTCACTAAATAATTCATTTATTACTCAATTTACTTGAAGCAGCGTAGAATACAACCGAATCAAGAAAAAATCAACTGTTGCACAGCAAAAAACAATATTTGTTCAATTAACCCTGACGTTGTTTATGTTTTGGTTCTGAACAAATAATTCGAACAACACCTTTGCGTCTAACGACTTTACACTTACGGCAAATTCGCTTTACAGAAGCTCTTACCTTCATCATCCTCTCCTAAAAACACCTTATTTTTAAATAAGTTGTTACCTTTTATTCCCGAGGTGACTAAATCAAGCCATTTGCTAAACAATAAAAATTATTATTTAACAATAACTTGAACGGTCTAACCCGAGAGCTACATTAGATTATCGAAGTAATCCAAGATTAGAAGAACCTGGGTTCTTCAAATTAGCTTTTTTAAGTAATGACTCATATCGTTGTGACATGATATGGGCTTGTACCTGTGCGATAAAGTCCATCAATACCACGACGATAATCAATAATGATGTCCCACCAAAATAGAATGGAACATTCCATGCTGCAGTCAAAAACTCAGGTGTTAACGCAACTAACACCAAATAAACTGCACCTACCGCGGTCAATCGAGTCATTACTGTATCAATATATCGCGCAGTTTGTTCACCAGGGCGAATTCCTGGAATAAACGCTCCTGATTTTTTTAGATTGTCGGCTGTATCTTTTGGATTAAAGACCAACGCTGTATAAAAAAAGCAGAAGAAAACCGTCGCAATAGTGTATACAACCAAATACAATGGTTGCCCTGGCATTAAAGCCAAGCCAATATCACTTAACCAACCACTTCCTGTACCACCACCGAATAATTGTGCAATCGATGCTGGAAATAAAATAATACTGGATGCAAAAATAGGCGGAATCACACCTGCCATATTAATTTTCAATGGCAAATGGCTAGTTTGCGCAGCAAATATTTTTCTACCTTGTTGGCGTTTTGCGTAATTTATTGTAATTTTACGCTGTGCACGTTCCATAAACACCACGAAACCAGTTACAAATAATATTACCGCGAATATTATAAGCATCACTAGAAACTGCATTTGCCCTTCACGTACTTGTTCGAGTGTACGTCCAATCGCACCAGGCAAGCCTGAAACAATACCTGAGAAAATAATTAATGAAATACCATTACCAACACCACGTTCGGTCATTTGTTCGCCTAACCACATTAAAAACATGGTCCCGGTCGTCAAGGTAATTCCCGCGGTAAAATAAAATCCAAGCCCAGGATTTAAAGCAATATTATGTCTAGCTAAGTACAATGCAAATCCAACTGATTGGAATAAAGCCAGAAACAATGTTGCATATCGGGTATATTGATTAATTTTTCTGCGCCCCGCTTCACCTTCTTTTTTTAATTGCTCTAATGAGGGCGAAATCGCGCTAAATAACTGAATAATAATTGATGCCGAGATATAAGGCATCACACCTAATGCAAAAACGGTAAACCGTTTCAATGCACCACCAGAAAACATATTAAAGTAGCCAAGAAGACCGCTGTCTTGCGACTTAAAAAAAGCCGCTAATTGCGTTGGATCAAGTCCAGGAACAGGAATATGTGAACCAATTCTAAAAACCAAAATTCCAAGCAACACAAATAATAAACGTTGCTTTAACTCGGTCAAACCAGTCATAAATCCTTGCCCCGCACCCGGACTTGTTTTTGCCATTATTCTTCTACCTTACCACCAGCTGCTTCTATCGCTGCACGCGCTGCAGCTGTTGTTCGCAATCCTTTAACAGTAATTGCTTTTTCTACTACGCCGGTTGCAATAATTTTAACGTGTTTTACTTGTTGGCCAACTGCATCGATAGCTTGTAATGTTGCTAAATCAACAAAATCAATACCTAGATTATCTAATTCAGATAATCTCAATTCAACAGTTACCAATGATTTCTTTGAAGTAAAACCGCTTTTTGGAATACGACGATGAAATGGCATTTGACCGCCTTCAAATCCAATCGCTACTTTACCTTTCCCACGAGCTTTTTGCCCTTTCTGGCCGCGTCCACAGGTTTTACCTATACCAGAGCTCCAGCCACGGCCTACTCGAACAGCTTTCTTTTTTGAGCCTTCAGCAGGCTTGAGTGAATTCAAGCGCATCGTTAAATTTCCTCTACGTGTAATAAGTACGATACCTTATTGATCATGCCACGAATTTCAGGAGTATCCTGTACTTCAACAACATGATTCAAACGACGTAAGCCCAACCCTTTAACAGTTGCTGCATGACGTTCGGTACGACGATTTAAGCTTTTAACTAACTTAACCATGAGCATTTTTTGTTTCTTAACCATGGTATTTATCAACCTATAATTTCTTCAACTTGCTTACCGCGCTTTTCAGCCATTGTTTCTGGCGATTTCATTTGCTGTAAAGCACGCAACCCTGCACGTACAACGTTAATAGAATTGGCAGAACCAATTACTTTAGCTACTACGTTTTTAACGCCCAACACTTCAAATACAGAACGTAATGCTGCACCAGCAATAATACCCGTACCTTCAGAAGCTGGCATGATTACAACCTTGGTTGAACCAAACTTAGCAATTGATTGATGGAATAGTGTATCGCCGTTCAAATGAACACGAACCATATTCTTACGTGCATTTTCCATTGCTTTTTGAATTGTAGCAGGAACTTCATTAGATTTTCCGTGACCAATGCCGATACGACCAGCACCATCACCTACAACAGCAAACGCCGCAAACGATAATTTGCGACCACCTTTTACTGTCTTACTAACCCGGTTAACGACAATTAAACGCTCAAATTTGCCGTCACTTTTCGTTTCAAGACTAAAGCTTGTCATTATTTCCACCTTTTAAAAATCTAAACCGCCTTCGCGTGCAGCATCGGCCAACGCTTTAATACGACCATGGTACTTAAAGCCCGCGCGGTCAAAAGCAATTTTGCTAATCTTTAAAGCTTTAGCTTTTTCAGCAACCACTTTACCAACTACAGCAGCGGCGTCAGTGTTACCTGTATATTTGCATTTTGCTTTAACATCTTCTTGTTGTGTTGATACACAATCTAAAACAACTGACGTACCAACTAAGGGATCCATCTTTATCAATTGTGCAGAAATATGCTTAGAGCTCTTGATAATATTAAGACGAACCAATTCTGGATCACGTAAATGTAATTCCTGAATTTTCATACGTGCTCGTTTCGCACGGCGTAGACGAGCAACTTTTTTATTGAGTGTAGACATAACTCTATATCCTATTTCTTCTTCGTTTCTTTCAGAATGATAACTTCATTAGCGTAACGAATACCTTTACCTTTATAACGCTCAGGCCTTCTGAAGCGACGAATATTAGCTGCAACTTGGCCAACCAGGTGTTTATCAATTCCTTTAACCAATACTTCAGTTTGGCTAGGTGCTTCGATTGTAATTCCTGCTGGTATTGCAAATTTAACAGGGTGTGAAAAACCTAATGTTAAATTTAAAGTATGACCTTGCACTTGTGCACGGTAACCAACGCCTACTAACACTAATTTAATTTCATAGCCATTTACTACACCATGAACGATATTATTCAGAATCGCACGTGATGTACCTGATAATGCATTAAGTGCAATAGTATCGCTTGTTGGTGCAAAGGTTAATTCATTATCTTTCTGCACCATGTTTACCCCTACAGGTAAATCATGAGACAAACTACCTTTAGGACCTTTCACCGTTACATTCTGTCCGACGAGTTTAACATCTACATTTTTTGGTAAATCGATAGGTTTTCTTGCCACTCTTGATGTCATTTTACGCTCCTTACCATATTACCAACAGTACTTCACCGCCAACATTGGCTTTGCGAGCAGCTCTATCACTCATGACACCTGCAGAAGTTGACAAAACTGAAACACCTAAGCCACCTAGTGGTTTTGGCATGTCATTCGTTGTTTTGTAAATTCGCAAGCCGGGACGGCTTACACGCTTGATATGCTCAATAACGGGCTTACCACGGTAATATTTTAACGTAACTATTAAAGTCTTTTTAATGTCACCCTCAACTTTAAACTCGCTAATATAACCTTCGTCTTTTAAAACTTGGGCAATAGCAATTTTAAGCTTTGATGATGGCATTGCCACATGATTCTTGCCTACGCCTTGGGCGTTACGCATTCTGGTAATCATGTCTGCGATGGGATCTTGCATACTCATTTTGAAACCAACTCCTAAACTTTACGGTGGATTACCAGCTAGATTTACGTACACCTGGTACCAAACCCATCATGGCCATTTTACGAAGCATTCCACGACTTAACTGGAACTTTCTGTAAACACCACGTGGACGACCAGTTAAACGGCAACGGTTGCGATGACGTTTTGGTGTCGCATTTCTTGGGATGGCTGTATCTAAGCGACGTTGTAAGGCGTCAATTTTTTCATAGATTTCGCCATGTTCACCATCAGTGTTAACGAGCGCCGCGTAGCAACTTTCTAATTGGCCTTTAATATCAGCACGTTTAGCTTGATATTTTTTCACCAATAACTCACGCTTTAGTTCGCGTTCTATAATAGATTTCTTAGCCATTAGTTACCCGTCCTCTCAGATTCTCTAAAGGGGAAGTTAAATGCTGCAAGTAATGCGCGCGCTTCATCATCCGTTTTTGCGGTGGTGGTAATTGTAATATCCATACCGCGTATTGCTTCAACTTTATCAAAGTCAATTTCAGGAAAAACTAACTGTTCTCTGATACCAAAACTGTAGTTACCACGACCATCAAATGAACGAGGATTTAAACCACGGAAATCTCTTACTCGAGGCAACGCAATATTTAATAATCTTTGCAGAAAATCGTACATACGGTCGCGACGCATGGTAACTTTACAACCAATTGGCCAACCTTCACGAATCTTGAATCCTGCAATGGATTTCTTGGCATTAGTCTCAATGACTTTTTGGCCGGAGACGAGAGTTAACTCATCAACAGCTTTTGCCAAAATTTTCTTATCTGCGACTGCTTCACCAACACCCATATTAAGAGTGATCTTAGTGATTCGAGGCACTTCCATTATGTTATCGTAATGGAATTTTTCCATCATTGCTTTGACGATAACATCATTGTATAACTTCTTTAACGGTGTCATGGTTACTACCTAAATTATTAAATAACGTCAACAACTTCATTATTGGACTTGAAGTAGCGCACTTTACGGCCATCATCCAAGTACTTAATGCCAACTCGATCGGCCTTTTTAGTCATTGGGTTCCAGATAGCGATATTAGAAATATCCATTGCGGCTTCTTTCTCAACAACACCACCTTCAATGCCTTGGTTTGGATTTGCACGTACATGCTTTTTCACCAAATTAGCATTTTCAACCATAACCTTACGGCTCAATCCATTGCGCTTAACAACAATTTTCATTACCTTGCCGCGCTTACCTTTATCTTTACCGGTGATAATTACTACTTCATCACCTTTTTTGATCTTTTGCATAGCTTACTCTCGCTTTACAGTACTTCAGGGGCTAATGAAATAATCTTCATAAACAGTGCGTTACGTAACTCACGTGTCACCGGCCCGAAAATACGGGTAGCCAGTGGTTGTAATTGGTTATTAAGTAACACTACAGCATTACTATCAAATCGAATTACTGAACCATCTTGACGACGAACACCGCGGCATGTACGAACAACCACTGCGTTTAATACGTCACCCTTTTTAACTTTACCGCGAGGAATTGCTTCCTTTACGGTAACTTTGATGACATCACCAATCTTTGCATAGCGGCCTTTTTTCACCTTGATACACATTACCTTGCGTGCACCGCTATTGTCTGCTACATCGAGCATTGATTGCATTTGAATCATTGGCTTACTCCAAACCCCAAACGTATCTCATTTTAAACTCTATGCCACCACATATTTCTGGTGCAGAAGATATTAAACTAAACGCAAGTTTAGCCTACAACTGCTTGTCTTGGTGGACACAATTTACAAGAGGTAAACCAGAATATTAACCCCCAGAATCTATACATCGCATAAGTGAATCTGCGAGAGGTATACCCAATTCTGAGCATGACGCTCAAAGAGCGCGAAAGTATAACACTGTCTTACAATTAAAAAAAGTCTCTTGTAGTAATTTATTATCTTTTCACTTTTTATTAGCCAGATTACTAGTCTTGCTAACTTAAGCGGCTCGTTACCGAGCGCGCTCGATAATATCTTGCAGAACCCAAGTCTTTGTTTTAGAAATAGGTTTGCTTTCAATTATTTTAACAACATCACCAATACCACAACTGTTGCTTTCATCGTGGGCATGGTATTTCTTGGTCTTGGACACAATTTTACCATACTTCGGATGACGTACTTGTCGTACCACAACAACTGTAATGGACTTGTCTGCCTTGTTACTAACTACCGTACCTACAATTGTACGTTTTCCACTTTTAGCCTGTTCAGTCATTGCCTTATCACCTTGATGCGATTAATTTGCAGTTGAAACTTGATGCAAGCGAGTTTTCACTCGAGCGATCATACGTCTAACCTGCTTAAACAGGTGCGGCTTTACAGCAGCACCACTACCTTTTTGCATTCGAAGATTGAATTGTTCGCGTAACAAAGAGAGCAATTCTTCTTTCAGTGATGACACGCTTTTGTCATTAAGAGTTTCTTTTTTCATTACATCTCCGTTTGCGTCACAAACATTGTTCTAACTGGTAGTTTAGCGGATGCAAGCTGAAAAGCTTTGCGCGCTAATTCTTCTGGGATACCTTCTAATTCAAACAGGACACGACCTGGCTGAACAAGAGCTACCCAATACTCGATACTACCCTTACCACTACCTTGACGAACTTCTAGTGGTTTCTTAGTACGTGGGACATCTGGAAATATACGAATATAAATCTTCCCACCACGTTTAATTTCACGGCTAATCGCACGACGTGCTGATTCAATTTGTCGAGCCGTAATTTGACCGCGAGTCGTACATTTCAATCCAAATGTACCGAAACTTACTTTATTCCCCCGAAGAGCAAGGCCAGTATTTCTGCCCTTAAGGCGCTTGTGAATATTACGTTTTGGTTGCATCATAATAAATTAACCCCACCCTTACGCATCGTTTGCAGCTGTTTCAGCTTGCTGTACTTTTTTACCGATACGCTCGCCTTTAAAAATCCAAACCTTCACGCCAATCACACCAAAGGTGGTATGCGCTTCAGCAACTCCATAGTCAATATCAGCACGGAAAGTGTGTAATGGAACACGACCTTCACGGTACCATTCAGTACGTGCAATTTCTGCACCACCTAAACGGCCACTAACACAAACTTTAACTCCTAAAGCACCTGCACGTAATGCAGATGACACAGCACGTTTCATTGCTCGTCTAAACATAACCCGTTGTTCAAGCTGGGTAGCAACCGTTTGAGCAACTAAACGCGCGTCGAACTCAGGCTTTTTAACTTCTTCAATTGTTAAATGCACTAAATTCAATGGCAAACTCATGATTTTCGCAACTTGTGCACGTAAAGCTTCTACACCTTTACCTTTCTGTCCAATCACGATACCTGGACGTGCGCACAAAATAGAAACCTTCGCGCTTTTAGCAGGACGCTCAATCAAAATCTTAGCAATACCCGCATCGTAAAGGCTCTTTTCCAAAAACTCACGCACCTTCAAATCAGCAAAAAGATTATCTGCATAATTATTTTCGGCGTACCAAGTTGAGGCCCAATCAGTGGTGATGCCTAAACGGATACCAACTGGATTAACTTTTTGACCCATTTGCAATTAACTCCTGCTGTCAGAAACAATCACAGTGATGTGACTGGTGCGCTTTAAAATACGATTTCCACGCCCTTTTGCACGTGGCATCATACGCTTCATCATTGGGCCTTCATCAACGAATACTGTTGCAACGCGCAACTCGTCAATATCAGCACCGTTATTATGTTCAGCATTAGCAATAGCTGAATTAAGCACTTTCTTCAAAATATGACCAGTTTTTTTCAAGCTAAACTCAAGAACGTTCAGTGCCTTATCAACTGGCAACCCGCGAATCTGGTCTGCTACCAATCGTGCTTTCTGCGGGGAAACACGCGCATGTCGCAGTCTTGCTGCTACTTCCATCACTAACCTCTCTCAATTATGCTGCTTTTCTGTCACCTGAGTGCATTTTGAATGTGCGTGTTAACGCAAATTCGCCCAGTTTATGGCCAACCATATTCTCTGTAACATAAACAGGAATAAATGTTTTACCATTGTGGACAGCAAAGGTTAAACCGACAAAATCAGGTAGAATGACTGATGAACGTGACCAGGTTTTAATTGGGCGTTTGTCACTTTTCTGTTTTGCATCTAAAACTTTTTTCATTAACCGTGGGTCTACATAGGGACCCTTTTTAATTGAACGCGGCACTTCTAGTTCCTCACTATCAATTATTGTTTAGCTTTATGACGGCTACGTACAATAAACTTGCTGGTACGTTTATTCTTACGAGTCTTATACCCTTTGGTCAACATACCCCATGGACTACATGGATGACGACCACCAGAAGTACGACCTTCACCACCACCCATTGGGTGATCAACTGGGTTCATTGCCACACCGCGAACAGTAGGACGAACACCGCGCCAGCGTTTTGCACCAGCTTTACCTAAATTAATCAGGTTATGTTCATCATTACCAACTTCGCCCATCGTAGCAGTGCAATCAGCATTAACTTTACGCATTTCACCTGAACGTAATCGAAGAGTAGCATAACCACCTTCTCGCGCCAGTAACTGTACAGATGCACCAGCACTACGTGCCATTTGTGCGCCCTTTCCTAAGTTCAATTCGATACAGTGAATCATTGAACCTAAAGGAATATTGCGTAATGGCATGCTGTTACCAACTTTAATTGGGGCATCATGACCAGATTGGATTTGATCGCCAACTTGCAAACCTTTCGGAGCAATAATGTAACGTCGCTCACCATCTTTATATAAAACTAAAGCAATGTGCGCTGTACGATTTGGATCGTACTCAATACGCTCAACTGTTGCAGCAATACCGTGTTTATCACGTTTAAAATCAATGATTCTATAACGTTGTTTATGACCACCACCTTGATGACGTACGGTAATGTGACCGTTATTGTTACGACCACCAGACTTCGTTTTAGCTGCGGTTAGCGGTGCGTAAGGATCACCTTTATGTAGGTTGCGTGTCACTTTGACAACGTGCCTACGACCTGGTGATGTAGGTTTTATCTTTACGATTGCCATTCCTAAATACCTTCTAACTTAACTGTTACTGTGCTGAAGCAAATTGAATATCACTACCTTCTGCAAGTGTGATATATGCTTTCTTCCAGCCCTTACGGGTACCCATCATGCCGCTGAAACGTTTAGCTTTTGACTTAACGTTGGTGATTTGCACACCAATAACTTCAACATTAAATAACTTTTCTACAGCATTCTTTACTTCATGCTTATTCGCATCGTTGGTAACCTTAAAAACTACCTGACGGTTTTTTTCACCAATTCGGGTACTTTTTTCTGAGACGTGAGGTGCCAACAGAATTTTTAATAAACGCTCTTGATTCATCCTAACATCTCCTCAATTTGCTTTAATGCAGCAACGGTAACCATCACTTTATCAAAACCAACTAAGCTAACTGGGTCTACCTGATGAGCTTCTAATAAGCCAACATGATAGAGGTTACCAGCAGCTAACGCTAAACAATCGTCAAGCATATCAGTGATAATTAAAACATCATCTAACTGCATATTTTTAAGCATTGTCGCAAGTAATTTGGTCTTTGGTGCGTCAAGAGCCAGCGATTCTACAACTATTAAACGATTTTGTCTAATTAGTTCTGATAAAATTGCGCGCATTGCACCTTGATACATCTTACGATTAACTTTTTGCGTGTAATTTTGGTCTGGACGAGCAGCTAATGCCTTACCACCACCAACCCAAATTGGGCTACGGCTAGAACCAGCACGCGCACGACCTGTACCTTTTTGATTCCAAGGCTTCTTACCGCCGCCACGTACTTCAGCACGAGTTTTTTGTGCATGAGTACCTTGACGAGCACCTGCTTGGAACGCAACTACAACCTGATGAACAAGCGCTTCGTTAAAATCACGAGCAAAAACATCATCAGAGACTGAAAGTTTGCCTGCGCCTTTAATATCGCCGGCTTTTGTAATTGTTAAGTCCACTGTTAATTCTCCTCTTTGGCTTTAACAGCTGGCAACACGACAACACTTGCGCCAGGAGCACCTGGGACGGCACCTTTAACCAAAATCAAATTACGTTCTGCATCAATTTTGACGATACGTTGATTTTGAATAGTGCGTTGTACGTCACCCATGTGACCAGTCATCTTTTTACCTTTAAACACTTTACCTGGTGATTGGTTTTGACCAATAGAACCTAACACGCGGTGTGAACGTGAGTTACCATGTGTTGCATCTTGAGTACGGAAATGGTGACGTTTAATACCGCCAGCATGACCTTTACCCTTGGTAGTACCAGTAATATCAACTAACTGACCTTCTTTAAAGGAAGTCACAGTAATTTCAGTACCCACTGCAAAATCAGCTAATGCTTTTTCATCAACGCGAAATTCGTGTTGCATTTCACGTGCAGCAACATTTGCTTTAGCATAATGACCGGCCATTGCCTTGGTCACATGCGTTGCTTTTTTATTTTTACCAGCTGCGACTTGAATAGCATTATAACCATCAATTTCAGTGGTTTTAACTTGTGTTACTTGGTTTGGATCAACCATGATAACTGTTACAGGGATAGCTTCACCTTGCGGGGTAAAGATTTGCATCATCCCACACTTGCGTCCTACGACACCTACTGTCATTTTTAACCTCTCACTGATAAACCAGTTCTATACGCCCATCTTGTCTTGGGGAACAAGACGTACATTTGCTTCTTGTAAAACTCATTAGCCTGAGTAACCGTACAAGAAACTCTTTACTGCGACGATAATATGTTGTTTTTAGCGAACTACTTCCAACTTACCGCCACGTACAATCTGGTGGGGTTTACAACTTACTTTTCTACGCGATCAATACTGATCTGTACATCAACACCTGCCGCTAAATCCAGCTTCATTAAAGCATCAACGGTTTTATCGGTTGGATCTACGATATATAATAAACGTTTGTGTGTACGTATTTCATATTGGTCACGCGCATCTTTATTAACATGTGGCGAAATCAACACGGTAAATTTTTCGATCTTAGTTGGCAATGGAATGGGGCCAACTAATTGTGCACCAGTACGTTTTGCCGTTTCAACGATCTCAACTGCCGATTCGTCCAACAATTTATAATCAAATGATTTCAATCGAATACGAATAACCTGTTTTTTAGTATCCATAATTTTCTGTTACTCAACTATTAAGTGTACAAAGCACTTCTACGTTTTGGGGCGTATTACATACCCCCTTACACTTTCGGGTGTGTTTATTAGACACATCCCTTATTAAACATTTTTAAATGTTTAAGTAGGGTGCATATAATACACCCTACGCATCATTTGAACAAATTATTCAATGATTTTAGCAACAACACCCGCACCTACGGTACGGCCGCCTTCACGAATCGCGAAGCGTAAGCCTTCATCCATCGCGATTGGCGCGATTAAATGTACATTAATCTTAATGTTATCGCCTGGCATTACCATTTCTACGCCTTCTGGCAATATTACTTCACCCGTTACGTCGGTCGTTCTGAAGTAAAATTGTGGTTTGTAACCTTTGAAGAATGGGGTATGTCGACCACCTTCTTCTTTTGACAATACGTATACTTCTGCTTCAAACTTGGTATGTGGCGTAATGGTTCCTACCGCTGCCAATACTTGACCACGTTCGATTTCATCACGTTTTGTACCACGTAACAATACACCGACGTTATCACCTGCTTGACCTTCGTCTAACAGTTTGCGGAACATTTCTACACCAGTACAGGTCGTCTTAACGGTTGGCTTCAAGCCTACTATTTCAATTTCCTGACCAACTTTAACAATACCGCGTTCAATACGGCCAGTTACTACCGTGCCTCGACCTGATATTGAGAATACATCTTCAATTGGTAACAAGAATGGTTTGTCTGTTGCACGCATTGGTTGTGGGAAATATTTGTCCATTTCCGCTACTAACTTACGTACTGCTGGTTCACCTATCTCGCTTTGGTCTCCTTCCAGCGCTTTCATCGCTGAACCGATAATGATTGGGGTATCATCTCCGGGGAAACCATATTGCGTTAACAGGTCACGCACTTCCATTTCTACCAATTCTAACAATTCTGGATCGTCTACCATGTCTGCTTTATTCAAGAATACAATAATGTATGGTACGCCTACTTGTTTCGCTAACAGAATGTGTTCACGAGTTTGTGGCATTGGACCATCAGCTGCTGACACTACTAATATCGCTCCGTCCATTTGCGCTGCACCGGTAATCATGTTCTTTACATAATCCGCGTGACCTGGGCAATCTACGTGGGCGTAGTGACGGTTTTCTGATTCATATTCAACGTGTGCTGTTGATATCGTAATTCCGCGCGCTCTTTCTTCGGGCGCTTTATCAATCATGTCGTAAGGTACGAATTCTTTACTGAATACTTTCGTTAACGCCGCTGTCAATGACGTCTTGCCATGGTCAACGTGTCCAATCGTGCCTACGTTTAAGTGCGGTTTATTCCGCTCAAATTTCTCTTTTGCCA
>JAGVJQ010000136.1 GCA_020051015.1 Gammaproteobacteria bacterium
CTCCCCTGTTGATACATACTCCCAAGACAAGGAAATTGAAGACAAAGATATGGTGCCAGTAAATGAATCTGGTACTAAGGTACCTAGCCCTAAGAGTTCGCCATACTATACGCGATCAAAAGCCAAGCCAGTTGAAGGAAATGTGGAAGCCTCGAGTCCTATCAATTCGCCATACAATACTCGTTCACGAGCCAAAGGCAAGGCTGCCTCTCGGGTTGAAGTAGCCTGTCCCAAAAGCTTTCCATTTGGTTCTATCCGCTTGCAGCGCAGAGTAAAAGTAGAGCACATTACTTATCAGTCTTTAAGTGATAAAGAGGCTGGGTATAGCACGAGCGAGAAGTTGCGGAAGTCGCCAAAATTATTTCAACCAATTAAAGTTGTAAGGACTGAGCAGCCAAATGAAATTTCACATAAGCCCGTTGATAGTCAACGAAAAGCCAGCTCTGCTCCTTCTCTTATTTCGGGAAGAATTTCCCCATCAAGATTAGGATAAAAGAAATAAAAAACAGGCCTTAGTAAAATAAATTTTATCAGATAGGCATATTCCGATATAATTCACCCCATCTTTTTTAAAAGTACATGGAGTGGTTGGATGTTAAAATCAGGGACGAAACTATTATTAAAAAGCATTATTGGCGGTGTTTTATTATTTAATCTGTCAGCACTTTATGCTTTACCTTTCACTATCGTGCCTAAATCTGGCACGACGTTGCCAACAACGGTGACAACGGGCAGTACTGTTTCTGCTTTTTATACGGTCATTAATAACACCGGCTCAACGCGCAATAATAATTATGTGAAATATTTACCGCCGAATACCACCCAAGTTACAGCAGGGGGTGTGTATGGTGATACCTGTGGTAGTACATTCAATTTGACAGCTAATGGTAATACAGGAGATAGTTGTACCCTGCAATTAACAGTATCTGGGGCTGTCAACGCCAATGACCCCGATCCTCATCATCATCTCTTTGTATGTTTCCCAGGCGGCACGACTTGTGCTGGTACCAATTATCCATTAAATGTGACGGCAGTTGCACCTCCGCCTGTAACTGCACCATTGGCGATTGCCGCTGGTGTCTATACTGCAGCAACTGGTACTGAGCCGTTATTGGCGCATAACAATGATAATGGCGTGAGCTGGCTTTATGCGACGGTGCACCCTAGTGATTATGTAAATGGTGGTTCGCTTTCTGGTAGTGATTGCAATGGAAGTGTTTGTTTAGTTGCTGGTAGGTATGTCAATTCTGGCGGTACCATTTCGCCATTATTAGGCATAAGCACGGATGATGCAACAACCTGGACTTTTCCAGCTTCTATTACTTCCCCTGCGACGTTGCCCATCAATTTTAATAGTGGGGCATTTAATACGGTACATTGTTTCGGTAGTCTCTGTTTGGCCGGAGGAAATTATACCAATACTACCGCTTTAACGCGGCCACTTTTAGCGCGTAGTAATGATGGCGGTAATACTTGGACCTATCCAACTACGATTCAATCGAATTTGCCGGGAACGTTTTCTAATCAAGGTAATATTTTTGGTACTGGTTGTAGCGGCACCTTTTGTATTGCTGCCGGGAGCTATCAAACAGCGATGTTAGTAACAACGCCCTTATTAACGCAAAGTACAGATAATGGCGTGACCTGGAATTATATTTCTGACGTACCAAGTGATTATAGTGGTAATGGTGTATTTAACGATGCAGCTTGCTCAAGTAGCCACTGTATGGCTGTTGGACGATATACATCAAATGCCATAGGCAATCCACAAAAACCCATGCTTGCAGTTACCGCCAATGGTGGTGCAAGTTGGTCATATGTGGCATTACTTCCTGGTGATTTTGGTAATCTTGGTACTTATAGTGGCATCAGTTGTTCAGGTAACATTTGTATTGCGGCAGGTTCTTATTTTATTGCCGGCATTACGAAGACCCTATTATCAATCACAACCGATGGCGGCGCGACATGGTCTCTTGTTGCCCAAGTATTACCATCCGATTTCCAAAGTGGTCAATATTTTGGTGCAAGTTGTTCAGGTAATACCTGTATTGCTGTTGGGCGATATAGAACGACTGGCGCTGCTAACTTTCCATTAATTGAACAATCGACTGATGGTGGTGTGACATGGTCGGCTCCATCAACAGTAGTTTCGAATTTGCCAGCCCTCCCAGGTGGCTCAGTACCTTTCTTTGAGAATGCAAGTTGCTTATCTGCTAGCCAATTTTGTATTGCAGCAGGCTCTTATGGAAATGTGGCTAATGTGAAACCATTATTAGCGGTAACGTCTGATAATGGTGCGACATGGACTTATCCTGATAGCGCTTTCTCGGTATTACCGTCAGATTTTGTGAATTTAGGCAGCTATGCTAGCAGCAGTGTTTCAGCAGGACCATAATTTCAAAGGAACTTAAATGAATAAACATTTTTTTATGAAAAAAAGAAAGCAAAATATCAAAAGCATTTCATTATTTGCTCTTATGCAAATAGTGTTTATGCCAACGGCATTTGCTGCTTCGCAAAACACGGACAGTATTACAATAAATTCATCGGCGTGGCATCCATTTATTTCATTAGGAGCAGGATTAGCATTGAGCTCTGACTTTGGAGAGTCACAAACATTTCCTATTGTAAATCCAATTACAGACGAACGTTATCAATATCATGCGAATGAAGATTCTCAAACACCGGCATTATTTAATGTTGCTGCAGGCGTTGAATGGGATTTTGCTCCTAAATGGGCTACCCAATTAGGGGTTGAATATGATCAACAAGCTTCTGTTGATGAGAATGGTGATTTTGTACAAGGTGCAGATGTGCAATCAGAGGATCAATATAATTACCATTACAAAGCATTAACCCGACAAGTGTTAGCTGAGGGTAAATTACTTTATCAAGTTGGTCAACGCGTTCATCCTTATGCGTTAGTTGCGCTAGGTTCTGGAATTAATAGTGCTTATGGCTACAATACCAATGTCCCGCCATTTTTAACGTTTACTCGACAATATGAAGATAATACCGAAACATCATTTGCCTATAGTGTTGGCGTTGGTGTTGATGTTGATGTAAATGAACATATGCGTGTCGGTGTTGGTTATCGTTTTGCGGATCTTGGCGATGTGACGCTGGGTAATGCCTCGATTGATGGTATTCCTGTGCGAGGAACGTTGTCGGAATCTAATGTTTACGCGAATGAATTTCTGGCGCAAATTACGTTATTAGTTTAAATAATGTAGCCCGTATTAAAGCGAGAAAAATGGATGAAAGATTGGTTTTGATTAATATTTGAAAATGATAATAGTGGAACCATTCACTATAAGAGCGTAATACGGGATATCGCGATGTACCACTAAACCCCGTATTACGCTCTTATGGTGAATATTACAGTTATTAACATTTTTTAGCAGTGATGAGTAGGATATGTCCAGTCATTCTTTCCGCTTTAATACGGGCTACATTAAATTTTACTCACCCTTCCACACTAAATCTAACTCTTTTGCTGCTTTCACATCATCCAAGCGTCGGACAGGACGGGTGAGTGGGGCATCATGTAATTTTTCCGGGCATGTTTCAGCTTCAGATAGAATACTGATCATTGCAGCAGCAAAAGCATCCAACGTCGCTTTACTTTCTGTTTCTGTTGGTTCGATCAACAAGCATTCAGGAACAAGCAAGGGGAAATACGTTGTTGGTGCATGCATACCATAATCGAGTAAACGTTTTGCGATATCCATGGCACTGATACCTAACTCTTTATTTTGTTTTTGCATCGTAACAATAAATTCATGCGAAGCACGGCGTGTTGGATAGGCCAGATCAAATCCTGCTTGCTTTAACTTAGTCATTAAATAGTTGGCATTTAATGTTGCAAATTCACTGACGCGACGCATTCCTTCACGTCCAAGCATACGCGCATAAATATGTGCACGTAATAATATCCCAGCGTTACCCATGAATGTTGAAAGGCGGCCAATAGTTTTTGGACAGTCTTTTTCAGTTAACCAACGATATTGATTATTTTCATAACCAACCATCGGTGTTGGTAAATAAGGTACTAAACGTTGGCTCACAGCAACGGGACCCGCACCTGGACCACCACCGCCATGTGTCGTTGCAAATGTTTTATGTAAATTCATATGTAAAACATCAAAGCCCATATCACCTGGACGAACATGGCCAAGAATCGCATTTAGGTTCGCGCCATCGTAATATAATAAACCACCGGCTTCGTGAACAATACGTGCGACTTCTTGAATCTTGCGTTCAAACACACCTAATGTCGATGGATTTGTCAACATAATGCCAGCAGTTTGAGGACCAACCGCAGCTTTTAAGACATCTAAATCAATATCCCCATTTTTATTGGTTGGAATTTCTTTTACAGTAAATCCACACATCACAGCTGTGGCGGGATTAGTACCATGTGCTGCATCAGGTACGATAATTTCAGTTCGTTGAGTGTCACCACGATCTAAATGATACGCACGAATCATAGCCACACCAGCAAATTCACCTTGTGCACCAGCCATTGGCGTCAATGAAACACCCTTCATGCCGGTTACTGCTTTTAATATATCTTGCAATTCATACATCGATTGCAAAAAGCCTTGGCTATGAACAATAGGAGCCATGGGGTGGCGTGCTAAAAAGTCAGGTAACGATGCTAATCGATGCGCTGCACGAGGATTATATTTCATTGTGCATGAACCCAGCGGGTAAAAATGCGTATCAATGGAAAAATTCTTTTGTGACAGACGCGTATAATGTCGAACAACATCTAACTCACTTGCTGCAGGTAATTTAGTTTTTGTTTGGCGCAGTGTATGTTTAGGTAAACCTAATGCTGCTGCCGTTGGCGCTTGAACTTGCAATGCATTTGCATGGCGGTTGGGTTGGCTTAATTCAAATATTAACATGATTAATCCTCATCGTTACGCGGTAACAGCCGCATGGTTTTTTTCACCATTACGTTTGCCAAGTGTTTGTAAAGCAGCTTGTAACGCTTTTCCGTATTGCTGTAAATCTTCTTCAGTTTTCGTTTCAGTAACACATATTAATAATGCATTTGCTAAGGCTGGAAATGTTTGTCCTAAATCGTACCCAGCTTGAATACCTTGTTTTGCCATTTCTTCAATGACTGCACTTGCCTTAACAGGTAAATGTAATACAAACTCGTGAAAATGATTTCCTTCATATAAAACGTGAACATGAGCAATAGCACTAACGATTTTAATTAATGCTTGGGTATTTTGATAAGAAGCAAGCGCCATATTTTGTAAGCCATTTTCACCGAGCAAACTCATAAAAATGGTTGCTGCTGTAACAGCTAAACCTTGGTTCGTACAAATATTTGATGTCGCTTTAGCACGTCGAATATGTTGTTCGCGAGCTTGTAATGTCAGAGTAAATCCAGGCTTATTATCGACATCAACGGTACGTCCGATAATACGGCCTGGCATTTGTCTGACTAAAGACATACGCGTACACATGAATCCAAAGTAAGGGCCGCCTGATGCTAATGGAATGCCGAGAGGTTGACCTTCACCACAGGCAATATCTGCTCCTTTTTCACCCCAGCTGCCAGGCTCTTTAAATAATGTTGCAGCAATAGGATTAACGACGGCAATGACAAATAAATTATTGGCATGTGCCCAATCAGTCAAACGATCCACTTCTTCGATTTGACCAAAGAAATTAGGCTGCTGAATAACTAATGCAGCGGCTTGTAGTGATTTATGGGCCTCAAGTGAATTAATGGTAATAGTCCCTGTTTTAGTATCAAACGGAACTTCAATTAATTTAATACCTTGTGCAGTGACAATCGCTTCCGCCGTTTGACGATAATGTGGATGTAGACTGCCAGCCACTAAAATAGTTTTACTGGGATGACTTTTGGGTAAACTGCGAATCGCCATTAAAATAGCTTCGGCTAGTGCGGAAGCGCCATCGTAAAGCGACGCATTTGAAACTTCCATGCCCATTAAACTTGCCATCATGGTTTGGTATTCATAAAGCAATTGTAATGTACCTTGACTCGCTTCAGCTTGATAGGGAGTATAGGCCGTTAAAAATTCACCTCGTGAAGCAATATCCCATACTGCAGCAGGAATATGATGCTCATAAGCACCCGCACCAATAAAGCAACCACTATGGTGATCTTGTTTGGCGCGTTGCTGCATTAAACGCGTAATTTGCAGTTCATTTAATCCTTCAGGAATTTCTTGTTGTGGAGGAACTTGCAAATCTGCAGGAATTTCATCAAATAAATCTTTGATATTGTTTGCGCCAATTGTTTCAAGCATGGCGGAAATATCATCTTTTGTATGTGGTATGAATGGCATGGTTGCCTCCAGTTTCAATGGTGAAGGGCATAGTGTAGTGCCCCTATTAATACATAACATTTTTTAATGTCAGCACTGAAATTTAATATTCTTATATTATTGTAGGCGGGCGTATGCAATACGCTCACCTACAATACTTAATCTTAGCCAATCTGTTTGATATAGGTTTCTGCATCTAATAATTTAGCTAATTCCGCAGTATTTGATGGTTTAATTTTAAAAATCCAGCCATCGCTATAAGGTGCGGAATTAATTAATTCTGGAGTTTGTGATAACGCATCATTACTAGCGATAATTTCCCCGCTAATTGGTGCATATACATCGGAAGCTGCTTTTACTGATTCGACTACAGCAGTATCTTGACCTGCTTTAAATGTATCACCGACATCTGGCAATTGTACAAATACCAAATCACCCAATAATGCTTGTGCATGATCAGTAATACCGACCGTGATTGAGCCATCGCTTTCTACACGTGCCCATTCATGGCTACTCGTATATTTTAATTCGGTTGGAACATGTGACATAAATTTCTCCCTATTCAAACATTTTCTTACCATTGCGCACAAATGGTGGCTTGACTATTTTAGCTGGCAACCATTGATCGCGTATTTGTACCTGACAATGTGTCGCATCACTCACTGGAATACGTGCAAGTGCAATACCTTGGCCTAGTGTGGGTGAGAAACTACCGCTGGTGGTAATTCCTTCACCATCGTGGTCAATTTTAACTTTTTGATGTGAGCGTAATACGCCTTTTCCTTCTAATACTAAACCAACCAATTTACGTTTTACACCATGATGCTTTTGCAGTTCTAAAGCTGCACGACCAATAAAAATACGATCGGTAGGTTGCCAAGCAATCGTCCAGGATAAGTTTGATTCAAGAGGGGTGGTGGTTTCATCCATATCTTCCCCATATAAATTTAAACCTGCTTCCAAGCGTAATGTATCGCGTGCGCCAAGACCGCAAGGGTGAACACCAGCGTGGATTAAGTTTTCCCATAATTTTATTGCTTTATTAGCTGGCAACATAATTTCAAAACCATCTTCACCAGTATAGCCGGTGCGTGCTACCAAATGATGATCATGCTCAGCGCACTCAAATGGTGCTAGTGTACTTGCCTCATCCATTAAATGAGGTGGTAATAGCGGTAACGTTTTGCTGCGAGCATTGGGGCCTTGTACAGCAATAATGGCTAAGTCACGACGTTCTTGTAAACCAACGGAAAAATCAGCGGCTTGTTTATTGAGCCACGCTAAATCTTTGTCGCGGGTAGCTGCATTAACGACGATTCGATAGAAATGCACATCTAAAAAATAAACGATTAAGTCATCGATCACGCCACCATGATCATTTAGCATACAGGTATAAAGTGCTTTGCCGCGATGTGCTAGTTTGTCTACATCATTGGCTAATACATAACGTAAAAAATCTCTCGCGCCAGTACCTAGTACATCAATAATAGTCATATGAGACACATCAAACATACCAGCATCTTGTCTGACATAATGATGCTCTTGTAACTGCGATCCATAATGAATGGGCATTTCCCAGCCAGCGAAATCAACCAGACGTGCCCCAGCGGCTTGGTGTAATGCATATAAAGGGGTATGTTTAATCATTGGTTATTCCCTAATATCAACCGAAAAATATAATACCATCCTATCGTAAAGAACGCACCGGCAGGAATAGTAATAATCCAGGACATAAAAATATTTCGAATGACTACAAGATTCAATGCACCAATACCGCGTGCTAAACCGACACCCAGTACCGCACCAACTAAGGTTTGTGTCGCTGAGACAGGAATTCCTGTACCAGTAGCAATGACAACAGTAAATGCAGCGGAAATGGTTGCTGCAAATGCGCGGCTGGGGGTGAGGGTGGTAATGCCTTCACCGACAGTATTAATAACATTTCGGCCATAGGTTAATAAACCAATAACGACACCACCCGCACCAAGAAATACGGTCCAATAAGGGATATTTTGCTGGATGAGTAAATTACCGTGTGCTCTAACGACATTAACCACTGCGGCGATAGGACCAACGGCAATTGCGACGTCATTTGACCCGTGTGCAAATACCATCGCTGCTGCGGTAAAAAGCATCAATATGCCAAATATTTTTTCTACTTTTTCAAATTCTTGATGTCGTGTAGCATTATCAGGCAATTGAATTTTGCGAATCAATAACTGACCAACTATAGCGATTACTAAACCAACAGCAATCGCTAATACAATTCCATCAACAGTATTTAAATTAATACCATAATGTTTAAGACCACGAGTAATTGATGCGGTTGAAATAGCCACACCAATTAAAAACAAGTACAGCGGTGCGTAGCGTTTGGCGTAGCCAAACGGATGCAGTTTAGAAAAGATTAACCATTGAATACTCATAAAGAGTAAGTATGACATAATGCCGGCAATGCCTGGTGATGTTAACCAGCTAATAGCAATGATTTTGACGTGAGGCCATTCAATAGCACCAATCCCTAATTTAATTGCACCAAATCCAACAATACCACCAACGATGGTGTGCGTGATCGATACGGGTAAGCCTAAATAACTGGCTAATAACATCCAGGTTGAGCCGGCTAATAATACGGCGAGCATACCATAGATAAACTCTTCTGGATGACTGTTTAGTACATCGGTGTTAATAATACCATGACGAATCGTATCACTTACTTGAATACCGCCAAGGAACGCTCCAGCGAATTCAAAAATAATAGCAATAATGATGGCTTGTCGAAGCGTGATAGCCTTAGAGCCCATGCTGGTACTCATGACATTAGCTAAATCATTAGCACCAACGCCCCATGTCATCAATAAACCAAAAACACATGCCAGAATGATATAAAGTTGTCCGTGTAACATAGTATTATCGCGCCATTAATAGTTCTAATAGATTGCCAACTTGCTGAGCATGATCAGCAATATCACCAGTCCATTCAATCATTTTATATAAGAACACCACATCAACAGGAGAGAGTTCTTTTTCGATATTAAATAAGCTTTGCCTAACCTCAACTTGAATTTCATCATTATCGTGTTCAACTTGTCTTAAATCAGCAATCATACTTTCAACAACATTTACTTCTTCACCACGAAAGCCGGTTTCTAATAGATCATCTAATTCACCAATGGCATTATGGGCTAGCTCAGCCGCTGACAAACTGCTAGATAATAAATCAACATAACGTTGTGCAATGGCAGGGGGAATATGCATGTGGCGACCCATAACTAAACCTGCAATATCTTTACATTTATTAGCGATAAAATCCTGGATAGTCAGAATTTCCAGCAAATCACCACGTGAAACAGGTAGGAATAAACTTTTGGGTAAATGTGAGCGAATGTCTTTTTTCATCGCATCTGCTTCATGCTCACATTCAACAACCCGTTTTTTACAAATTTCTGCTTGCTGCCAATCATGATTTAACACCGCAGCGATAAAGGCCATTAGTTGTCGTACACATTCTGTTGTTTTTGCAATGTGTTGTTGTAAAGGTTTAATGGGGGAACGACCAAACATTTTTAAAATGGGATTGCTAACGAGCATCTGTTTTTCCTTATATTAAGGCAAAGCCTCTTGCGGCTTTACTGCGATCTTCAGAGATTAATCCTAACTCTACTTGAAAAAGATTAGCTACTGCTTTTAATACTTCAGGGTTTCCATTTTTTAACTCAAATTCAACTTCTTGAATCGGTGCCGAACGTGTTCCTGCTGAAATTAAGCCTTGATCAAGGGCAATTTCAATTAAGGTATTATCATTATCACTTAATTGAACATCCCAAGTTGTCCGCATAAAATCAGTAATAAATTGCGGCCCAAAATCAATCAGAAATTTGGATTTGGTAAATAATTTTTGTAATGCGGGTAATGGGATAACAGTAAAATCCAAGGCAAAATCTTTTAATGGCCATTCCCATTCTTTACGTGCAGTTATTCCCGCTTGGAGTTCTGCTCGACCTTTTAACGTTTGCACGAATGTATCATCATCTTGCCGGATGCGCAAGGCAAAGCCCAGTTTCCGTAATTGCTTATCGGGGGTGTCGAAATAGGTGCTAATTAACTTGCGTTGTTCGGAAGGTTTGATGGTTTTTTGTAATAACGGATGTTTTTTCAACAGTGGAATGGCTGAATCGTGGATAGCAAGTTTAATTTCGAGCTCAATATTCACATTCACTCCAAAAATAATGAAAATCCCCTTCTTTCGGAAACGAAAGAAGGGGATAGAAAGAAGATTATCGCAACATACTTGGTTGTATACCTAATAATGAAGCCGCACTACTTGCAGCAGAGCTGCCAATGTGGTTAGCAAATTTATTAAAAAAGGTATCTTCTACGGTGTAATCAACTACATGTGGTGCTTTAATAATTTGACGAGTTACTTGATCAGGTGTCGCAAGTCCATCGACGAGTCCAAGCTGTTCAGCTTGTTGGCCTGTCCAGACTAAACCAGAAAATAATAGAGGATCATTTTTCAAACGATCGCCACGACCTGATTTAACCGCATCAATAAATTGTTGATGGATAATATCCAGCATGGATTGAGCATAAGCTTGATCTTCTGGTTTTAATGGAGAAAATGGATCGAGGAATCCTTTTTCACTGCCTGAGGTAAATAAGCGACGTTGTACACCCAACTTGTTAAGGGTATCAACAAAACCAAAACCATCCATTAAAACACCAATCGAGCCAACTAAACTAGCCTTATCAGCATAGATATAATTTGCGGCTGCAGCCACATAATAGGCACCTGATGCGCAAACATCAGTACAAACAGCGTAAACTTTAATTTTAGGATGAGCTTGTTCTAGACGAACTATGTTGTCATAAATTTCACCGGCTTGTACTGGGCTACCACCGGGACTGTTGATTTCGAGTAAGACTGCTTTAGTATTGGGATCTTTGAATGCTTCATCTAAGCCTTCATTAACATCATCTGCATTAGCATCGCCGCCATCCATTAATTCACCTTTCATAACGACTAGCGAAGTATGTGGCTTGCTATCATAGGTTTTTTGATGATCTGGCATTAATAACGCAATGATACTAATAAAGATAATGAGATAAATAATGCGGAAAAAGATTTTCCAACGGCGTGCACGGCGTTGCTCTTTAACAGTTTCAGTCAGTAGCTGTTCTAAGGCTTTCCTTTCCCAAGATTGAAGATTGTCATTATTTTCAGTGGTCATTAAGTTGTCCTTAGTATTTAGTCAGAGGCAAACCGCCAAATTAAGCGCCTATTTAACCGCTTTTTGAGGGAAAAAGGAAGAGGGGAGATGAGATATCATGTGCGTCAAGCTAAGCGAAAAGAGCCTAAAATTTGCTCGAAAAGCTCCCTCGCCCCGCAGCTAAACGCTGGATTTTGCTATTTTAGAATATGTTGAAGCTGTGCGGGAGAGGGGTTGATTAAGATTAGCAGGTCTTAGCTTGACGTGTATGGGTATAGGCCTATTTGCAATAGCATGAAACCCGGGATCGGTGTTTATACCACCCACGATCCCGGGTTTCGCGCGTTACTATCATGAGTAAACATCCTTGTTAGTTTAATATCAATTCGTTTTTCTACTCCAAAAACGCGCTTACCCGGGCTACATTTACAGCTCTAATTACCGTTTCGTCTTGGATGGTTTTGCAGATTTCTTAGGTCCAGCTTTGGCATGCGATGGCTTAGAGCTTTTCACCCCAGTACTTTCCGACTTACGTTTTGCCTTGAATGGTGTATCACCGGCTTTGGTAAATTTACGTTCGCCATTAGCTTTACGTGGACGGCTTTCACCTTCACCTGCTGCGCGGCGTGGACGATATTCACCTTCACCAGCGGGTTTGAATGGACGACGTTCACCTTCACCAGCTGCGCGACGTGGACGATATTCGCCTTCACCAGCAGGTTTGAAAGGACGACGCTCACCTTCACCGGCTGCGCGACGTGGACGATATTCGCCTTCACCGGCAGGTTTGAAAGGACGACGTTCACCTTCACCGGCTGCGCGACGTGGACGATATTCGCCTTCACCGGCAGGTTTGAAAGGACGACGTTCACCTTCACTTGCTGCGTGGCGTGGGCGACGCTCGCCATCACCAGAGCTCTTGAATGGACGACGTTCACCGGATCTAGCTGGACGACGGTCATCCTTGCCATAGGATCTGTCACCGCCACCACGGTATTTTTTACCGGAGCTGCCGCCGTGCTCTAAACTTTCCGCAAGGATATCGCGTGTATTCTCGGTGGTTTGCGTTAATTTATCTTTCTGTGCCAAATAGGCTAATGCAGCGGCAATATCGAGAATCGATGTTTCACTGCTATGTGCAATGCCTTCAATCAAATCACGGTAAGTATCAAGTTCTTGACTAGCGACAGTTGCATTAATTTGACTGGTAAACATCGCAACGCGCTTTTCTTGCAATTGAGCAATTGAAGGTGGTGTAATCGCTGTTAGCTGTTGTTTAAGTGCACGTTCAATATCTTTTAACATGCGGCCTTCACGTGGCTCAACCAATAATAAAGCTTTGCCAACACGACCCGCACGTCCGGTACGACCAATACGATGTACGTAAGATTCAGCATCATAGGGAATGTCAAAGTTAACCACATGGCTTAGACGCTCAACATCTAATCCGCGAGCCGCGATATCAGTTGCAACAACGATATCTAATTGGCCGTTCTTAATACGTTTAATGACGCGTTCACGGGCATCTTGTTTGAGATCACCATTAATTGCTGCTACGGCATAACCGCGAGCTTCTAATTTCTCAGCAACTTCCATCGTGGCGGTTTTAGTCCGCGTAAAAATGATCATGCCATCGACATCTTCCACTTCAAGAAAGCGAGTCAATGCTTCCACTTTTTGTGCACGAGACACAACCATATAAAATTGTTCAATCGCTGAAACAGTCGTTTGTTTGCCATTAATCTGGATTTTAGTTGCATCTTTCAGATATTGATCACAAATTGCCCGAATAGATGATGGAATAGTTGCGGAAAATAAGGCAGTTTGATGTTCGCCTGGAATTTGTTGCAGGATCCATTTAACATCTTCAAGAAAGCCCATATTTAACATTTCATCTGCTTCATCCAATACCACCATCTTTAAATGTTGCATGGATAAACTGCCGCGACGTAAATGATCCATTACTCGACCCGGGGTGCCAACCACAACATGAACACCGCGTTCTAATGCGCGTAATTGTGGGCGATAATCTTGGCCACCGTAAATTGGTAAAACATGAAAACCAGGAATATGTTTAGCATATTTTTGAAAACTTTCAGCAACTTGAATCGCTAGTTCGCGAGTGGGCGCAAGAATAATAGCTTGTGGTTGTTTTAATTCTACATTGATACGTGATAAAACAGGTATGGCAAATGCAGCTGTTTTTCCAGTGCCGGTTTGTGCCTGGGCTAGTAAGTCTTTGCCATTTAATAAAACAGGAATACTTTGTTCTTGAATTGGAGAAGGTGTTTCGTAACCAAGTTCAGATAGCGCGCTAAGGATATTGGCTTGAACGCCAAGTTCTTTGAATGTTTG
This sequence comes from Gammaproteobacteria bacterium, assembly GCA_020051015.1. Classification (GTDB taxonomy): domain Bacteria; phylum Pseudomonadota; class Gammaproteobacteria; order UBA1113; family UBA1113; genus JABEVJ01. Next base: position 13,883 of record JAGVJQ010000136.1, read on the forward strand.
CATTAATATAAGTCAACTTATGTAGGAAATGATTCGGATGTTGGCGCCGACAGACTCATAACTTAATGATAAAAATGCCATTCGCCATACTTGATGAGCCATTATTGTACACTTGGTCGGGTGTAATGTCTAGGGTCTATTTACAATTCTACTATGCTGAGGCATAAAGCCTCGATTTTCGGCGCTCCGCTGCTCACAGACGGCCAAGTATGCTCCGCTGCGGTGCTCAAAAATCAAGTCTTTCTGCCTCAGCCTAGCGAACTGTAA